>DATFEN010000151.1:0-13721 GCA_035251085.1 Vicinamibacteria bacterium | reverse complement strand
TGGGCGGTGCCGTGCTCGCGTCGCGGGTGCTCATCGGCCGCCGACCCCGGCGACCGGCTGCGATTCCGAGCGTGGCGGCCCTGGGACGGCGCGGGGCATCGTTCCGTCCGGGCCGGAGCGTGCTGTGCGTCGCCCTGCTGGCGTCGGCGATATTCGTGATCGTCGCAGTCGGAGCCTTCCGGCTGAAGGAAGCCGATGACAGCCGGAGCGGCGAGGCGGGAGGTTATGCGCTGCTGGCTTGGTCGCTCCAGCCGCTGCACTCCGACCTCTCGTCCGCCGACGGACGCGCGGCGCTCGGCCTGTCGGAGGACGAGCTGCGGGGCGTCTCGATCGTCGGCCTGCGCGCCAGCCGCGGCGAGGACGCGAGCTGCCTCAACCTGCATCGCCCGCAGCAGCCGACCGTGGTGGCGCCACCCGCCGCCTTCCTCAGGGAAGGCCGCTTCTCGTTCCAGGTGTCGCTCGCCGAGACACAGGCGGAACGCAACAATCCGTGGCTGCTGCTCGAGCGCGAGGCTGAAGACGGCGTGCTACCCGCCATCGCCGACGCCAGCTCGCTCGCGTACGTCCTCCACAAGAAGCTTGGAGACGTCCTCGAGCTCGGAGCGAGCGGCGTGCGACTGCGCTTCGTCGGCGCGCTGCGTCCCGGACTCTTGCAGAGCGAGGTCCTCGTGGGGGAAGCGCACTTCCTGAAGGCCTTCCCCTCCGAGAACGGCTACCGCTTCTTCCTGATCGACGCGCCATCGGCGCGCGCGCCGGACGTCGCCTCGCACCTCGAGTCGCAGCTCGGCGACCTCGGCTTCGACGTCACCGAGACCCAGGCTCGCCTCGCCGCTTTCCATCGGGTGGAGAACATGTACATCTCGACCTTCCAGGCGCTCGGCGCCCTGGGCCTGCTCCTCGGCACCGCCGGCCTCGCGACCGTGCTCGTCCGCAACGCCCTCGAGCAGCGGCGCGAGCTGGCTCTCCTGCGAGCCACCGGCTTCACCAGGGGACAGCTCCTGGTCATGACGCTGGCCGAGAACGGGCTGCTGCTGGTGCTGGGCTTCGCCGCGGGGGCGCTGCCGGCGCTCGTGGCGATCGGGCCCGTCCTGGAGGCCCAGCGCGGCGGATGGCCGATCGCGCTGATCGGGGCGCTCGGCATCGCAGTTGCCGTCACGGGGGTGGTCGTCTCGTGTTTCGCCGTCGCCGTGATCCGTCGGATGCCGTTGCTGTCGTCGCTGCGCGCAGAATGAGGAGAGACGTCATGCCCCGTGTCCTGCTGCTTCTGACGCTCCTCGCGGTCCCCGCCGTCGCCGCCGACTGGCCGCAATGGCGCGGCCCAGCGAGGGATGGCCACATCCCCGAGCTCGAGCCTCGCGGGCACTGGCCCGGCGCGCTCCAGGCCGCCTGGAAGGTCGGCGTCGGCATTGGTTACGCCTCGCCCGTCGTCGTGGGAGACCAGGTGTTCGTGTTCTCGCGCGAGGGCGAGGAGGAGGTGGTGCAGAGCCTCGACCTGGCGAGCGGTCGCCGCCTGTGGCGCGCGAGCTATCCGGCGCCCTACACGATGAACCCGGCGGCCTCGAGCCACGGCATGGGACCGAAGTCCACGCCGGTCGTCGCCGAAGGCCGGATCTTCACGTTGGGGATCAGCGGCATCCTCTCGTGCTTCGACGCGAAGAGCGGTCGCCTGGTCTGGCGCAAGGAGTTCCGAGGCCAGTTCCGGGAGGCGTCACCTCTGTACGGAGTCGCGATGTCACCGGTCGTGGAGCGCCGCCTCCTCGTCGCTCACGTCGGTGGGAGCGGCGACGGGGCGCTCACGGCGTTCGATGCGGCGTCTGGGGCAGTGCGCTGGGCCTGGAAGGGTGACGGGCCCGCGTACGCCTCGCCGGTGATCGCCGAGATCTCGGGCGTCCGCCAGATCGTGACGCTCAGCGAATCGAACCTGGTCGGCCTGGCCGCCGAGACCGGCGAGCTGCTGTGGCGGTTGCCCTTCACGACTCCCTACGCACAGAACGCCGTCACGCCGGTCATCGGTGGCGACACGGTGATCTACTCCGGCCTCGACCACTCGTTGCGGGCCATCCGCGTGGTACGGCGGGGAGCAGCGCTGAAGGCGGAGCCCTTGTGGGAGAACGCCGACGTCATGGCCTACATGAGCACGCCGGTCCTCGTGGGCGGACGCCTCTACGGGCTCTCGCACCGCAGGAAGGGCCAGTTCTTCAGCGTCGATGCCGCCACCGGCGTGACGCAGTGGCTGTCTCCGGGCCGCGTCGGCGAGAACGCCGCCGTGCTGGCCGGCGCCGGGATGCTGTTCCTGCTCACGTCCGATGCCGAGCTGATCGTCGCCGCGCAGGGCGGAAGGGCTTTCGAGGCCGTGAAGCGCTACGACCTCGGCACGAGTCCCACCTGGGCTCATCCCGTCATCCTCGGCCATGGCGTGCTCGTGAAGGACGCCGACAGCCTCATGTTCCTCCGCTATTGAAGCCGGACGACACGAAAGGAGCCGACATGCGCTGGACACTCTTCGTGATCGGGGCCGTGCTCTCCTGGGGCCTCTACGGGCCGGCCATCCATCGGGGACAGCTCGCCCTCGCCAACCCGTTGCGGGCGCTGCTGTGCGTCGGTGCGGCCTACTTCCTGATCGGCGTCCTGGTGCCCGTCGTGGCGCTGTCCGCCCAGGGCCAGCTCCAGGGCTTCAGCGCTGGCGGCGTCACGGCCGCCACGCTCGCGGGCGCTCTGGGCGCCGTGGGGGCCGTCTGCATCATCTGGGCTTTCCGTTCTGGCGGGTCGCCGCTCTACGTGATGCCGCTCGTGTTCGGCGGCGCACCACTCGTCAACGTGCTGTTCTCGATGTGGCAGCACCCGCCGCGAACCGCACCGAGCCCGATGCTGTACCTCGGCTTTCTGCTCGCTGCGGTGGGAGGCTACCTGGTGCTCCACTACAAGCCGCAGTCCTAGCGCTGGCAAACGGAAATCTCTCTGTGATCTCTCCGGGCCTGTCTGTGTCCTCCGTGGTCGTCCTGGCCGTGGTTAGAACTGGACGCGCACCCCGAGCTGGATCTGGCGCGAGGCCGTCGCCGTCGAGCGGATCCTCCCCAACGTCGACAGCGGCGCCTCTCCGTCCTGCAGTCCCGCGAACGCCAGCAGGCTCGGGATCCCGAAGTTCGTCCAGTTGAAGACGTTGAAGGCCTCGACGCGCAGCTCGGCGCGGCCTTGCGAGCCCAGGCGCGACCACGGGATGCGCTTGACGAGCGCCAGGTCGACGACCTTCAGGTCCGGACCGATGAGCGCGCCTCGTCCGAGGGTCCCGAACGTGCCGGCCGGCTGCAGCACGAACGCGGTGGGGTCGAACCATTGGCTCGGATCCCCGAGCACCGCGTCTTCCGGAGTGCGGCCCGGCGCCAGGCTGGGCCGGTCGAACCCCTGGCCGGGGCCGATCGAAGGCGACCAGCGCGACCGCGAGCGGTTGGCCTGGACGAACAGGGTGAGCGAGGGCCCGGAGCGCATCTGCCCGATCGCGGCGATCTGCCAGTCCGAGAACAGCGCTCGGGACAGGCCCCGGGAGCCACGTGCGAAGGGCAGCTCGTAGCTCACGTTCCAGACCCAGTTGTGCTTGGCGTGGTAGTCGGCCAAGCCTTTGTTGTAGTCGGGCTGGCCGGCCTCCGGGAACCACGAGACCGTGCCGTTCGTGGCGTCGGAGAAGAACGTCGACGCCTGGGTCGTGTCGACGTTGCGCGAGAAGGTGTAGGAGGACTGAACGCTCAGCCCGTTCGACGCCGCGCGCCGCACCTCGACGATCAGCGCGTTGTACCAGGACCGCCCGTCGCTGCTCTTGAGCTCGATGGCCGAGAACGCCGAATTGGGCCTCGCCGCCGTCGGCGCGTTGAAGAGCGTCCCATCGGGGAGCGTCTGGGGCACCGGGACGTTGGCGTCCGTGTTGCGGAGCAGGTGGCGACCTCGCGCTCCCGCATATCCGACGCTGACCTGGAAGCGCGCCGGCAGCTCCCGCTGGACGTTGAGGTTCCACACGTGGACGCGCGGCAGCTCGAGATCGTTCTGGATCGGCCGGATCGAGAGCGCCCCGAGCCGCGAGAAGTCCGGCTGCGGGAACACCGGGTTCGCGATGACGGGCCGAGGCGTGGCCGGCGGGTTGGTCACGGTCACGATCAGGTTCTGGTGGTTGTTGGTGTTGTAGTACAGCCCGTAGCCTGCGCGGAGGGACGTGCGTCCGTCACCGAAGACGTCCCACGCCAGGCCGACTCGTGGTGACAGGCTCGGTCCGGGGTTCTCGTAGAGCGGACCCACCGTGACCTGCGGGTCGCTCAGGTTCGGGAGCGACACGTCGCGCGGGTCCACCGGGCGCGTCGCGTACTCGAGGCGCACGCCCGCGTTCAAGGTGAGGTCGCGCCCCACGCGGAAGTCGTCGTGGACGTAGCCCCCGAACAACGTGAAGCGCCAGCTCCGCTCGAAGTCCGCCTCCGGCGTGAGCCCGATGAAGCGCAGCGGACGGTTGCGCAGGAACGACTCCAGGTTCGAGAACGTGAAGATCCCGAGGCTGAAGGTCGGGTTGAACATGTCGTCGCGGTAGCGCTCCACGAGCAGGCCCGACTTCAAGAGGTGTCGGCCTCGGCTGTGCAGGACCTCGCCGTGGAGGCCGAGAACGTCCTGCCTCAAGGACACGTCCGCCGAGGTCTGCGGGCCGAAGCGCGGCATCCCGCCGATGTCGATGTCTCCCATGAACGCGCGTCCGGGGACGAAGGGCGCAAGCGGGGCCGAGGTATTGGCCTGCACCTCCTGGCCGATGCGCGTCCTCGAGTAGCCGAGCCGCAAGGTGGCCAGCGTGTTGGGAGAGGCGGGGTGGCGGTACTCGGCCGTCGCGAACTGGTTGCGGGACACGAACGTGCGCGGGAACTGCGGAAAGTCCGTGGGCAGGAACTGCTCGGCACGGTCGTGGGTGTAGCGGACGAAGAGCTGGTCGTTCGCGCCCACGTTCTGGTCGACGCGCGCCTGGAAGTAGTTCTGGTCGAGCGTCTGCTCGAAGGGGAAGCTGAAGGCGGCGAGCCCGCCGCCCAGCTCGTCGCCGTTGGGCGAGGGATACTCGTCGAGGTAGGGCTGCACCGCCGGGCTCACCGGGATGGTCACGGTCGCGCCCGGGAGCGCCGGATCCGGGAGCACACCCTGGCGCGCGGCGAGGTTCGGCACGACGCTCTGGACCGTCCGCCCCAGTGACTCTCGGAGGCCCTCGTAGCCGACGAAGAAGAAGGTGCGGTCGCGGCGCAGAGGTCCGCCGAGCGTCAGGCCGAACTGGTTGCGCCGGAACTCCGGCTTCGCGTCGGTGTCGAAGTAGTTCCGCGCGTCGAGGGCGTCGTTGCGGTGGTACTCGAACAGGCTGCCGTGGAAGGCGTTGCCCCCGGACTTCGTGACCACGTTGAGCTGGCCGCCGGAGTTGCGGCCGAATTCCGCGCCGTACGCGTTGGCCTCCACGCGGAACTCCCGGATCGTCTCGGTGCCGAGGGCGGTGCTCGCGGCGCTGCCCGCGGGTCCGTTGGTGAAGTCGTTCATGAGCGTGCCGTCGAGCAGGTAGACGTTGGACCGCGGGTCCTGCCCGTTGACGCTCGCGGCGAGGCCGTGGGCCACGACCGAGCCGCCGTCTCGGTGCGGGAAGGCGATGACCCCCGGCTGCAGGAAGGCCAGGTCGGTGTAGTTGCGGCCGTTCAGGGGCAGGTCGCGGATCGTCTCCTCGGAGACGAGGTAGCCCAGCTCGCTGGAGCGCGTGTTCACGCCCGTCGCGTCGGCCTCGACGGTGATCTCCTCTGCGAGCGCGCCGAGGTCGAGGCGCAACGTCAGGACCAGGGGCTCTCCCACGTCGAGACGGAGGCCGCGCCGTACCAGCGGCCGGTATCCCGTCAGCTCGGCCCGGAGCTCGTAGTTCCCGACCGGAAGTCCGGCGAGGGAGAAGCGGCCCTGGGAGTCGGCTGTGACCGTGCGGGTGCGGCCGCTCTCCACGTGGAGGGCGCGCAGCTGAACGTTGCCCAGCGGCGCCTTCGAAGCATCCTCGACCTGGCCGAAGATCGAGCCCGTCGTGGGCTGCGCGGCGACTCGCGTCACGCACAGGGCGGCCAGGCCGACGGCCATCGCCGCTGTCCTCACCGCGGCCGTTGAACTCCCCACGTTCCCATTCTACGTGGCACTACGAAGCGGCCGGCCGGAAACGTCTGTGAAGAATCGTCAACGCCGCCGGGCTCGCGGTATTCTGGTGCGGTGCGGAGGCGCGCCATGAGTTTCCTCGCGGGCAGGTGGCTCGGGACCGGGCTCGTCCTGAGCGTGGCGTCGGCAGCGTCGGCGACAGACTGGCACAACTGGCGCGGGCCCAAGGCGACGGGGGAGAGTCCAGCGCGGAACCTTCCGTTGCGCTGGTCGAGCCAGGACAACGTCGCCTGGACGCTGCCGCTCCCGAGCGGCAGCGGTTCGACGCCGGTCGTGGCCGGCGACCGCGTGTTCGTCAACGTGATCGAAGGCGATCAGGTGCACCTCTGGTGCGCCGATCGCCGGACGGGGTCGGTGCTCTGGAAGCGCCCCCTCGGCGGAGCCGCGGGCCATACCCACCGCAAGCACAACATGTCGACGCCCTCGCCGGTCACCGACGGCCGTCGCATCCACGTCATGACCGGGAACGGCGTGATCAAGGCCTTCGACCTGGATGGCCGTGAGCTGTGGGCCCGGGACATCCAGAAGGACTACGGCCGTTTCGGATTGAACTGGGGCTATGGCAGTTCGCCGCTCCTGGTCGGGGACACGCTCTACGTGCAGGTTCTCCACGGCATGAACACCGACGACCCCTCGTATCTGCTGGGGCTCGATACGGGGACCGGACGGACCCGTTTCCGGGTCGAGCGGCCCACGGCGGCGATCCAGGAGTCGCCCGACTCCTACTCGACGCCGGCGGCCGTGCGTCGGGGAGAGGCGCTCGAGATCGTGGTGACCGGAGGCGACGTGGTCACCGGCCACGATCCCGCCACGGGCCGCGAGCTGTGGCGGGCCGACGGCCTCAACCCCGCGAACGATGGCAACTACCGGATCGTGGCCTCACCCGTCGCGGTGGGCGACGTCGTGATCGCGCCCACGCGGATCCGGCCGATGCTCGCGCTCCGCGCGTTCGGGCGCGGCGACGTGACGAACAGCCACCGGCTCTGGTCCTTCGACAACGGCCCGGACGTGCCGACGCCGGCGACCGACGGCAAGGACCTCTACGTGCTCACGGACAAGGGCCTGCTGTTCTGCCTCGACCTGGCCACGGGGAAGACGCACTACGGTCCGCAGCGGCTGCGCACCGCCACCTACAGCGCCTCGCCGTTGCTGGCCGACGGGAAGCTCTACGCCATCAGCGAGGAGGGCATCACGAGCGTCGTGAAAGCCGGACCTCGCTTCGAGCTGCTGGCCGAGAACGTGCTGGACGGCTACACGCTCAGCTCGCCCGTGGCCACGGGGAACCAGCTCTTGATCCGCACGCAGCAGGCGCTGTACTGCCTGGGTCGGGGCACCGCCGCGGCGTCGCGCTGACGGGGAAGGGGCAGCTCACCGCGCGGCAGCGGCTGCTCCGCCCGCCTTCACGTCGTAGACGTACAGCACGTCCTGCTCGCGCACGTACAGCCGCCCATCGGCCACGACGAGGTGAGGCCAGCTCGGGTTCTTCACGTCCGGGATGGTGAGGGAGCCGCGCTCCTTGTAGCCGCTCGGGCTCGCATCGACGAGCAGAACGACGCCGTTCTGGTAACGGAAGTAGAGACGGCCGTCGGCGTACATCACCGCGGCCGAGCCCGAGCCGGCGTTGCGGATGTCGCCGCCCCAGACCACCTTGCCCGTGATGAAGTCCAAGCAGATCGGGAACCCCTTGTTGTGCCCGTGGCCCGCGAACAGATGGTCGCCGACCAGGACGATCCCGCCGTGGTGGTTCTGGAACGTGGTCGGGTCGAGGAAGTACAGCTCCTTGGCCTTGACCCCGCCGTCGGGCGTCTTCGAGAGCTCCAGCAACGCCGCGCCGGTCTGGTAGCCGGTCGAAGCGAAGACCCAGCTCGCGCGGACGATGGGGGTCGAGATGTTCGCCGTTCCGTTGGCGACCCGGTTGTAGCCCCACAGGAACTTCCCGTCATCGGCGCGGATGCCGACGAGCCCGCGCCCCATCAGCTGCACGTACTGCTTCACGCCGGCGGCGTTCGAGATCACGATGGAGGAGTACGCGGCCCCGTCGTTCCCGTTCGGGCCGAGGTCGGGGATCGCTGCCTTCCAGATCGTCGCTCCCGTCCGCTTGTCCAGGGCGACGAGCGCGCCGTCCCGGGCGCCCGGCGTGACCACGACGCGATCGCCGTCGACGAGCGGTGACTCGCTGAACTTCCATCGCGACATCATGACCCCGCCGAAGTCGCGGGTCAGGCTCTTGCGCCAGCGCTCCTTGCCGGTCGCGGCCTCCAGGCAGACCAGGTCGCCGTCGGTGCCCAGCGCGTACACGCTCTCGCCGTCCACGCTGGGCGTGCTGCGCGAGCCGCCGTATTCCTCGACCCATGCGGGCCCGACACGTGCGCTCCACAGGATCTTTCCGTCCTTCGCGTCCAGGGCCACGACGTGCTGCGACCCGCTCCGGTCGCCCATGGTGAAGATGCGGTTGGCGACGACGGCGACGCTCGAGAGGCCGGAGCCGATGCCGGAGGCCTTCCAGGCGAGGGGAGGCCCCGAGGCGGGCCAGGCGGGCAGCAGGCCGGACTCGGAGGACGCCGCGTCTCGATTCGGCCCGCGCCAGCCGGGCCAGTCCGTGCCTTCGGCGGCGGCGGCGAACAGGGCCAGCGCGAGGCCCCCTGCGTACCCCGTCACGGCGTGCGTGATCTTTGGCATCGGGCGAGTTCCTCGTGAGTCCCCCAGACTCGGCGCTATTGTGCCGCGCCCCGCACGCGCGCAGGCAACGAAACCCGGCCGTCGAAACATCCTTTCACACGGGCCGCCTTGACGCGCCGTGCCGCCCCGCGGTTAGATCGGGCGCCCGCTTGAAAAGATCGCTGCTGACCCTCGCGGTCGTGGTCGTCTACGCGCTCCACCAGGACATGTGGTTCTGGCGGACGGCGCGGCCGCTGGTCTTCGGGTTCCTGCCGATCGGGCTCGCCTACCACGCCGGCTTCTCGGTCCTCGCCGCGCTGCTGATGTGGCTGCTCGTGTCCCGGGCCTGGCCGGGTCACCTCGAGCGCGATGTCGAGCCCCCGCGCAAGGACCGCCCGTGATCCCCGCCCTCATCGTCCTCGCGTACCTGACGGTGGTCGTCTACATCGGCGTGTTCGCATTTCGCCAGGCGCGGGGCAAGGAGGAGGTGGAGGAGTACTTCCTGGCCAGCCGTTCGATCGGCCCGTTCGTGTTCCTGATGTCGCTGTTCGGGACGAACATGACGGCCTTCGCGATCCTCGGCTCTTCGGGGCACGCCTTCAACAACGGAATCGCGACGTACGGGCTGATGGCTTCGTCCTCGGGCCTCGTCATCCCCCTCACGATCCTGCTGATCGGCACGCGCGTCTGGGCGCTCGGCAAACGCTACGGGTTCATCACGCCGGTGCAGCTGTTCCGCGATCGCTGGGAGTGCAGCCACATCGGCACCGTCGTGTTCGCGGTCCAGGCGGTGCTCCTGGTGCCCTACATCATCATCGGCGTGATGGGCGGCGGCACGACGCTCTCCACGGTCAGCGGCGGGGTCGTGCCGTTCTGGCTCGGAGGGGCCCTCGTGGCGGCGGTGGTGATGACCTATGTCTTCTTCGGGGGCATGCGCGGGACGGCCTTCGTGAACACCTTCCAGACCATCCTGTTCCTGCTCTTCGGGACCATCGCGCTGGCCGTGATCGGCTACGGGATGGGAGGGTTCACGCGCTCGGCCGAGGCGCTGCTCGCCTCTCCAGGGGCCTACCTGCTCAGCCGCGAGCGGATCTCGCCGTTCTACTTCTTCAGCTACACGTTCATTCCCCTCTCCGCGATCGCCTTCCCCCACATCACGATGTTCTGCCTCACGGCGCGCAAGCTGGCCCAGTTCCGCAAGACCGTGGTTCTCTACCCGCTGTGCATCATGGCGATCTGGCTGCCCTGCGTGTTCCTCGGGGTCATGGCCAACCGCGCGACCGACATCCCGGAGGTGAAGGACAAGATCGAGGCGCGCCGCACCCTGGCCGTGGAGGGGAAGACCCTGACGGGCGAACAGCGCGACGAGCTGCGGACGCGCATGGAAGGTGACGACGTGCTGCTCCTGCTCCTCGAGCGCTACGCACCCCTGTGGCTCGCGGGCATCCTGGGAGCGGGCATCATGGCGGCCGTGATGGCCACCGACTCGCAGATCCTCGCGCTCTCGACCATGTTCACCGAGGACGTCTTCGCACACTACGGGCACAAGGATCGTTTCGGGGCCCACGTCCAGGTGCAGACCGGGCGAGCCTTCGTCGTGGCCTTGACCCTGGTGGCCTACGCGATCGCAATGAACGCGCCCGAGTCGATCTTCACGCTGGCCATCCAATACGCCTTCACCGGCTTCGCCGCGCTGTCGCCTCTGCTCATCGCCGCGCTGTTCTGGCGCGGCAGCACCAAGTGGGGGGCGCTGGCCTCCACCGTGTGGGTGGCCTCCGCGGTCATGGCCGTTGCGTTGTTCCAGGCCGCCGTGCCCGCTCCTCCTCCAGGGCCGCCCGTGGTGGTCGCCCGGCTCTTCGGCGCGGACCTCCTGGCGCGCACGCCAGGCGGCACCGCCGTCCTCGGGTTCATGCCGGTGGTGCCGATGGTCCTGATCTCGGGGCTGCTGATGGCGGTGGTCAGTCGCCTGACGCCCAAGCCCAGCCCGCAGACGATCGCGCGCTACTTCCCGCCGGCCCGGGAACACGGAGGGGCGGTCCTCCCGTAGCTCCGTGTCGTCCGTTACCGGGATTGCATCGCCGCGATCGCGAAGAGGTGCTTCTCGCCCCTGATGAAGAGCGTATCGCCCGCGACGGCGGGTGAGGCGCTGATCGGCTCGCCCAGCGCATTGACGCGCTCGACGGCGAACTCGGGCCCCGCCTTCACGACGAAGGTATCGCCCTCCTGGCTCATGAAGAGCAGCCGTCCGTCCACCACGATGGGCGAGGCCAGCAGCGTCGCGGGCACCGGTAGACGACGGCCCTCGTAGCGCACCGCGCCCGTCTGGGCATCGAGACAGGTGACGAGGCCCTTGTCCGTGACGAGGTACACGTGGTTCTCGTACAGGACAGGCGAGGGCACGTAGGCCGAGCCCTTGTCGTAGCGCCACAGGATGGCCTTGGTTCCGGCGCCCGCACCGGGCCTCACCGCGAGCGAGATCTTCGTCGGATAGCCCGACGAGAACACCGCCACGCGATCGCCCACGAGCGGCGTGGCGATGGCGTTGCTCTCGAGGCCCTGGGCGCGCCACAGCTCGCGGCCGCTCTTCGGGTCGTAGGCGATGTTGGCCTGGTTGCCCGCGGTGAGCAGCTCGTCTCCGTCTGGGCCCTTCACCAGCGCGGGGGTGGCCCAGCTCAGCTCGACGTTGCGCGGCGTGCGCCAGACCACCTTTCCCGTGCGCCGGTCGAGTCCCGCGATGTAGGACTTCTCGCCGTTGTCCTCGTCGGCGAGCAGGATCAACAGTTCTCCATAGAGCACGGGTGACGTACCGACGCCCACGCTGAAGCTCGCCACGGTCCCCGGGTCGAACGTCCAGACGAGTCGGCCCTGCAGGTCGCACGCGTAGAGGCCCTCGGTGCCGAAGTACGCGTAGACGCGTTCGCCGTCGGTGACGGGGGTCGGGCTCGCGAAGCTCGCCTTCCTGTGCCGAGAGTCGGAGGGCACACCCTCCCAGAGAACGCGCTGCCAGAGCATGCGCCCGGTGCGCGCATCGAGGGACAACAGCGCGAACTTGTGCCTGCGGTCGTCGCCAACCGCCTCGGGATGGCGGAACTCGGTGCCGTCGGGCTGGACGTGGCGCATCGGCTTCACGCCGGGGACGACGTCGCCCTCGATCGCGGTGGTCAGGAAGATCTGGCTGTCCCAGACGATGGGCGAGGAGAGCCCGCGCCCGGCGATCGGCGTCTTCCAGAGAATGTTCTTCGTCTCGCTCCATTCGAGAGGAATCGTCGCGTCGGGGACGACTCCCTGGCCGTGGCCGCGCCAGCCCGGCCAGCGCGTCTCGATCGCGCGCTCTCGCGCGGCCAGCGGGGCACCGAGCAGCAATGCGAGCATGGTGGTCGGCGCCAGCAACGGCGATGAACGGAACATGCGTCCCTCCGCCCGTCGATTCTAGGGCGAGTCGAACCCGACCGCTTGGCTCCGGTTCAAGGGATTCAATCCGAAGCGCGCGCTCGATCCTTCGACCCGAAGCAGAAGAGCTGCCCGTCCGTGGTGCCGATCACGAGCCGACCCGCGGCGATGGCGGGTGAAGCGGTGAGGGGCGACCCAGAGTCGAACTCCTCGACGAGCTTCCCGCTCTTCAGCTCCAGGGCGTAGAGGCGGCCGTCGCCGGAGCCGATGAACACGCGGCCTCCCGCGACGGCGGGCGAGGAGTCCACGCGCGCACGGGTGGCGAAGGTCCAATGCGGTCGGCCGGTTGCCAGGTCGAGCGCGTGCACCAGGCGATCGCGGCCGCCGACCACGGCCTTGCCATCCGCGAGCGCAGCCGAGGAGTAGAAGGGGAACTGGCGCTCCTTCGGCTTGTAGCGCCATTGGACACGGCGCGCGCCCAGCTCGATGCAGAGCACCTCGTTCTCGAACGTCCCATAGACGGCACGTTCGCCGTCGAGGGCCGCCGAGGCGCCCGTGTAGCCGCCCGAGGAGACGTGGAACACCTCATGGCCATCGCGAACGCGGATCACTCTCAGCAGCGCATCGCAACCGGCGACGTGCGCGAGGCCGCCGTCGAGCGAAGCGGTGGCCTGGATCTGGCCGTCCGTCTCGAGCTTCCAGGCCAGCGCGCCCGTCGCGGCGTCGAGCGCGTACACGTGGTGGTCGTACGAGCCGATCAGCAGCTTGCCTTCGCTCACGACCGGCGACGCCTTGATCTCGGAGCCGGTCTTGAAGCTCCAGGCCGGCTTGCCGTCGCGCGCGTGAACGGCGTGCACCACGCCTTTGGCGTCGCCGACGAAGACGAGACCCGCAGCGAAGCAAGGCGACGACTCCGCGATCTCGCTGCCCGTGGAGTACGCCCAGCGGCGCGCTCCCGTCTCGAGATCGAGCGCCACGAGCTGGCCGGCATGCGAGCCAACGAAGGCCGCGCCGTCGGCGATCGCGGCCGAGGAGTCGATCGACTCGCCGAGGTCGCTGCTCCAGAGTATCGTGAGCGGCGGCGGCTCCGAGGCCGCCACGCCCGTGAGCCGTGGATCTCCTCGGAATTGCGGCCAATCGGCGCGCGGTGTGACGTCCTGGGCCAGCCGGGCGAGCGCCTTCGGTGCGACCAGCGTCGTCGCCAGCATCCCGAGCGCGTGGCGCCGCCGCACGGGTCTACAGCGCCTCGCGGTAGAGCCCCAGGGCTTCGCTTTCGCCGAAAGGCCGAGGGTTGAACTGTCCGGTCCACTGGCGCGCCGCATGCTGCGCGAGAGCGGGCAGGTCGTCTGGCTTCGCCCCGGCTGCGCGTAGCCCGCGAGTCAGGCCCGCCCGCACGGCCAGCGCCTCCAGCCGCTCCGCGAGCCGCGAGCTCGGATCGGGGCCAGGATCGTGTCCCGCGGCGCGCAGGAGGTCCGCGTAACGCTTCC
>DATFEN010000141.1:0-10147 GCA_035251085.1 Vicinamibacteria bacterium | reverse complement strand
GATGAGCGTCGAGGAGCTGCGCCAGACGCGGTCTTCTCCCGTCGTCCGCAAGATCGCGGCCGAGCACGGGGTGGACATCGCCGGCGTGCCGGGCACGGGCATCTCGGGCCGCGTGACGAAGCAGGACATCCTGGGCCACATCGAGGCCCGCGGCGAGCCTTCGGCGCCAGAGCCCGCGGGTGTCGAGGCGCCCTCCGCCGCCGAGGTGGCCCCCGCCTTCGAGGCGCCCCCCGCCCCGTTCGTGCCGGCCTATCAGGCCGGCGAGCGGGTCCAGCTCGTGCCGATGTCGCCGATTCGCAAGAAGACCGCCGAGCACATGACGCTGTCGAAGCGCATCTCGGCCCACGTCTCGACGGTGTGGGAGATCGACATGACGCGCGTCGATCAGCTCCGCATCAAGCGCCGCCACGACTACGAGGAGCGCAGCGGCATCAAGCTCACCTTCATGCCGTTCATCCTGAAGGCCACGATCGACGCCCTCAAGGCCTTCCCCGTACTGAATTCGAGCGTGGACGGCGAGTCGATCGTCTACAAGAAGGACATCAACCTCGGGATGGCCGTCGCCCTCGAATGGGGGTTGATCGTGCCGGTGATCCGCAACGCCGACGAGAAGAACGTCCTCGGCCTGGCCAAGGCCGTGAACGACCTCGCCGAGCGCGCACGCGCCAAGAAGCTGAAGGTCGAAGAGGTGCAGGGCGGCACCTTCACGATCACGAACCCCGGCGTCTTCGGCAGCCTGTTCGGGACCCCGATCATCAACCAGCCCCAGGTGGCCATCCTCGGCATCGGCACGATCGAGAAGCGACCGGTGGTTCGCGACGACGCGATCGCCATCCGCAGCATGTCGTACTTCTGTCTGACCTTCGACCATCGGATCGTGGACGGCGCCGACGCCGACCGCTTCATGAGCCACCTGAAGAAGGGGCTGCAGGAGTTCGACGAAGCCGCGCTCTGAGAAGATTGGCTCGTGACCGCGTGAAGGCACTCATCGTGCGGAAGCTGGGCCGTGTCCGCTACGCCGAGGCGCTGGCCATCCAGGAGCGGCAGGTCCGGGTGCGGCAGAGCGGCGAGACTCCCGACACGCTCTTCCTCCTCGAGCACCCGCCGGTCTTCACGCTCGGCCGGAATGCCCGCCGTGAGAACGTGCTGTTCTCCGAGGCTGCGCTGCGCGCGCAGGGCTTCGAGGTCTTCGAGGCCGGGCGCGGGGGAGACGTCACGTATCACGGCCCAGGCCAGCTCGTCGCGTATCCGATCCTCGAGCTCGAGCCGGAGCGCCGCGACGTGCACCGCTACGTGCGCGACCTCGAGGAGGTCATGATCCGCACCTGTGCCGACTATGGGGTGGCGGCGATGCGGGTGAAAGGCCTCACGGGGGCGTGGGTCGGCGACGCCAAGATCGGCTCCATTGGCGTGCGCCTGTCGCGCTGGGTCACCTCCCACGGCCTGGCCTTCAACGTCAGCACCGACCTCGCCCCGTTCGACCTCATCGTTCCGTGCGGTATCCAGGGCCGCCAGGTGACCAGCCTCGAGCGGCGTCTGGGACGTGCCGTGGCTCTCGACGACGCGATGGACCGGCTGGCCGGGCACCTCGCGGCGGTCTTCGACCGCAGCGTAGTGCCCGCCTAGTCGATCAACTCCTCCCGGCGGCCTCTCGGGCTGCGCGCCCAGATCCGCTGAGGGCGACGAGCTCGGCCCGCCGCGCCTCGAAGCGCCGCAGGATCAGGAACCGCTGGACGAGCTGGCTGAGCCGCAACGCGGATAGCGGTTTGACCAGGAAGAGGTCGGCTCCGGCCGCCTGCGCCTCCGCCCGGTCTGCGAATCGGTCGCGATTGGAGAGCATGAGCACCGGCACGTGGCGCGTGCGCTCGGTCGCGCGGATCTGGCGACAGACGTCCGGCCCCGACACCTCCGGCAGTGAGGCCTCCACGAGGATCAGGTCGGCGTCGTGGGACTCGAGCCAGAGCAGAGCGGCGGGGCCGTTGCGTCGCTCGATCACCCGAATGCCCCGGGGTGAGAGCGCTTGGCGCACGATCGCCGAGGCGATCATGTCGTGGTCGACGACCAGGACGGTCTCGGACATGGCGGCTCCTTCCAGGGTCGCCGGTCGTCAGCCCGGACTCTCCCGCGCGACCCCGTGGAGCTCTTTCAAGAGTCTCGCCAACTCCTCCTGAAGGCGGCGGCGGGCGCCGGGCCGATGCTCCATCGAGTCGAGCAAGGCCGTTTCCAGCGCCTGGGCTGCGCCGCTGACCTGCTCGAAGCCGTAGATGGCCGCCGACCCGGCCAGGCGGTGCACTTGTTGGTAGAGGGATTCCACTCTGTCGGCATCCCAGGTCTCTCGAAGGGCAATGGCCGCATCCTCGATGGACTTGAGGCGCGTCCCGAGCTGCGCGGCGTACTCCTGCTTGAGCTTCAGAAGCTCTTCACGCCAGCCGGCGCTCTCAGGCATGGGCACGCTCCCAGAGGGTCCGGATCGTCTCGGCCAGGCCATCCGGCTCGAAGGGCTTCGCCACGACACCGAGCGCGCCCAGCTCCGTGTAGCGGGCGATCTCTGGCGGACGCACCTTGGCGGTCATGAAGATGACGGGGATCCTCGCGGTGGCCTCCGTCTGGCGCAGCGTCTCGAGCGTCGCGAGGCCGTCCATGCCGGGCATCATCACGTCGAGCAGGATCAGGTCCGGGCCGAACGACTCCGCTGCACCGACCGCCTCCCGCGGCGAGCCGCAGACCTGCACCGCATAGCCGCCGAAGGCGCGCAGGGACAGCGCCGTGACGGCCTGGATGTCGGGGTCGTCCTCCACCACGAGGATGCGCTCCAGCGGTCTCATTCGATCGGGTGCTCGGGAAGCTCGAAGTAGAAGGCGCTTCCCTGGCCCGGCCCGCTGTCGAAGTCGATCCGCCCACCGAGGCGCTCGACGATCGCCTTGCTGATGCTGAGGCCGAGCCCCGTCCCGCCCTTCTCGCGGCTGGTCGAGGTGTCCGCCTGTGCGAACTTCTGGAAGATCCGCTCGCGGAACTGCACCGGGATTCCAGGCCCGCGGTCGCGCACGGTCACGCGGACCGAGCCCGCGCGGCGCTCGGACGAGACCACGATGGCCTCGCCCGGCGGCGAGTACTTCACCGCGTTCGAGAGCAGGTTGGCGAGGACCTGCATCAGGCGCTCGGCGTCGCCCAGCACCCGCAGACCCTCGCCGCCCTCGAACACGAAGCGCACGCCGTGCTGCTCCGCATACGACCGGTTCGCCTCGAGCGCCTGCTCGAGGAGCGCGCGCACATCGACGGGCCGCTGCTCCATCTCCGCGCCGGCCTCGATCTTCCGGAGGTCGAGGATCTCGTCGACCAGCCGCACCAGCCGTTGGCTGTTCCGCGCCGCGACGTCGACCAGCTGGCGCGCGTCCGGTGCCAGGTCGCCGCCCAGGCCGCGCTGCATCAACCGCAGGGAGGCGTGGATCGAGGTGAGCGGCGTGCGCAGCTCGTGGCTCACGATCGAGATGAAGTCGTCCTTGAGCTGGTCGACGCGGCGCTGCTCGTCGATCGTCCGGCGCGCCTCGCGGTACTGTCCCAGCACGCGCTCCACGCGCTCCCGGAGCTCGCGGTTCAAGTCTCGCAGTATCGCGTTGGCCTCCGCGAAGCCGCGCTGGTTCATCTCGAAGGACGCGAGCGCCTCGGCGAAGAACTCCGAGGCCCGCCGCGCGGTGCGCCGGCTGTCGTCCGGCGCCAGCATCTCGAGCAGCGCGGCCACCAGGGCCTCTTGATGGAGCGCGGCCATCTCCAGGACGCCGCCGCCCTGCGCGAGCGCCTGACGGCCCAGCTCGTAGGCTCGCAGAAGCGCGGCCTCGCCCCCGCCGGACAGGTAGTCGCGGAGCGCCGCTGCGTACCGCTCGGTGAGCTCTTGAGCCGCGACCGTCATCGCTCGATGCCGGCGTAGCGCGCCACGACCACGAGCGCGTCGTCGGTTCCCTTGGCGTATCCCGCGAGGATGCGGTCGGCCAGCGCCGCTGCGGATCCGCCGCTGTCGACGACGCTCGCGAACTCCGAGCGGATCCCGTCGGTCGCGAAGATCAGGGTGTCGCCCCGGCAGAGCGGCAGCACCCAGGCCGAGAGCTGCGGGAGCTGATAGCCGACCACGCCGCCGCGGAGCAAGAGCTGCTCGCGCATCGGGACGGCCCGGGCGTTGGCGCGCAGCAGCACCCCCTCCACGTTCCCGACCCCCAGCCACGTCATCGTCTGGTCGCCGCCGTTGAAGGAGGCCAGGCTCATGACCACGCCGCGCGTGGAGAGGAGCGCCTCGTGACAGCGCCGGGCCAGGGCGATCACCGACTCGGAGCAGTGCCGCCCGAGCACGTCGCCCGCCGTCCGGGAGGCGCTCGCCGCCGCGTCGCCGTGACCGAGCCCGTCGATCGCCCCGATCAGCGCACCGCCGGGGAACGCTTCGATGACGTGGCGGTCGCCCGAGGCGGCTTGCCCGGGCAAGGCCCGCGAGCTCACGCCCCAGTCGATGAGCGGCGCGCTCATGGGAGCCATTTGCGAGCCGTCACGCGCGTCCCCTTCCCGACGTCGGACACGATGTCGAACTCGTCCATCAGCCGCCGCACGCCGGGCAGGCCGATGCCGAGCCCGCGCCCCGTCGAGTAGCCGTCCTGCAGGGCCTGGCCGATGTCGGCGATCCCAGGCCCCCTGTCCCGCGCCACGATCACGAGTCCGGCGCGGGCGCCGCGCTGTGCCTCGGCCAGCACGATGTCGCCGAGCGTCGCGTACTCGAGGATGTTGCGCGCCAGCTCGGAGATCGCCGTGGCGATCACCGTCTGGTCGCTTCGTGAAAAGCCAAGCCCGGCCGCGAGCTCACGGCCGCGCTGCCGCGCGGTCACGATGTCGGCGGCGGACGCGATGCGGACGACGGCCTCTCCGCGGGAAGCAAGCCGCGGCTCCCCTTCACTTGCCATGCGGGGCGGCGGCCTTCGTCTTCGTCTTCTTGTCGAGGTACGCGAGCCCCTCCTCGAGGTCGAGGGCGGTGGCGACGTCTCCCAGGGTCAGGCCGAGCTGCACCATGGCGAAGGCGACCTCGGGCTGGATCCCCACGATGACCGTCTCGGCGCCCCGCAGGCGGATCATGTGGGAGATGGCGCGAAGCGTGCGGACCGCGAAGGAGTCCATCACGTCCAGCACGGTGACGTCCACGATCGCGGCGCGCGACCGGAACTTCCCCACCTGCTGCGCGAGGTCGTCGCGCAGCTGGAGCAGGTCCTCGTCGGACAGCGCCGACTGGATCGAGGCGATCAGGTAGTCGCGCTGCTTGAGGATGGGGACACGCATGGCCGGGGACTAGCCGTCCTGTTCCGTGATCTCGCCCGTCATCGCCACCTTGTAGCCCAGCAGCCGCTCCGCCTCCTCGATGCCGCCCTGCAGGTCGCCCACGGCGTTGATCTTGCCGAGGTCCACGCCGATGGTCACGAGGGTCTGGGCGATCTCGGAGCTGAGGCCGGTCACGATCACGTTGGCGCCCATCAGCCGCGAGGCGTCGACGGTCTGGACGAGGTGGTTGGCCACGGTCGCGTCCACGGATGGCACGCCGGTGATGTCGACGACGACGACCTTCGCTCGGTTGGCCCGGATCCCACGCAGGAGTTGCTCGGTGAGCTGGCGTGCCCGCTGGGGGTCGATCACGCCGATGATGGGCAGGATCAGCAGCCGGTCCCGCACCTGCAGCACGGGCGTCGAGAGCTCGCGGATCGCCTCCTGCTGCTGGCGGATGATGCGCTCGCGCTCCTGTACGAAGCCGATGGCGACGGTGTTGGCCACGCGGTTCGCGGCGGGCTCGTAGGCGTCCAGCACGCTGTTCAGCAGCGAGAAGTCCCCCTGGTATTTCTCGAACAGCGAGCGCGCCAGGACGTCGCGCAGCAGCAGCACGATGCCCAGCACCTCGTGGGTCTCGACGCCGCGGGGGATGATGCGCTCGGAGAGGTTGCGCGCGTAGGCCTGGAGTGCCTCGACGCTGCCGGTCTCGAGCACCTCGACGTAGTTGTCGTAGATGGACGTGGCTTCGGCGAAGATCTCCTCGCGCGTCATCGCGGTCAGCAGCTTCGATTCGGTGATGCGTCGCGCCCATTCCTCGCGGAGCTGGGTCCGGTTCTGCCGCAGGTGGGCGACCAGCTCGCGCAGCAGCGCGGCGGTGCTCTCGGCGGGTTGGCGCTGCCTGCCGCCAGCGGGCTGCAGCTTCCTACGCGCGTCCCTTTCGCCGCTTCCGTTCATCGCTCGCCTCGTTTCTCCAAGGGCCGGGTTGAAAAAGCCTCAGGCGCACCGCGCAATCCCCGTGCCACGCCTCGATTCCGCTTCGGCAGGGCCATCGAACGGCACGAGGCATCGCCCGGCCCAGATGAGGCATCCCGTTGCTCTTTCGCGGCCGCGCGATTCCTCCGCCTGGACGTCGCGCCGGTGGGCACGACGCTTGCTCGGCCCTTGCGATCACAACGGAAGGCCAGGCTTCTCGAGCTCCCACTTCTTGAGCTTGTTCAGGAGCGCCTTGTAGGACACCTTCAGCCGGCGCGCGGCCTCTTTCCGATTCCAGCGCGTCTCTCCCAGGACGCGCCGCACCAGCTCACGCTCGGCCTCGCCAGCGGCAGCGGCGGCGACGCGCTTCAGTGACACGTCGCCCTCGGCGGCGCGGGGCGTCGGAGGCGGGAGCGGCGCCTCCTCGAATCGCTGCGCGTCAGGGCGTCGCGAGAGCTCGGCGAGCGCCTGGGGAACGTCGGGCAGGATCACGAAGCGGCGCACGGCGTTCTCCAGCTCCCGGACGTTGCCTGGCCAGGCGTGCGCAAGGAACGCCTCCATGAGCGGCGTCGGGATCTCGGTGAGTGCGCTCCGGTAGCGCTCGGTGTAGACGCGCAGAAAGTGGTGGGCCAGCAGTGCCACGTCCTCCCGGCGCTCGCGCAGCGGCGGGATCTCGAGACGGATCACGTTGAGCCGGAAGTACAGGTCCTCCCGGAAGCGGCCCGCACTCACGGTCGCCTCGATGCGGCTGTTCGTGGAGGCGAGCACCCGGGCATCCGCGCGCAGCGGGCTCCGCCCGCCCAGGCGGCCGTACTCGCCGTCCTGCAGCACGTGCAGGAGCTTGGCCTGCAGCGCCGAGCTCATCTCCCCGATCTCGTCGAGCAGGATCGTCCCCCGCCCCGCCAGCTCGAACTTCCCAGGCTTGTCGCGCATCGCGCCCGAGAAGGCGCCCTTCTCGTAGCCGAACAGCTCCGACTCGAGCAGATCCTGCGGGATGGCGGCGCAGTTCACACGCACGAACGGGCGCTCGCGGCGGGACGAGCTCTCGTGGACGTACCGGGCCACGACCTCCTTCCCCACGCCCGACTCGCCGAGCAGCAGCACGGGGGCGTCGGTGTCTGCGACCTGTCGAGCGATCTCCCGGATGCGCTGCATCGAGGGGCTCGCGCAGACGAAGCCCTCCGCCCCCGCGGAGCCATCGAGCCGGCGCCGCAGGACCTGCACCTCGTCCCGCAGGCTCTGCTTCTCGATGGCGTTCTGGATCGCCAGCTCGAGCTCATGCTCCTCGAAGGGCTTGGTCAAGTAGTCCGAGGCGCCGCCCTTCACCGCCTCGACCACGCTCCGGAGCTGGGCCACCGTCGAGAGCACGACGACCGGCACCGGGCATTGGCTCTGCCGCATGCGCTCCAAGACCTCCGGCCCGCTGATGCCAGGAAGCAGCAGGTCGAGCACCATGGCCGCCGGCCGTGGAGCCTCGGAGACGATTCGAAGCGCTTCCTCGCCGCTGCTCGCGACCGCAACGTCGTAGCCCTGGCTCGAGAGCAGGGCGGAGAGGTATCGCCGAGTGCTCTCGTCGTCGTCGACCACCAGCACACGCGACCTGCCCATGCTCCTGGAACTCCGGTGCCACCAATGGTAACCCGCCGTCCTCTGCTGTCCACCGGGGATCGGCGGCGTTTTCCCCAAAGCTATTGAGCTCGACCGAGAAACGCGCCGAGGCTCAACGGCACGAATCGTGCCACCCAGGTCCGGGAATGCTGCCCAGCGTCCTGGTCGCCGACGACCACCCGATCGTGCGCCGAGCCCTGCGCGTCCTCCTCGAAGGGGAGGGCTTCGAGGTGGTCGCCGAGGCCGCCGACGGACAAGAGGCGTTCCAGCGCGCCCAGCAGCTGCGCCCGGACCTCGTCGTGCTCGACCTGATCATGCCGGTGCTCAACGGCCTCGATGCCGCGCGCGAGATCCATCGCGTCTCGCCGGCCACGGGCGCCGTCCTCCTCACGATGAGCCATGAGGACGCGCCGCTGCTCGAGGCGCTGCGCGGCGGCGTTCGGGGGTGCGTCCTCAAGAACGGGCCGCCCGAGGACCTGGTCCGGGCGCTCCGCGAAGTGCTGAAGGGAGGCACGTACCTGAGCCCCGGCGTCTCGCACGCGGTCGTGGAGGCGTTCCGCTCGCCGGACGGCGCGGTCAAGGACCCGCTCAGCTCGCGCGAGCGCCAGGTCCTCCAGCTCATCGCCGAAGGGCGCAGGACCCGGGAGATCGCCGACCAGCTCTACATCAGCGTCAAGACGGCGGAGTCCCACCGCGCGCGCATCATGCGGAAGCTCGCGATCCGCGAGACCGCCGGCCTCGTGCGCTACGCGATCCAGAAGGGGCTGACGCCGCTGTGACGCGGGCGCGGCCAGTGGCGCTGCTCGCGGACGCGCATGCGTCGTTCCGCAGCTTCGTCCGTCCCTTCCTCGAGGACGTCTTCGTCCAGGTCCACGAAGCGACGACCGTGGAGGAGGTCGCGCAGCTGGTCCACGGGAACCCGCTCGACGTGGTCCTGCTCGACATCGGTCTCGGCGGCCCCGCGCTCGCGCGGTGGATCAAGACCGAGTGCCCTTCCACCCGTGTGCTGCTGCTGACCGGCCACGGCGAGGAGGCCTACCTCAGCGCCACCGGCAAGACCGGCTCCGACGCCGTGCTGGCCAAGCCTCAGACCCGATCGCGTCTGGCAGCGCTCCTGGCCAGCCTGCTCCGCACCACGCCGCCCGGTCCCTGGGACGGTCATGAACGCCGCGAGGCGGGCGACCCCGAGCCTTGGCGCGGCCGGGAGCGGCGCGCCCCGGTCGCGGACCGCAAGTGAGCGCCGAGGACGAACCGGGGCTCGCCCCCGCCGACGTACGCCTTTGGCTCGAGCAGGCGGTCGACGCCATGCAGCTCGGCGTCACCATCACGGACCTGGGCGGCACCGTGCGCTACGTCAACCCCGCCGAGGCCCGGATGCACGGCTACAGCGTGGCCGAGCTCCTGGGCCGGGCGGCGCCGGAAGTCTCGCCGCCCGCTCAGTGGACGCAGGCGACACTCCAGGGCATCGAACGCTTCCGGCTCTGGAAACGGGAGCGCACGGGCTATCACCGCGACGGCCGTGCCTTTCCGGTCCAGCTCGTCTCGGCCCTCGTGACGGACCCCGCCGGGCGTCCGGTCGGGGTGGTGACGACCTGTGAAGACATCAGCGTGCGCCGCCACGCGGAGGACGCGCTGCGCGAGAGCGAAGAGCGCTACGCGCTGGCCGCACGCGGCGCCAACGATGGCCTCTGGGACTGGAACCTCGCGACCGACACCGTCTACTACTCGCCGCGCTTCATGGCCATCCTCGGGCTGGTCGAGGGCGAGGCGGGAAGCGCGCCCGAGACGGTGCCGGCGGGGAGGCCGGCGAGCAGGGCGGAGAGCGCGTCCTCGCCTTCCCGCAAGCGGCCGTCGACGTTCGAGACGATGTGCATGACGTGGCTGTAGCGCTCGACCTTAAACTGCTCGTTCGGGTCGACGGTGCCGATCTGCGCCACGCGGCCGACATCGTTCCGGCCGAGGTCGAGCAGCATCAGGTGCTCCGCCCGCTCCTTCGGGTCGGCGAGAAGCTCCGCCTCCAGCGCCGCGTCCTCGGCCGGCGTCGCGCCGCGCCGGCGGGTACCGGCGATCGGGCGGACCGTGACGGTGCCGCCCTTGACGCGCACCAGGATCTCGGGACTGGCGCCGATGACCTGGAAGCCGCCGAAGTTGAAGTAGAACATGTAGGGCGACGGGTTCAGCCGCCTCAGCGCCCGGTAGAGCGCGAAGGGCGTGACCTCGAGCTCCAGCGACCAGCGCTGCGAGGGGACGACCTGGAATACGTCGCCGGCGCGCA
>DATFEN010000135.1:0-8335 GCA_035251085.1 Vicinamibacteria bacterium | reverse complement strand
GGGTCGGCGGCAAAGGCCCCGCAGGAGGGCTCACCGGCTGGGCCGGCGTCCCGGCGTCGCGCCGCCCGCCGTCCTGCATCGCCTCGTACAGCCCCCAGGCAGCCGCGGCGGCTGCGAGGATGTTGCGCGTGCTGAGGAGATTGCCGTGCCCCAGCCCGCGCAGCGTCCTCGAGGTCTTCTTGCGTCGTGAGACGAGGACTCCGCGGAGCACCGCCCCGACGACGTCCTCGGGCCTCATGGAGCGGCCGGCCGGGACGACTTCTGCAATGCGTCGAGCAGCTCGGCGGGAATGCGGACCGTCACCGTGACGTGTGCACCGGCCTGCGTCACGTTGAACGCCGAGGCCAGCCCCGCGAGCTCGGGCTTCTGCGTGGCCTGCATGGAAGCGATCGCGATGAAGCCGCGCAGCATGTCGGCGAGGCCCTTGGCTCCGGCCTCGTCCACGGTGTCGCCGGTGACGTCGAGGGCGATCTGCGGCTCGAAGTCTCCCGAGACGACCACCTGCTTCAGCGCGGGCAGCTCGAGGCTCCCGCCCGAGCCTCCTGCGCCGGAACCCGGAACCGTCTTCGGCAGGTCGCGGAGCACGCTCTGGTCGCCGACCATCCAGAACGTCGCGCCCGGCTTGACGCGCTGGAGCAGCGACACGAGCGCAGGGTTCGAGGCAATCCCCGCGCTCCCCTGCTTGCGGTTCTGGAGCGTCGCCCGCACCGTCCGATCCTGACCCAGGACGAGTGCTCGCCGCCCCAGGAGCGCGAGCGAGCGCGTCTGTTCGCCTTCGCCATACGTGTAGAGGGTCACGCCCTCGTGCTTCCCTTGCGTGACACCCGGACGCGCTTCAACGACCTTCCTCAGGCGCGCCTCGTCGAAGCTGCCCAGCACCACCGCGGCGCCGTTGCGCGTGCCGGCGCCGGGCGCGCCGGTGAAGACGATCGCGTCGACGTCCCGCTCCGCGTCGAGCCCCGTCTTCTCCTGCAGCTCCTTGAAGGCATCCAGGCGGGCCTGGGCGTTGGTGCCGACCTGTCGCTGGTAGAACGGGCTGGCCACGAGCTTCTTGACGTCGACGCCTACGACGAAGGAGGCGTCGCCGGGCAGGGCCACGGCCTCGGGAGGCAGCGGACCGACGGCCGCCTGCGCCGGCTGCAGCAGCACCATGCCGAGCGCTCCCGCCCCGACGAGCGCGACGAAGCCAAGGGACGTCAGGACGAAGCCTCCACGCGACATGCGAGCCTCCAAGCCCAGTCTATCCTCACTGCTCGAGGACGTACTCGCGGCGGGAGAACGCGACTGCGGCGAGCGCCAGGCAGGCTCCGGTGACGAGCACGAGGACGGCGAGGCTTGCGCCCGCGGGCAACACGCCGGGCGTGAAGATTCGTGCCAGCAGGCCGTCCTCCACCGGGCGGTGCAGCAGAAGCGACCTCAGCCAGGCCGTGATGGTCAGCCGGGGCAGCTCGCCCGGCATGTTCACGAGCAGCTCCCAGAGGAACAGGAACACGAGCCCGGGGATCACGGGACGGCGCAGCGCCACGCCGAGGAGCGTGAACAGCGCGCCGTACGCGAGGAAGCCGAGCGCCACTACGCCCATGTCGCGGGGCAGGTGCCCGACCGCGGCGCGGACGCCCTCCAGGCCGTCCGCGGAGGTCAGCAGGAAGAAGCTGATCGCCAGGGCGGGCAGCGCGAGGCTCACGGTGGTCGCGGCATAAGCCGCGAACTTCCCGAAGAGGATCGAGGCGCGCGTGATCGGCCGCGTGAACAGGTGCGTAATGGTCTTCTGCTCCACCTCGTCGGCGATCAGGGCGGTCGCGTAGAACAGCGCCGCCAGCGGCACGGCGTTGCGGACGTAGTAGAGGGCGACGATGCTCCCGTAGAGATCCAGCGCCGAGAGCGAGGCCGGCAGCCTCGCGGCCAGCGTGACGCGGTACAGCACGGCGAACAGCACCGGCAGCCCGAGCAGCACCGACATCACGAGACTGCGCCGCGTCCACAGCATCCCCTCGAGCGAGAGCGCGAAGACGGCGCGCGCGGCCGTCGCGAACGAAAGCGGACGTCCAGCGTCGCGGCTCAGCGGCTCACCTCGCCACCAGGTAGCGGAACACCGACTCCAGGTTCTCGTCGGGCGAGTACATCTCGCCGACTCCCGCCTCGATCGCGACGTCCTGGAGCGCGGCGTACAGCTCGTCGGGCCGCCCGCTCTGGATCGTCACCCACTCCCCCTCGGGGCCGAAGGACACCGAGACGACGCTCGGCGTCGCGACCGCCGCCCGCGCCACCCGCCGCGGATCGCGGGCGCGGACGGCGACGGTGTGCGGGTGCTCGTCGATGAGGTCGCGGATCTCCCGGACGTCGCCCTCGGCCAGGATGCGGCCGTTGTGCACGAGCAGCACGCGCCGCGTCATCGCCTCGACCTCGTGGAGGATGTGGCTGGACACGACGATGGTCCGCCCCTCGCGACCAAGGCGCTTCACCAGGTCGACGACGCGGCGCCGGTTCACCGGGTCCATGCCGGAGACGGGCTCGTCGAGGAGCAGCACTTCGGGATCATGGGCGAGGGCCTGGGCCAGCTTCACGCGCTGTCTCATGCCCTTGCTGTAGCCGGCGATCCTCCGGTCCTTTGCGGGCAGCAGGTCCACCTGGATCAGCGCGGCCTCTGCACGTCGCCGGCACTCCGCCTCGTCGAAGCCGGTCAAGCGCAGCAGCGCCAGCAGAAACTGCCAGCCGGTCAGCCCCTCCCAGAACGCGTCTGTCTCCGGGCAGACGCCGACGCGGTGGAACACCTCCGGCGAGCCCCAGGCGGGCCGACCCAGGAGTCGAACCTCGCCCTGGCTGGGCGCGAGCTGCCCGGCGACGAGCTTCAGGAACGTGGACTTCCCCGCGCCGTTCGGGCCGAGCAGCCCGGTGACGCCGGGCCCGATGGCGGTGGTGACGTCGTTCAGCGCGATGACGGGCCCGTACCAGCGCGAGGCCCGGATCAGCTCGACGGGCGCGCTCACCGCACGATCTCCACGGCTCGCACGCGCGCTCGCAGCACGAGCAGCGAGGCCGCCATCACGAGCGCGAGCGCCAGGGCCGCGATCCGGGCGTCCGCCTGCGCCGGCAGGTCGAACAGCCGCGCGGCCAGCGCCTCGAGGTTCGCCCAGGGCGAGAGCGGCGTCGCCCATTCGGCGCGCACGATTCGGACGAGGATGCCCTGCACCACCTGCAGGCCGAACACGAGGCCGAAGAACGAGAGCGCGGCCACGCGAGCGCTCCGCGAGAGCGACGAGACCGCCAGCGCGAGGAGGCCGATGGCGGCCGAGATCGCGATCGATTGGAGCACGATGGCGGGAGCGATCCACGCCTGTCCCCAAGCGAGGTAGCGCTCGGACGCGAGGCCCAGGCCGACAGCGTAGAGCAGCAGGCCGGGGACCAGCGTGATCCCGAGGTTGAGGGCCAGGAGTACGCCCAGCTTGCCGAGGATGTAGTCGCGACGCGTCAGGGGCCGGGACAGGTACACGAGGATCGCGCCCGTGCGCAGGTCGTTTGCCACGAGGCCAGCGCCGGCGAAGGTCGAAACGAGAAGCACCCAGAAGACCTGCTGGTTCAGGAAGTCGCCGAAGAGCCGGCCGTCGATCGGCGCCACGCGCGCCGCATCCGGGAAACGGCTGACCACCAGCAGCTGGACGACGCGGCCGGCGAACTGGAGCCACGACGCGCCGATGAGCATCAGGAATGCGCGCCGCCCGGCGAGAAGCTTCAGGGCCTCGCGGGTGATCGGCCAGAAGCGCAGCGTCCGCAGCGCCCCGCGCGCCTCGTAGCGCCGATAGCCCTGCTCGTAGATGGGCACGCTAGTCCTGAACCTCGTGGCCGAGCGCGCGCAGGAACACGTCCTCGAGGCTCTCCACGCCCGGACGCAGGGCGCGCACCTGGACGCTCGCGTCCGCGGCGAGGCGGAAGATCAACTCGGCCCCCTGGCCGTCGGGAAGGAAGACGCGCACGCCGTCCTCGCCGTCACGCCAATCCCCGCCCGCGTCCTTGATGTCTGTCAGGAACGCCGTCGGCTCGCCCTTGAGACGCACGTCGAAGACTGAGCGCCGCGGCCCCGTCAAGAGGGCGACCGTGCCCTGTGTCGCCACGCGTCCCTGGTTGAAGACGATCACGCTGGCGCAGACGCGCTCGACGTCGTGCAGCAGGTGGGAGCAGAGGATGAGGCTCATGCCCCGACGCGTGGCGACGTCCTGGATGAGGGCCAGCATCTCCTCGCGCCCGCCCGGGTCGAGGCCGTTGGTGGGCTCGTCCAGCAGCAGCAGATCCGGATCGTGGACGAGGGCCTGCGCCAGCTTGACGCGCTGCTTCATCCCGGTCGAGTACGTGTCCACGGTCCGGTAGCGCGCCTCGCCGAGGCCGACGTAGTAGAGCACCTCGTGCGCGCGGCTGATCGCCTCGTCCCGCGGCATCCCGCTGAGCTCCCCGGCGAAGGCGACGAAGCCGGAGGCGGTCATTCCGGGCAGGTGGCAGTCCTGCTCCGGCATGTATCCGACGCGGCGGCGGACCTCGAGGGGTTGGCGGGCCGGATCGAGGCCGAAGGCGGCCAGGGCGCCGGAATCGGGCTGCAGGAATCCGAGCAGCGTCTTCAGGAACGTGGTCTTGCCGGCCCCGTTCGGGCCGAGCAGTCCGGTGGCGCCCGGGAACACCGCTCCAGAGACACCTCCGAGCGCCTGGACGGGCCCGTACGACACGATCAGGTCACGGAACTCGACGAGCGGCTGCCCCACTTCGCCCATTGACGCTCAGAAGGCTACTACGGTTCCTCGATCGATCCCGCGTTGGGGGTAGACTGTGAAAGCGATGAGACGCGCCACGCTGCTCACGACGGCGGTGCTCGCGGCGGTTGCAGTCACGGCCCAGGAACCTCAACCCAGCGCCCGCTCCGGCAAGGTCGAGCTGGAGTGGAACCATGAAGCCGACTTCTCGCGCTTCAAGACTTTCGCGTGGGTGCCCTACCAGCAGCCGGTGGAGAACCCGGCCAACCACGTCCGCATCACCCGTGCGGTCGAGCGCGAGCTGGAGGCCAAAGGCTTCGTCAAGGCGGAGCCGGCGAGCGAGCCCGACGTCTTCGTCGAGTACAAGGCGAAGCTCGAGAAGCAGGTGAAAGGGACCGCCTACGAAGGCGGGCCCGCGTGGACGCCGACGAACCAGCGCTTCATGGTCCGCCTCGACAGGGTCTCGGTCGGCACCCTGGTCGTACAGCTCTGGGACGGCAAGGCCAAGGACGTCGTCTGGCAGGCGAAAAGCTCGGAGCCGCTCGCGACTCCCGACCAGGCCGAGAAGGTGATCAACACGGTTGTGACGCGCCTGTTCGAGAACTACCCGCCCCGGTAGCTATCCGTGGCTCGCGGGTCGCAGGCGAACCAGGGATTCTCGCGCGAGACGCGGTAGCAGGCCCAGCGGGCCGCGCGGCGTGCGAGCGTCCAGCGGAAGGAAGTACCGGCCTCGGGACGAGACCAGGTTCGTATGAGGGGGCAGGCGGGGCAGGTCCTCGGGGTCGATCTCGAGGCGCACGAAGGCCAGGCCCGGGGCGTAGTCCACCGCAGCCTTCTCGCCCAGGGCGAGCAGCAATGCCGCGAGGATCACCGCGGGGCCTTCGTCCTCGCCGGCCAGGGCGAGCAGCACGTCGACGCCGTCGCGATACGGGTGCTCGCTCTCGGGGGGTGAGGGAACGCCCACGAGGTGTCCCACGAAGGTGAATGCCGCGGCGACGCGCCCCATCCGGTCACGCGTGCGATAGCCCTGGGCGAGCCGTCGAGCGAACTCGATGACATCGCGATTGCGAGCGAGCGAGATCGAAAGGGAATGGAGGGCCTGTCGAGGTGCCTCGGGCAGCCGAGGAATGGGCTTCAGGCCGGACGCTCCATGCTGAGAGATCGCCCGAGGCTAACGCCATATCTTGTGCTAGGTCAAGGAAAAACCGCCGCCGGTGGGGCCTCCTCCCTCAAGGTGCGGCCTTGACCTCGATCGCGAAGCCGCCGGCACCGGTTGAGGTGGCCCACGAGGCCGAGGGGGTGTTCTCGTTGGCTGAGGCATGCCACTCACACTGTGCGCCGGTCGTGGGGGCGCTGTGGCTCCCGTCGTCCAGCTCCTGGTAGCCAGGCTCCTCCGTCGTCGCCTCGGCGATACGGTGGCTGAAGAACGCCACGGGCCGGTTGCTGGCACTGGAGAACGGGTTCAGGGTCACCGTCAGCGACGGCGCCCCGGTCGCGCTGGCACTCGCGTTCTGCACGATCGCCCCGGAGCCGTTCGTGCCCGAGGCGTCCATTCCGCTGAACTCCAGCAACACCGCGTCCATGCCGATCGAGATACCGTCCAGGTTGATCGTGATCGGCCCGGTTTGGGCACCGGCAGTGACCAGCGCCCGCCAGGCTTGGATACGGCGCAAGTTACCCGAGGAATAGAGCAGCCCGCCGGGGGTGCCGATCTCCGTAAAGATCATGCCGGCACCCGAGACGCCGGTGGCCGTGGGCGTCACGCCCCCGCTCCCGATGGCCGTGTTCAAGAACACGACATAAAGCAGGTTGTTGCTCGCGCTGATCGAGGGGAACGCGTAAGAAGCCGCGTCGACCCCGCTGTGCATGGTGGCCTTCGTGACGACCGACAGTCCGGCCTGGCCGGTTGCCGTGATGGTGACGTCGTCGCTCGCGGAGAGGTCGCTGTCGCTCGCGGTCAGGCGCAGCACGTAGGTGCCTGGCGCCGAGAACGACGCGGTCGTGTCCACGGCGTTCGCATTGTCGAAGGCCACGTTGCCCGGACCGCTGACCTTGCTCCAGGTCGTCGTCAAGGCTCCCGGCGGATTGGGCAGGCCGTCATCAATCACGGTGCCGTTGAGATTCGCGGAGGCCGGCAGGGTCACGGCGTCGTTGGGCCCTGCGTCGACAACGGGCGGCTGGTTCGGCGGGGGCGCGCTGTTCGCGATCCTGACCTCGATCGCGAAGCCCCCGGCGGCGGCCGCCGTCAGCCACGAAGCCGATGGCGTGGCTTCGGTCGCCGTAGCATGCCATTCACACTGTGCGCCGGTGGCCGGGCTGCTATGGCTCGCGTCGTCCAGCTCCGTGTACCCCGGTTCCGCCGCCGTCTCCTCGGCGACACGGTGGCTGAAGAAAGCGACGGGCCTGTTGCTGAAGTTCCCGAATGCGGCAAGCGTCAAGGCGAGCGACGTGGCGCCCGTCACCTGGTTGGTCGTGCTCTGCGCGATCGCTCCGGAGCCGTTCGTGCCCGAGGTATCCATACCGTTGAACTCCAGCAGCACCGCGTCCATGCTGTTCGACGTGCCACCAAGGCTGATCGTGATCGGGCCCGTGCCAGCGCCGGCGCTAGCCAGAGCGCGCCAGGCTTGAATGCGACGCACGCCCGGGCTGCCCGGGTACAGCAACCCGCCGGAGGCGCCGATCTCGGTGAAGCTCAGTCCGGCTCCCGAGACGCTGGTGGCCGCGGGCGCCGTGCCGCTGCCGATGGCCGTGTTGAGGAAGACGACGTAGAGCCTATTGTTGCTCGCCGTGATCGAGGAGAAGGCGTACGAGCTCGCGTCCGCGGCGTTGTGGATCGTTCCTCTCTTCAGGACCGAGAGCGAGGTCAGTCCATTGACCGTGATGCTGACGTCATCCGTCGTCGCGAGAGCGCTGTCGTTCGCAGTGAGGCGCAGCACGTAGATTCCCGCCGCCGAGAACGTCGCGGTCGTGTCGACGGCGCTCGCGTCGCCGAAGGTCACCGTGCCGGGACCGCTAAACTTGCTCCAGGTTGTCGCAACGACTCCAGGCGGGCTCGGCAGCCCGTCGTCGGTCACCGTGCCGTCGAGGTTCGCCGCGGCGGGCAGCGTCAGCGTCTGGTCGAGACCCGCGTTGACGCTGGGCGCCTGATTGACGGAGCCGTCGCTGACCGTGAACGTGACGTCGTCGGCTGCGACGAGAGCGCTGTCGTTCGCGGTGAGACGCAGCCCGTAGACGCCTGCCACCGGGAAAGTGACGCTCGTCTCCAGGGCGTTCGGGTCGCCGAATGTCACGATGCCCGGGCCACTCAACTGGCTCCAGGTCGTCGTCACGGCGGCTGGCGGGTCCGGAAGGCCGTCGTCCGTGACGATACCGTCGAGGGTGGCGATGGGCAGGACCGCCGTCTGGTCGGGGCCCGCGTTGACGACGGGCGGCTGGTTCGTAGGCGGCGGAGAAGTCGACTCGATGTGCAGCAACGCCGCCCCCACGGCCGAGCCCTCGAACGGCTCGGCCACGCGCTTGCCCGTACCGGTGACGATGAGGACCAGGGAGTTCCCGTTCGCCCAGCCCGGACGGTTCACGATCTCCTGGATGACGGACGC
>DATFEN010000132.1:0-21960 GCA_035251085.1 Vicinamibacteria bacterium | reverse complement strand
CGGGGCCGGGGCCCGCCGTGCCCGTCGCCGGGCCGGGGCTGCCGGTCTCGTCGACCGAGATCCGGCGGCGCGTCGCGGCGCGCCAGAGCGTGCGCTACCTGGTGCCCGAATCGGTGGCCGACTTCATCGAGAAGCGGGGGCTCTACCGGTGACGCTGCCCTCAGCCGTGCGCTGCGCCGCCGACGCGGCTCTCGCCAAGAAGGCCGAGAGCGTGGTCGCCCTCGACCTGCGCCCGGTGTCGGACTTCACCGACTTCTTCCTGCTCGTCTCGGGCACGAACCAGCGGCAGCTGGTCGCCATGGCGGACGCCGTGACCGCGGCCCTGCGGGCGCTCGGCCTGCGGCCGGACCACGTGGAGGGCTACCCGCGCCAGGAGTGAATCCTGCTCGACTACGACGCGTTCGTGGTGCACCTGTTCACGCCACGTACGCGCGCCTTCTACGACCTGGAGCGGCTGTGGGGCGGCGCGAAACGCCTGGAGGTTCGGGCCTCGTGAGCGCGGTGGCGCCCGCCGGCCTCGTCTACCGCTCCGCGGCCATGAAGAGGGTGCTCGCCGTCGCGGCGCGCCTGCTGGAGGCCCGCACGCCGGTACTGCTCCAGGGCGAGAGCGGCACCGGCAAGGACCTGCTGGCGCGCCACCTCCACGAAGCCTCGGGGCGCCGCGAGGGACCCTTCGTCGCGGTCCACTGCCCGTCGGTGCCCGACGAGCTCCTGGAGTCCGAGTTGTTCGGCCACGAGAAGGGCGCCTTCACGGACGCGCGCCGGACCAAGCCCGGCAAGGTCGAGACGGCCAACGGCGGCACGCTCTACTTCGACCAGGTGCAGGAGCTGTCGCTGCCGCTACAAGCCAAGCTGCTGCGCGTGGTGGAGGAGAAGCGCTTCGAGCGGCTGGGCGGAACGCGCACGCTGGAAGTGGACGCGCGCTTCGTGTTCTCCGCGAGCGTCGACCTGCGCGTCGCAGTGAGCCGCGGCTCCTTCCGCGAGGACCTGTTCCACCGGCTCTCGGTCGTGGAGCTGGAGCTCCCGCCGCTGCGCGAGCGCCGTGAGGACGTGCTGCCGCTGGCCCTGCACTTCCTGAGGCGCGAACACAAGCGGGGGGCGACGCGAGCCCTCGGATTCGACGGCGAGGCCGAGGACCTGCTCCTCGGCTACGGCTGGCCCGGCAACGTGCGCGAGCTGCGCGCCGCCGTGGAGCGGGGCGCCCTGCTCGCGATGGGCGAGACGCTGACCGCGGCCGACCTGCCCCCGCACCTGCGCAACGATCCCAAGGCGCTGTTTGCGACGCGCGAGCGGCCGCCATCGCTGAAGGAAGTGGAGCAGGCCTACATCCGCCACGTGCTGCGCGAGGCGAACGGTCAACAGACGCGCGCGGCACGTGTGCTCGGCATCAGTCGCAAGGCGCTTTGGGAGAAGCGCCGGCGCTACGGTATCCCCTGACGAGGAGAGTCCAAGGTGACCATGGAATCGAAGAAGATGAAGCTCTTCCGGGACAAGCTCCTGAAGCGCAAGGACGAGATCCTGGTGGCTTACAACCGGAACAAGGGCTACGGCAAAGAGGCCGACATCGAGGGCGCGCAGGACATCGCCGACAAGGCGGCGAGCTCCTACACCAAGGAGTTCCTGTTCAGCCTGTCCAACTCGGAGCGTGCGATGCTTCAGGACGTGGACGAGGCGCTCGGCCGCATCGACGACAAGAGCTACGGCTATTGCGTCGTGTGCGAGGAGGAGATGGACAAGAAGCGGCTCGAGGCCGTGCCCTGGGCCAAGCGTTGCATCGGCTGCCAGGAGAAGCAGGAAATGGGCCTGCTGTGACGCCTCTCGCCGAGGCGACGCTCGGCGCAGTGCTCGACCCAGTGCTCAGCGTCGTGTTCCCGTCCCGGTGCCCGAGCTGTGCCCGAGCTCTCGAACGCCCCTCGCGCGGGCCCTTGTGCGAGCCCTGCTGGGCGCGGCTCTCGCCCAGCCCCGCGCTGCGCTGTCGCTGCGGTCGGCGCCTCCTCGAGGGAGCGTGCTGCGGCCGTTGTCGGCGCGGCCTCGAGCCCCTGGTCGCCGGCCTCTCCCTCGGTCCGTACGAAGGGCCTTTGAAGGTCGCCCTGCATGAGCTCAAGTACCGCGGCCGCCGCCGCGTGGCACGGCGGCTGGCGCAGGCGCTCCTGACGGCGCCCGGCGCGAGCGACTGGCTCGACGGAGCCGCGCTGCTCGTGCCGGTTCCGCTGCATCCACGCCGCGAGCGCCAGCGGGGCTTCAACCAGGCCGAGCTGATCGCCGCTCACATCGCCTCGCTGACCGGCCTGCGCCACGAGCCCCGGGCGCTCGTCAGGCGGATCGATTCGCCGAGCCAGACGGGGCTCAGCGCCAGCGCGCGGCGCCGGAACGTGGCCCAGGCCTTCGCGGTCAGGCGGCGCGCACCGATCGCGGGCCGCTGCGTGGTGCTGGTGGACGACGTGACAACGACGGGGGCGACGGCCCGGGCTTGCGCGCGGGCGCTCCTGAGCGCGGGGGCGGCCGAGGTCCGGCTCCTGGTCGCGGCTCGGGTCGAGTGAGGAGGGAGAATCCGTGAGGCTCCGCATTGCGGTCGTGACGACGCTGCTCGCCTCGGCATTCCCAGCCTTCGGCTTCGGGCCGATCGCTCATCAGGCCGTGGGCGCCGAGGCCATCGAGGCGCTGCCCGGGGGCCTCAAGGCGTTCTACAAGGCACACCGCCTCGGGATGAACAGCCTCGGGCTGGAGCCGAGCTTTCCCGAGGAGGGCTCCGAGCGGCGCTTCCCCATCGACCGCGTCTTGCCCTTCCCCTTTCTCGACCTGGAGCTGAACGAGAAGGCCTACGTCGCGAGCCGCGGCGAGAGCCCGGGGCGGCTGCCCTGGCTGATCCAAGAGAGCTACGCCCGCCTCATCGAGGCTTTCAAGGCCAAGGACAGCGCGAAGATCCTCGCGGAATCCGACGTGCTCCTCGGCCTGGTCGCGGACTTCAACAATCCGCTCGCGGTGACAGACAACGCCGACGGCCAGAAGACCGAGATGCACGGCTTGTGGACGCGCTTCTCGGTGAAACTGCCCGAGTCCATGCAGCGGCGCCTCAAGCTCGATCCCGAGGCCGCACGCTTTCTCGACGCACCCGATCGGCAGATCCTCTGGATGCTGGTCGGCACCTACGTGTGGGTGGACAACCTGCTCTACGCCGAGGCGCTGGCCAAGCGCGGGCAGACCGGCTATGGGGAGCGCTATTTCGAGGCGCTGGAGGTCCGCGCGGGGCCCATCCTGAAAAACCGGCTCTCACAAGCGGCCACCGACGCGGCCAGCTACTGGTACACAGCCTGGACCAACGCGGGCCGGCCCGATCTGAAGTAGACTCGTCCGGTTCACAGTGGAGAAGCGGCGCGCGGAGGACGTGGCGCTGATCGAGCGCTGCCTCCGCCGAGAGCAGAGCGCGTGGGAGGAGATCGTCGCGCGCTACCGCCGCAAGGTGTTCCACATCGCCTACAAGTTCACCGGCAAGCACGACGAGGCCGAGGACCTGTCGCAGGAGATCTTCCTCAAGGTCTTCAAGAGCCTCGACAAGTTCAACCGCGACGCCGATTTCTCGACCTGGCTCTCCTCGGTGGCGCGCAATTACTGCATCGACCACTACCGCGCCATGCGGCGGGAGAAGGAGGTCGTGGTCGAGGACCTAGTGGCGATGGACCTGGCCCCCGCCGCCTCGGGCAATCCGCACCGAGCGCTCGAGGACCGCGATCGGCGCAGCTTCCTCAGACGCGGCCTGGCGTTGCTCCCCGAGAAGCTCAAGGAGGCCGTGATCCTGCGCGACCTGCAGGGCCTCAGCTACCAGGAGATGGCGGACCGGCTCCGTCTCCCCGAGGGCACCGTGAAGAGCCGGATCAATCGCGGACGCGAGGAGCTGGCACGGCTCCTGGTCCGGGCCCAGCAGCCGCAGCGGCGCGGCGGCCTGGTCCGGGCGTCCGCAAAGAGGTGATGAGGTGCAGCTCTCCGTCGAACAAAGGGAAGACGTTCGGATCGTGCGGGTAGAGGAACCGAAGCTGACCTACCCGGTGCTCTCGGCCTTCTTCGCCGAGATACGCCAGCTCGTGGAAGCGGGCGCACGGCGGCTCGTCATCGACCTCAAGCACGTGAGCTACATCGACAGCGCCTCGATCGGCTGCCTGATGGACATTCATCGACTGGTCGAGGAGCGCGCCGGCGCCGTCTCCCTCGCCTCGCTGCAGCCGAGGGTCGAGACCATGATCTCGATGACCGGAGTCCACAAGATCATCGGCGTCCACGCCGACGCCGAGGCGGCGGTGCTGGCGCTGGGGAGCCGGCGCGATGCGTAGGGTGCGACTGACGACGGGACACGAGGTCGAGCTTGACGGCGACCTCCTGGCCATCCTCGAGGCCCTCTACAGGGAGGTCACGCTGAAGCACCGCCTGCAGGTCTCCTTCGAGGACATGATGCGTGAGATCCAGGGCATCGTCGAGCAGATGGGCGACGAGGAGCGGCGCCGCTATCTGGTGGAGAGCCTGTTCTTGAACTCGGTCACCTACGAGAACGAGATGCTGGACGCATACATGCGCAGGCTGACCGGCGGCCCGCGCAGGAGGGGGCGCAGCGCGCCCGGGAGATCGTCGTGAGCGCGCGCGCGCTGCTGCTGGTGCTGCTCTGCGTCCCCGCCGCCCTGCACGGGGCCGAGGCGGCGCCGCGGCTCAGCCTCGACCCGGAGTCCTGGGACTTCGGCAGGACCCTGAAGAACCGCGTCATCGAGAAGCAGTTCACCTTGAAGAACGTCGGCGACGCGAACCTGGTGATCGAGAAGATCAGCACGACCTGCGGCTGCGCCGCGGCCCTCTTGAGCGAGAAGACCCTCGCCCCGGGAAAGAGGGCCGTGTTGCGCGTGACGTTCGACACGCGCGAATTCGAGGGCCGCGTCGAGCGGACGGTCCTGCTCCGCTCCAACGATCGGAGCCGCGATCCGCTGGAGATCAAGCTCCAGGCGACGGTGGTCCGTCAGTAAACGGCTTTGGACGCGTACGCGGTTCTAAAGCGGTTCGGGGACCAGCGCGGGGCGGCTGCTGGCGCGCGGCACGTCCAGTACGGGGGCGGCCGGATGCGGCACGAGCGCCCAGGCATCCTCGGCGGCCAGTAGTTTCTGGACGAGCGCGGCGTGCAGGGCGTGGCCCGCCTTGCAGGCCTCGAGGTGGCCCACCAGGGGACGCCCAAGGAGCGCCAAATCGCCGATCGCGTCGAGGATCTTGTGGCGAACGAACTCGTTCTCGAACCGCAGCTTGTGGTTGAGGACGCCGGTCTCCCCGATCACGATCGCGTTCTCGAGGCTGCCGCCCAGGGCGAGGCCGCTCCGGCGCAGCGTTTCGACGTCGCGCAGGAAGCCGAACGTGCGGGCCGGAGCGATCTCCTCGGCGAAGGTCTCGGGGCTCAGGCGGAAGCTGGCGTGCTGGTGGCGCAACAGCGGGTGGTCGAAGCCGATCGTGTAGGTGACGCGGAAGTGATCGGAGGGGAGCAGCCGCGCCCACTTGCCGCCGCGCACCACCTCGACCGGTCGCAGGACCTTCAAGTACTCGCGCGCCGCACGCTGCGGCTTGGTCCCCGCCTCGTGGATCAAGATCACGAACGGCGCCGCGCTCCCGTCGAGCGCGGGCACCTCGGGTCCGTCGAGCTCGATCACCGCGTCGTCGACGCCCAATGCGAAGAGCGCCGAGAGCAGGTGCTCGACCGTCTCGATCGCGGTGCTCTCACGCCCGAGTGTCGTGGCGTGGTCGAGGCGTTGGAGCTCACCGATCGTGGCGGGGATCTCGACGTCTCGATCGACGCGCCGGAATCGGATGCCGCTGCCGGCCAGCGCGGGCTTGAGCTCCAAGCGTACCGGCTTGCCCGAATGGAGGCCAATGCCCGTGCAGCCGACGGCTTCCTTGAGTGTGCGGCGATAAGCCATCCCGGATCTTCCAGCAGCCGTGCAACTTACACGCCAGGACCCCCGTCCTGCAAACAGTTGACCCTAATGGGACTTCCACCGTGACCCGACGCGAGTTTGGCAGTCCAGCCACAGCCGGGTCGCCACAGGTGTGGTGTCACAGCCACGCCCGTCAGAACCCCGTGCTGCCCGAGGCATGCCTCTTCCAGGCTCCGCTGTCGAGGATGTCGCGGGTCTCGTCGAGTGCGTGCCGGATCTCGGCGTCCGCCGTGTAGAAGTGCGGCGAGAAGCGGATGCCGGCGCCGGGCCGGTGGTCCACGAGGATCTCGCGGTGCAGCAGCTCCTTCGTGACCGCCTGGCCGTGAGGAACGTCGAGGATCGCCATTCCTCCGCGCTGCTCACGGCGTTCGGGCGTGCGCGGCGTGAAGCCCCGCTCGCGAGCGAGGTCCAGGAGTAGCGCGAGCTGGCGCTCGGATTTCTCGCGGATCGCAGCGACACCGATCCGGCCGACGATCTCGTAGCCGGCCTGCGCGGCGTACAGCGCGGGAATGGCGGGCGTCCCATGCAGGAAGCGCTCCGCGCCTTCCGCGTAGGCGAGCTCGCTCTCGAACGCGAACGGGCGCGCGTGTGCGGCCCAACCCGTGACGCGAGGTGCGAGGGTCTCGCGGAGCCGCGGCGCGACGTACAGGTAGCCCGCGCCCGGGCCGCCGCACAGCCACTTGACCGAACCTCCGGTGGCGAAGTCCACATCCCACGCGCCCACCTCCACGGGCACGGTTCCCGCCGACTGGTAAAGGTCGGCCACGACCAACGCTCCCACCTCGTGGGCGCGGCGCGTGATCGCCGCGACGTCCTGGACGAAGCCGCTCTTGAACACGACGTGGGAGATCGGCACGAGCAGCGTCTCCTCGTCGATGGCCGCGAGCATCCGCTCGAGGGGCACGCTGATCCCGTCCTCGCTCTTCACCACTTCGATGCGCGCGCCCTGGGAACGGTGCGCCTCGTACACGTACATCACCGACGGGAAGTTGAGCTCGTCGTAGACGATCTTGTTGCGCCTGCCGTTCAGCTCGAAGCAGGAGAGCACCAGGGCCTGGCACACGGACACGTTCTGGTGCATCACCACGGAGCCGGGCGGCGCGCCGATGATGGCGGCGATGCGGTCGCCCGCGGCTACCGGCATCCGCCACCAGCCCTCGGCCCAGGCGCGCACGCCGCGCGCGGCCCAGGTGTCCGAGTATTCCTGGAGACGCGCCGCGGCGGCCCTGGGCATGGCGCCCAGGGAGTGGCTGACCAGGTAGGTCGTGTCCGCGAGGATCGGGAACTCGTCGCGCCAGAGAAGCAGCGGATCGCTCAAGCGGGAGCGCCTTGGAGAGCCGTCCGCAGGAAGCGCGCGGTGAAGCTCTTGCGCGAGCGCGCCACTGCCTCGGGCGGCCCGCAGGCCACGATGCGTCCGCCGCCGTGGCCCGCCTCGGGGCCCAGGTCGATGACCCAGTCGGCGGACTTCACCACGTCCATGTGGTGCTCGATCACGATCACCGTGTTGCCCGCGTCCACGAGCCGCGAGAGCACCTTGAGCAGCTTGCGCACGTCGTCGAAGTGCAGCCCTGTCGTCGGCTCGTCGAGAATGAACAGCGTGCGGCCGGTCTCGCGGCGCGCCAGCTCGCGGGCCAGCTTCACGCGCTGGGCCTCGCCCCCCGAGAGCGTCGAAGCGCTCTGGCCGAGACGCAGGTAGCCGAGGCCCACGTCGGTGAGCGTGGCGAGCAACCGGAATAGACGCGGGTGGGCGCGCAGCAGGCCCAGCGCCTCCTCGACGGTCATCTCGAGCAGGTCGGCGATGGAGCGGCCGTGGTACAGGATCTCGAGGGTCTCACGGTTGTAGCGGCGGCCGCGGCACACCTCGCAGGTCACGAACACGTCGGGCAGGAAGTGCATCTCGACGCGCCGCACGCCGTCGCCCTGGCAGGCCTCGCAGCGGCCGCCCTTGACGTTGAACGAGAAGCGCCCGGGCTTGTAGCCGCGGGCGCGCGCTTCGGGCACCAGGCTCATCATCTCGCGGACGTGGGCGAAGGCGCCGGTGTAGGTCGCCGGGTTGCTGCGCGGGGTGCGGCCGATCGGGCTCTGGTCGATCGCGATCACCTTATCGATGGCCTCGGCGCCCTCGATGCTGCGATGGCGGCCGGGCTCCGCCGCGGATCCCGAGAGCCGTTTCGCGAGAGCCCGGAACAGGATCTCCATCACCAGCGTGGACTTGCCCGCGCCCGAGACCCCGGTGACCGCGGTCAGCACGCCGAGCGGGAAAACCACGTCGAGGTCGCGCAGGTTGTTCTCCTTCGCGCCGCGCACCACCAGTTGGCCCTTCTCGGGACGCCGCCCGCGCGGCACGCCGATCTCCAGCTCGCGGCGCAGGTAGCGTCCTGTCAGGCTGCCGTCGATCGAGCCGGGCGGGCCCTGGTACATGAGCCGGCCCCCGTTCCGCCCCGCCCCCTCGCCGAGGTCGAGCACCCAGTCAGCCGAGCGGATCGTGCCTTCGTCGTGCTCCACGACCACCACCGTGTTGCCGCGGTCGCGGATCTCCATCAGCGTCTCGAGCAGGCGCCGGTGGTCGCGCGGGTGAAGCCCCACCGATGGCTCGTCGAGGACGTAGAGGATGCCCTGCATCCGCGCGCCGATCTGGGTGGCCAGGCGCACGCGGTGCGCTTCACCGGTGGAGAGCGTGGTGGTGGTGCGGTCGAGGGTCAGGTAGGAGAGGCCGACCGCCTCGAGGAACGCGAGGCGCGCGTCGATCTCCTGGAGCAGTCGCCCGGCGATCTCCGCCTCGCGAGGCGCGAAGACCAGGCCGCGCAGCAGTCCGCGCAGCTCCGAGACCGGCACGCGGACGAAGTCGGCGAGGGCACGGCCGCCCACGGTGACCGCGCGGCTCTCGGCGCGCAGGCGCGCCCCCGCGCACTCCGGGCAGCGCTCGACGGACAAGTATGGCTTCAAATCCTCGAAGCTGTCGCCTTCCCGCGCGGCGCCGGCCTCGAGCGCGTCGCCGGCCATCTTGACCAGCGCCTTCACCCGGCGCCGGATGTGCTCCAGGACGCCGGGGAACTTTCCGTCTCCCTGGAGCACGGCGCGGCGACCGCGCCGCGGGAGCTCCGCGAAGGGCGCTTCCAGGGAGAAGGCATGGCGTGCGGCGACTTCCTCGAGCGCCTCGCGCACGAAGCGCGGGCTGACGCGCTGCCAGGCATGAATGGCCCCGTCGAGGAGCGACTTGGTCTCGTCCGGAACGATCTTGCGCGGGTCGACGTCCCAGCGCACCCCGAGGCCGTCGCAACCCGGGCACGCTCCCACAGGGCTGTTGAATGAAAACGCGCGCGGGCTCAGCTCGGGGAGCGAGACGTCGCAGCGCGCGCAGGCGAAGCGCCGACTCATCAGGCGCTCCTCCCCGCCTTCGAAGGACAGCAGAACCGTGTCCTCGGCCAACGCGAAGCTGCGCTCCAGGGCGAGGAGCAGGCGCTTCTGGGCCTCGGGCCTGAGGACCAGCCGGTCCAGCAGGACGTCGATCCGGTGGTTCTTGCGCGGGTCGAGGACGACGCCCTCTTCGAGGCGCGCGGCGCGGCCATCGATGCGGGCCCGGAGCAGCCCCTGGCGGACCAGCTCCTGGAGCTCCTTCTTGAATGCGCCCTTCCTGCCGCGCACCACCGGCGCCAGCACGGCGACCGGTGCCCCTGGGCGAGAGCCCAGCAGGGCCTCGGCGATCTGCTCGGCGCTCTTGGCCTCGATCCGCTCGCCGCAGCGAGGGCAGCGGGGCTCGCCCACGGCCGCGAAGAGAACCCGCAGATGATCGTAGATCTCGGTTACGGTGCCGACCGTGGAGCGGGGATGGCCGGCGGTCGTGTGCTGCTCGATCGCGATCGCGGGCTGCAGGCCGCGGATCTCCTCGACCTCGGGCTTCTCCATCTGGTCGAGGAACTGCCGGGCGTACGGGCTCAGGCTCTCGACGTAGCGCCGCTGCCCCTCCGCATACAGCGTGTCGAAGGCCAGGCTGCTCTTGCCGGAGCCCGAGGGCCCGGTGATCACGACCAGCCGGTTTCGGGGAATCTCACAGTCCAGGCCCTGGAGGTTGTTCTCGCGGGCGCCGCGAATAACGATCGGTTCCCTGGCTTTCGTCATGGGCTCTGGGCCAAATGCGCATTCTACCAACGCCTGCGCGGCTTGTGGTAGGCTCGAAAGCTCTTATGACCAAGAAAATCAGCGCGAGCGAACGCCGCTCCGAGAAGGCCCTGGAGCTGTTCGAGAAGGCCATGAAAGCCATGGGCAAGAAGGACTTCGAGCGCGCTCGGGAAGCCTTCGACGCGCTCCTCGCCGAGCACGAACAGGAGCGCGACGTGGCCGAGCGGGCGCGGGCCTTCCGGCTCGTGTGCGAGCGCGCCCTCGATCGCAAGTCGGCCTACAAGCCGAAGGGTTTCGACGATCTGCTCCAGTACGGCGTTTTCCTGCACAACAAGGGCGAGTTCGACGCGGCGCTGCGCTTCCTGCGCGAAGCTGCAGAGATCCACCCGAAGAACGAGCACGTCCAGTACTGCGTCGCGGCCTCGGCGGCCCGCGCCGGCGAGACCGACGCGGCCCTGAAGGCCCTGAAGTCCGCGATCACGGTGAACCCGCAGAACCGCGCCCAGGCCCGCGTGGACTCCGACTTCGACCCGATCCGCGACGACGAGGAGTTCCAGACGCTCGTCTACGCGCCGCTTTCGTGAGCAGGGGACACGCCTCGGTTCAGGCCCTGATCCTGGCTGCTGGAAAGGGGACGCGGCTGAAGAGTCCGCTCCCCAAGGTGCTCCACGCGGCCGGGGGCGTTCCGATGCTCGAGGGGCCGCTGCGCGCCGTGCAAGCGGCCTGCGCCGAGCCGGTCACGGTGGTGGTGGGCCACGGCGCCGCGTCGATCGAAGCGGCCTTCGCGGGTCGAGCACGCTTCCTGCTTCAGGATCCGCAGCTGGGCACGGGCCATGCCGTTCTCACAGCCCGCCCGGCTTTTGCAGGGGCCGGGGGCACTCTGCTCGTGGTGAACGGCGACCTGCCGCTATTGCGAAGGGAGACGATCGAAGCGCTGCTCGCGCACCATCGGACCGCAGGCGCCGCGGCCACGCTGCTGACCGCCGTGCTCGCGGATGGCCTCGCGTACGGGCGGGTGCTGCGCGACGGGGAGGGCGGTGTCACCGCGATCGTGGAGGCCAGGGATGCCTCGCCCGAGGAGCGCGCGGTTCGGGAGATCAACGCCGGCCTCTATGCGTTCGAGATCGCGCCGCTCCTCGAGGCCCTGGACCGGCTCGAGCCGAAGAACGCCCAAGGTGAGTACTACCTCACCGATGTGGTCGCGCGTTTCGTGGCGCACGGCCTGCGCGTGGCCGCGCTCGCGGCCGCGGACCCCCAGGAGGCCCTCGGCGTGAACACGTTCGAGGAGCTGGCGCTGGCCCACCGCGCCCTCGTCGAGCGCCGGCTCCGCGAGCTGATGCTCGCCGGGGTGGCGATCGAGGACCCTGCCTCCACCAGCATCTCTCTCGAAGTGGTGGTGGAGCCGTGCGCGCGGATCCGCGCCTTCACCCTCCTCGAGGGCCGTAGCCGCGTGGGGCGCGGCGCGGTCGTGGGCCCTTTCGTGCGTCTCGAGAACAGCGTGGTGGGCGACGAGGCCCAAGTCCTTGACCATTGCGTGCTCCGCGACGCGGTCGTGGAGACGGGAGCCACGATCGGGCCCTTCGCGCACCTGAGGCCCGAGACCCGCGTCGGAAAGCGCGCCAAGGTGGGGAACTTCGTGGAGCTGAAGAAGACCGAGCTGGGCGAGGGCGCGAAGGCGCCCCACCTCAGCTATCTCGGCGACGCCACGATCGGGCCCGGCGCCAACGTGGGGGCCGGCACCATCACCTGCAACTACGACGGCGTCCTGAAGCACCCCACCGCGATCGGCGCGGGAGCGTTCGTCGGCAGCGACAGCACGCTGGTCGCGCCGGTTCGCATCGGCGACGGCGCCTACGTGGCCGCCGGGAGCACGATCACCGAGGACGTGCCCGACGACGCGTTGGCCCTGGGCCGCGCGCGCCAGGTGGTCAAGCCGGGATGGGCGCGGGCCAGGCGCGAGCGCCTGGCCGGCGCGAAACGTCACGGCTAGGGCGGCACGCGTGTTGCTTTCGGGCTAGGGCATGTGTGGCATCGTCGGATACGTTGGCGCGCGCGATGCGGTCAACGTCGTGATCGAGGGGCTCCGGCGTCTCGAGTACCGTGGCTACGACTCGGCAGGCGTCGCGGTCGTGGAGGACGGGCGGCTGGAGCGCCGGCGCGCCGAGGGCAAGCTCGAAAACCTGATCAAGATCCTCGCCGACGCACCGCTCAAGGGCGCCTTCGGCCTCGGGCACACGCGCTGGGCCACCCATGGGCGGCCGAGCGAGGAGAACGCCCATCCCCATCAGGACTGCCACGGCCGGGTCGTAGTGGTGCACAACGGCATCATCGAGAACTACCTGCCGCTCAAGACCCGCCTCGCGGCGGAGGGCCACCGTTTCGTGACCCAGACCGACACCGAGGTGGTCGCGCACCTCGTCGAGTCGCTCTATCGAGGCTCGCTCGAGGCCGCGGTGCGCGCGGCCATGGCGCAGATCGAAGGGGTCTATGCGCTGGTGCTGCTCCACAAGGACGAGCCGCAGACGCTTGTGGCCGCGCGGCAGGGGCCGCCGCTCGTGGTGGGGCTCGGTGACGGCGAGCGCTTCCTGGCCTCCGACGTCTCGGCGCTCCTGCCCTGGACCCGCGACTTCCTGTTCCTCGACGACGGCGAGGTGGTGACGGTCACGCCCGGCCAGGCACGCATCGCGAACGCCGAGGGCGTGGCGGTGGCGCGCGCGCCGCAGCGCATCGCATGGGACCCGGTGCAAGCCGAGAAGGGCGGCTACCGCCACTTCATGCTCAAGGAGATCCACGAGCAGCCGCGGGCCGTACGCGACACGCTGCTCGGGCGCATGGGGCTCGAGGCCGGCGAGGTGCACCTCGAGGAGCTCGGCGCCGCCGAGGCGGCGCTGCGCGACGCGGAGCGCGTGGTGCTGATCGCCTGTGGCACGAGCTGGCATGCCGCGCTCGTCGGCAAGTTCCTGATCGAACGGCTCGCCCAGGTCCCGACCGAGGTCGACTACGGCAGCGAGTACCGCTACCGCACGCCGATCGTCTCGGCGCGCACGCTCGCGGTCGCGATCAGCCAGAGCGGCGAGACCGCCGACACGCTCGCGGCGTTCCGCGAGAGCAAGCGCCTGGGCGCCACCGGCCTCGCGATCTGCAACGTCCAGGGCTCGATGCTGACCCGCGAGGCGGCCGGCACGCTCATGACCCATGCCGGTCCCGAGATCGGGGTCGCCTCCACCAAGGCATTCACCTCGCAGCTGGTGGCGCTGGCCCTGCTGGCCCTGAAGCTTGGCCGCAGCCGCGGCGTGCTGGATCAAGACGCCTGCCGCGAGCTGCTCCAGGGCCTGGCGCGCGTGCCGCACCTGATGGAGCAGTACCTGCAGCGCCCCGGCCCGCTCGAAGACCTGGCCAAGAGCGCGGTGCGCCGCCCGAACTTCCTGTACCTGGGGCGCGGCATCCACTACCCGATCGCGCTCGAGGGCGCCCTGAAGCTGAAGGAGATCTCGTACATCCACGCCGAGGGCTATCCCGCCGGCGAGATGAAGCACGGGCCGATCGCGCTGATCGACGAAAGCATGGGCATCGTCGCCCTGGTGCCGCCGGGCAAGGTCCACGAGAAGATGCTCTCGAACGTGCAGGAGGTGAAGGCGCGCGGCGGGCAGGTGATCGCCGTCGCCGCCCAGGGCGCTGACGCGGATCTGGTGCACATCATCGACGACAAGGACGTCGTGCTTCGGGTCCCCGGCGCCGACGAGATCTGGTCGCCGTTCCTGTTCGTGCTTCCGCTGCAGCTGCTCGCGTACCACGTGGCGGTGCGCGCCGGGCGCGACGTCGACCAGCCCCGCAACCTCGCGAAGTCCGTCACGGTCGAGTGAGCCCGCTGCTCCAGGGGCTAAACCCCGCGCAGCGCGAGGCGGTGCTGGCGTGCGAGGGGCCGGTGCTGATCCTGGCCGGCGCCGGCAGTGGCAAGACCCGCGTCATCGTCCAGCGCATCGCCCACCTCGTCCTGGAGCGCGGCGTGGCGTCGGAGCGCATCCTCGCGGTCACCTTTACGAACAAGGCGGCTGACGAGATGCGCTCCCGGGTCGAGGCGCTGCTCGGCGGCGCCACGCGGACCTGGCTCATGACCTTCCACAGCTTCTGTGTGCGGCTGCTGCGCCGCGAGTCCGGCTCTGCGCACGTCGCGGCGGGCTTCGTGATCTGGGACGAGGACGACCAGCTCGCGGCGGTCAAGGAGGCGCTGCGCTCCCTCGACCTGAACGAGAAGCTGCACCCGCCGCGCCGCGTGCTGTCGCGCATCTCGGCGCGCAAGAACTCGGGCCGTCTCCAGGATCAAGGCGAGTCTCTGGGCGAGACCCTGATCGCCCGCATCGAGGCGCGCTACGGCGAGATCCTGGCCCGCGCCAACGCCCTCGACTTCGACGACCTGCTGCTGCGCAGCGTCGCGCTGCTCGAGGCGGAAGCGGGGGCTCGCGAAGCGTGGCGCAGGCGCTTCCCGTACCTGCTCGTGGACGAGTACCAGGATACGAACCGCGCGCAGTACGAGCTGGTGCGGCTGCTCGCCGGCGAGAACGGCAACGTCACCGTGGTCGGCGACGAGGACCAGTCCATCTACTCCTGGCGCGGGGCCGAGTTGCGCAACATCCTCGACTTCGAGCGCGACTTCCCCGGTGCGCGCGTGCTGCGCCTCGAGGAGAACTACCGGTCCACGCAGAAGATCCTCGACGTGGCCTCGGCCTTGGTGGAGCACAACCAGAAACGCAAGGGAAAGACGCTGCGGGCCACCAAGCCGGGTGGCGAGCCGGTCCGGCTCCACACCAGCAGCGACGAGTTTGAGGAGGCCGCCTTCGTGGTCGAGACGCTCGCGGAGCGGCGCGAGCAGCGCACCGCGATCCTCGTGCGCATGAACTCACAGAGCCGTCTGCTCGAGGAGGCGCTGCTCCGCAAGCGCATCCCCTACGTGGTGATCGGTGGCGTCTCGTTCTACGAGCGGCGCGAGGTGAAGGACCTGCTCGCCTACCTGCGCCTGGTCCTGAACCCCGCCGACGACGCGGCCTTCAGGCGCGTGCTCAACGTGCCTGCTCGGGGCCTCGGCGAGCGCACATCAGGCGAGCTCGAACGGCTGGCGGGAGCCCGCGGTGTGTCCCTGGACGCCGCGCTCGGATGCGTCGTCGACGAGGCGCTGCTGCCCGCGCGCGCGACGCAGGCCCTGGAGCGCTTCCGAGGGCTGCTGAAGACGCTGCGCGCGGACGCTGCGCGCCTCACCCTGAAAGGGCTCCTGGAGCGGACCCTCGCCGTGACCGGCTACGCCGCCGCCCTCGCCGAGGAGAACAGCCAGGAGGCCGAGGGCCGCCTCGAGAACCTCGCGGAGCTGTTGCAGGCAGCCGTGGAGTTCGAGACGCGCCGCGAGACCGAGACCGCGAACGGCGCACCGGAGCCGCCGCGGGAGCGCATGGCCGCCTTTCTCGATCGGATGGCGCTGCTCTCCGACGTGGACAAGTCCAAGGGTGACGCGCCCGTCGTGCTGCTGACGCTGCACTCGGCCAAGGGACTGGAGTTCGACAGCGTTTTCCTGGTGGGGCTCGAGGAGGGTCTCTTACCCCACAACCGAAGCCTGCTCGACGAGGACGGCATCGAGGAGGAGCGCCGGCTGTGTTACGTCGGCATGACGCGGGCCCGGGAACGGCTGGTCCTGACCTGGGCCATGAGTCGTGGCGTCTTCGGACAGCGCCGCCTCCAGCAGCGCAGCCGCTTCCTGGACGAGGTGCCCGCAGAGCTCGTCGAGAGCACGGGCAGTCCGGCCTACGAGCCGCGCGGGTTGTTCCGCGACGCGGCGCCTCGGTTCGCGCGCCGTGAGCGCGCCAACCCGCCCGAGACCGCCGAGGCTGCCGTCCTCGCCTCGCCGACCCCGAGCTTCCGTCCCGGCGCCCGCGTCCGCCACCCGCTGTTCGGCATCGGGACCGTGCTGCGCAGCGAGGGCTCCGGGGACGACCTCAAGCTGACGGTGTCCTTCCCGGCGGTCGGCGCGAAGCGGCTGGTTGCCCGCTTCGCGGGCCTGGTCGCGGTCTAGCCTTTCGACTGCAGCTCCAGGACGATCCAGCGCGACATCATCTTGTTGCCCTGGGCGCCCTGCAGCTCGTACTTGCGCAGGACCATCTGGTGTGGCTGCGGCTGCCCGCCGATGGTGAGGTCCACGGTCACGCGCTTGGTCAGCATCTCCCCAGTGAGGCTCTCGAGGTCCTCCACCTGGCCTACGGAGAGCTGGACGACGCGCTTCTCCTTGTCGAGGGCCAGCTTGGCGTCGGCGACCTTCTTCTTGAGCTCCTTCTCCTTGTCGAGGAACTCCTGCCACTTGTCGTAGTGGACCTTCAAGCTCGCGGGCACCGACGCGCCTTTCTTGATCGCCTCCTGGACCTTGTCGACCTCGGTCGGGTATTGCAGGAAGTACGCGCGATAGGCCTTCTTGTTCTCGTCGAAGGCGCGCTCGGCGTCGCGGAACTCGTTGACGAGCTGGCTCAGAGGCGCGGGCTGGCGCTCCTCCGGCGCCGCCTCTGCGATCGACCACTTCTCGACCTTCTTGTCGAACTTCACCGCGGCGAAGCTCGCCAGGGTCTGATCGTCCTGCTGCCGGAGGGCGGAGAAGTACTGGTCCACGACCTTCCCCTCCGATCCGCTGCAGGCCTGGGCGGCGGCCGCCGCGAGGGCGACCAAAAGGGCCTTCTTCCACTCGCTCATGCGTCCTCCTTACCGTTCCCGCCCCCGTTCCCTTCCGGCCCAGCCGGCGCTTCCTCGCCGTCTTCGCGCTCGGCGAGGCGCGCGACCGACTTGAGCTGGTCGCCATCCTCCAGCTGAATGAGGCGGACGCCCTGTGTGTTCCGGCCGATGGTCGAGATGTCGGCGGTGTTCAGCCGGATGATCATACCCCGGCGAGTGATCAGCATCACACCCTCGTCGCCGCGCAGGAACTTGACCCCCACCACCCTGCCGTTGCGGCCCGTGGTCTTGATGTTGATCAGCCCCTTGCCGCCACGGCTCTGGAGCCGGTACTCCGCGATCTCGGTGCGCTTGCCGTAGCCGTTCTCGGTGACGGTGAGGACCGTGCCCGACCCGACCACCTGGAGCGAGACGACCTCGTCGCCGGTCTCCAGCTCGATGCCTTTCACCCCGTACGCCTGGCGGCCCATGGGCCGCACGTCCTCCTCGTGGAAGTGGATCGCCACGCCCTCGCGGGTGCCAAGCAGCAACTCGTCCGTGCCGGACGTGAGCACTGCGTCGATGAGCGCGTCGTCGGCTTCCACCGAGAGCGCGATGATGCCCGAGGGGCGCGGGTTCGAGAACGCCTCGAGCTCAGTCTTCTTGACGATGCCCTTGCGGGTCGCGAGGAGCACGTGGCCGCCGGCCGCGAAGTCGCGCACCGCGGCAAAGGCGGCGATCTTCTCGCCCGGCTGCAGTCGCACAAGGTTCACGACCGCCTTGCCCTTGCCCTGCGGTCCCACGTCGGGGATCTCGTGCACCTTGAGCCAGTAGATCCGCCCGCGGTCCGTGAAGATCAGGATGTAGGAGTGGGTGGAGGCGATGAACAGGTTCTGGACGAAGTCCTCGTCGCGCGTGCGCATCCCGACCCGGCCGCGACCGCCACGACGCTGGGCGCGGTAGACGCTGATCGCGGTGCGCTTGACGTAGCCGCCGTGGGTGATCGAGATCGCCACGTCCTCGTCCACGATCAGGTCCTCGACGGCGATCTCGTCGACGGCCTCGGTGATCTCCGTGCGCCGCGGGCTGCCGTGCTCCTCGCGCAGCGCCTTGAACTCGTCCTTGATGATGGCATCGATGCGCTTCGGCCTGGCCAGGATGTCCTTGAGGTCGGCGATCAGCGCCTCGGTCTGCTTCAGCTCGTCCACGAGCTTCTGGCGCTCGAGGCCCGTCAGGCGCTGGAGTTGCAGCTCCAGGACCGCTCTGGCCTGGATCTCCGTCATGGAGAAGCGGGCGATCAGGCCGGACTGGGCCTCGTCGCGGGTCTTCGCGGCCCGGATCAGCGCGATCACCGCGTCGAGCTGGTCGAGGGCGATCGCGTAGCCCTTCAGCACGTGGGCGCGCTCTTCGGCCCTCCTGAGGTCGAACTGGGCGCGGCGCCGCACCACCTGGCGCCGGAAGTCGAGGAAATGCTCGCACGCCTCGAGCAGGTTCAGCACCTTCGGCCGCTGGTCGACGATGGCGAGCAGGATCACGCCGAAGCTGTCCTGAAGCTGGGTGTGCTTGTACAGGTTGTTGAGGATCACCTGTGCCGGCTCGCCCTTCTTGATGTCCACGACGATGCGCAGGCCCTCGCGGTCGCTCTCGTCGCGGGGCTCGGCGATGCCCTCGATGCGCTTGTCCCGCGCCAGCTCGGCGATGCGCTCGATCAGCCTCGCCTTGTTGACCTGGTACGGGATCTCGGTGATCACGATCTGTTCGCGATCAGCCTTCTTCGTGGTCTCGATGCTGGCGCGGGCCCGCATCGTGATCTGACCGCGTCCGGTCCGGTACGCCTGGCGGATGCCTTCGCGTCCGCAGATGAGGCCGGCCGTGGGGAAGTCGGGGCCGGGGACACGCTCCATGACGCCCAGCAGGCGCTCGTCGGGAAGCAGGTCCGGGCTGTCGATCAGGAAGTGGAGAGCGTCCACGAGCTCACCCAGGTTGTGGGGGGGGATCTTGGTCGCCATGCCGACGGCGATCCCTTCGGAGCCGTTGACGAGCAGGTTCGGGAAGGCCGTCGGCAGGACCACCGGCTCCTGGGACTCGTTGTCGTAGGTGAGCTGGAAGTCGACGGTTTCCTTCTCGATGTCCGCCATCGTGAGCGCCCCGAGGCGCGTGAGACGGGCCTCCGTGTAGCGCATGGCGGCGGGCGGATCCCCGTCGATGGAGCCGAAGTTGCCCTGGCCGTCCACGAGCGGGGCGCGCATGTTCCAGGGCTGGGCCATGCGCACGAGCGTGTCGTAGATCGCGCCTTCGCCGTGGGGGTGGTACTTGCCCATCACGTCCCCGGCGACACGCGCGCTCTTCTTGTAGGGACGCCCCGGCTCGAGTCCCATCTCGTGCATCCCGAAGAGGACGCGCCGGTTCGCGGGCTTGAGCCCGTCCCGCACGTCGGGCAGCGCGCGGCCGATGATCACCGACATCGCGTAGTCCATGTAGGACTGGCGCATCTCGTCGGCGATGTTGGTCGGGAGCTTGAAGGCGGCGAAGTCCGGCGGCTGCTGTTCGCTCATGCTAGATGTCGAGGTTCCTCACGTTGAGCGCGTTCTCCTCGATGAACTGGCGCCGCGGCTCGACGGCGTCGCCCATCAAGGTGGTGAAGATGTTCTCGGCCACCTCCTCGTCCTCGAGGCGGATCTGGAGCAGAGTGCGGGTCTCGGGGTTCATGGTGCTCTCCCACAGCTGCTCGGGGTTCATCTCGCCCAGGCCCTTGTAGCGCTGGATCTGGATGCCCTTCCGGCCCGCGGCGAGGAAGTGCTCGAGGAGCGCCTCGCGGTCGGGGACGCTGGTCTCGCCTCCATCCACCACCACGAGGGGGGGGCGGTCCAGCTCCCGGAACTCCTCGAAGACTGCGTAGAGCGCCTTGTACTCCGGGGACGAGACGAACGCGTCGCCGATGCGCACCTCGCGCGGCTGGCCCTCCGGCCCTTCGCTCAGCACCACTTCGAACACGCCGTGCTCTTCGTCCTTCTCGAGCACGACATCCTGGCCGCGCTCCCGGATCGGCTGGATCATCTCGAGCAGGCGCCCCTTGTCGCTGAAGGTCTCCGCGTCCTTGACCCCGGCGCGCAGCAAGAGCTCCACGAGCGGCTTGGGCATGCCCTTCCTCTCGACCACGGCGAGCAGCTTTCGATACGCGACCATGCGCTCGAGCAGGTGGACGAGCCGCCGCTCGGCGACCTCCTGGCCGGAGCCGGTCTTGACGCGGCGGTCCTCCACCGCGCGCTCCATCAGGAACGCGTCGAGGGCGGCCTCGTCCTTCAGATAGCGCTCGGCCTTGCCCCACTTGGCCTTGTAGAGGGGCGGCTGGGCGATGAACAGGTGGCCGCGCTCGATCAGCTCCTTCATCTGCCGGTAGAAGAACGTGAGCAGCAGGGTACGGATGTGGCTGCCGTCCACGTCGGCGTCGCACATCACGATGATGCGGTGATAGCGCAGCCGGGCCACGTCGAAGTCGTCGGCGCCGACCCCGGTGCCCAGGGCCGTGATGATGTTGCGGATCTCCTCGGAGGCGAGCGTCTTGTCGAGGCGCGCCTTCTCGACGTTCAGGATCTTGCCCCTGAGCGGCAGGATCGCCTGGAAGCGGCGGTCGCGCCCCTGCTTCGCAGAGCCGCCGGCGGAGTCGCCCTCGACCAGGAACAGCTCGCTCTTCTCCGGGTCGCGCTCTTGGCACTCGGCGAGCTTGCCCGGCAGCCCGGCGCCGTCAAGGGCGCCCTTGCGGCGGGTCAGATCGCGCGCCTTGCGGGCGGCCTCGCGCGCCTGCACCGCCTCGACCACCTTCAGGGTGATGCGCTTGGCGGCCTGCGGGTTCTCCTCGAAGTAGGCCGAGAGGCGGTCGTTCAGGAAGCTCTCGACGATGCCCTTGACCTCGGTGTTGCCTAGCTTGCCCTTCGTCTGCCCCTCGAACTGCGGGTTCGCCAGCTTCACGGAGATCACGGCCGTGAGTCCCTCGCGGGTGTCCTCGCCCTGGATCGCGTCGGGCAGGTCCTTGGCGAGGCCGGCGCCGGTCGCGTAGTTGTTCAGGCTCCGCGTCAAGGCGCTCTTGAAGCCCGAGAGGTGGCTCCCGCCGTCGTGGGTGTTGATGTTGTTGGCGAAGGAGTAGATGTTCTCGGCGTAGCCGTCGTTCCACTGCAGTGCGATCTCGAGCTGGACGCCGTCGCGCAGGCCCTCCATCACGATCGGCCGCTCGTGGAGCACCTGCTTGTTGCGGCTCAGGTGCTCCACGTAGGAGGCCAACCCACCCTCGTACTGGAAACGGTGCTTCTTGCCGTCCCGCTCGTCGTCGAGGGTGATCAGGATGCCCTTGTTCAGGAAGCTCAGCTCGCGCAGGCGCTGCGAGAGCGTGTCGAAGCTGAAGCTCGTGGTCTCGAAGATCTGCGGGTCGGGCTTGAAGGTGACCCGGGTGCCGCGCCGCTCGGTGACGCCGGTCTGTTCGAGAGAGCTCTGGCGTTCGCCGCGCGCGTAGCCCTGGCGGTAGACCTTGCCGTCGCGCCAGATCTCCACCTCGAGGCCCTCCGACAGCGCGTTCACGACGCTCACGCCGACGCCGTGCAAGCCGCCCGAGACCTTGTAGGCCTTCTTGTCGAACTTCCCGCCGGCATGGAGCTTGGTCATCACGACCTCGGCCGCGTCCAGACCCGATTCGTGGGTGCCCACCGGGATGCCACGGCCGTTGTCCACGACGGTCACCGAGTTGTCGATGTGGATGGTCACGCCGATCTCGGAGCAGAAGCCGGCCAGCGCCTCGTCCACGGAGTTGTCCACGACCTCGTAGACCAGGTGGTGGAGCCCGGCCTCGCCCGTGGACCCGATGTACATGGCGGGCCGTACGCGCACCGCCTCCAGGCCCTCCAGGATGCGGATTGCGTCCGCCCCGTACTCGGCGCTCTCGGGCTCGATCGTCTTGATGTCGTCTGCCATCTCTCTCCTGGGCCCGCTCAGGCGGGCCGCACCTCTCCCGCCTCCACGACGAAGCGTCGCGCGAGGCCGTCGAGGCGCACTGCCCACCCTTCGTGGGCTGTGGTGACGAGGGCCTGCCCGTCGTGCGCAACGACCTCGCAGAGCGCGCGGAGGCGATCCTCGTCGAGCTCGGAATCGAGGTCGTCCAGGAGCAGCGTGGCGCGGGTCCCGCGCTCCTCGCGGACGACCTCGGCGGCGGCCA
>DATFEN010000281.1:0-8867 GCA_035251085.1 Vicinamibacteria bacterium | reverse complement strand
CACCAAGGGCGACACGGGCCCGATCGCGATCTATCGCTTCCCGCTCAAGGCCGCCTCCGGTCCGCCTCCAGCGATGGAGAAGGTCCGCGAGCTGGCTTCGGGCAAGGTGAGGCACGGCAAGGCCGTGACCGGCGCGAGCGCGACTCCGGACGGCCGCTGGGTCGCGTTGCGCAGCCCCACGGCGGTCGCATTCTTTCCCGCCAAGGAGCTGCTCCGCGGCGGCGCGCCTGCGTTCGCGATGGATCTCGGTGAGCTCAAGGAGCCGCAGGGCGAGGGCGTGGGCCTGGGTGCGGACGGATCCGTGATCCTGACCGGCGAGGGCAGGATAGGCGGAGGGACCGTGGCGCGCCTCTACTGTCGGCTCCCCTAAATCCGGGGTGGACACGCCGGCTCGGGATCAGAGGAGCGTTCCTCGCAGGACGCGCGCTGCCACTTCGAAATAGATGACGATGCCGGTGACGTCGACGAGCGTCGCGACGAAGGGAGCGGACGACACGGCCGGATCCATCCCGAGGCGCTTCAGTCCTATCGGCAGCATCGATCCGGCCAGCGTGCCCCACAGGACGACGCCGATCAACGACAGCCAGACCGTGACTCCAACGAGCGGCCAATGGGGGCCGTAGGTAGCCGGGGAGAACAGCGACCACAGCGTGATCCGCAGGAAACCCACGAGCCCCAAGGTACCGCCGAGCACCAGGCCGGCGAGCACCTCGCGCCTCATGACCTGCCACCAGTCGCGGATGCCGAGCTCGCCTACGGCCATGGCGCGGATGATGAGGGAGGCCGCCTGGGATCCGGAATTGCCGCCGCTGCTGATGATCAGCGGCACGAACAGCGCCAGGACCACGGCGCGGGCGATCTCCTCCTCGAAGCGCCCCATCGCGGTCGCGGTCAGCATCTCGCTCAGGAACAGGATGAGCAGCCAGCCCGCACGCTTGCGGATGAGGGTCCAGAAGGGCGTGGCGACGTAAGGCTCGTCCATGGCGCCGACCTCGACGGCGCCCATCTTCAGGACGTCCTCCGTGCCCTCTGCGACCAGCACGTCCACGACGTCGTCGACGGTCACGAAGCCCACGACGGAGCCGTCCTTCTCGAGGACGGGCACGGCGAGCAGGTTGTACTTCGCGATCTTCTCGGCAACCAGCTCCTGATCGTCGAGGGCGCTCACCGTGATGGGCTTCCTGCGCATCACCGCGGCGACCGGTTGACCGATCTCGGCCATCACCAGGTCGCGCAACGAAACCGCCCCCAGGAGCCGCCCCGTGGCCGGCTCCATGACGTAGCACGCGTAGATCGCTTCCTTCTCGCGGGCCACGGAGCGGATGTGCTTCAGCGCCTGGCCCACCGTCATCGCCGGATCGAGGCGAACGAACTCCGTCGTCATGATGCCGCCCGCAGACTTGGGCGGGTACTGGAGCAGGCGTTCGACCTCCGCGCGCGTCTCGGCGGCCAGGGTGGGCAGCAGCTTGCGCCGCTCGCGGTCGCCCAGCTGCCGGACGATGGCGGCCCGCTCGTCGGCGGCCAGGCCTTCGAGGATCTGGGTCGCGCGGCTCGGCTCGAGGTGCTCGAGGATCGCCGCCCGCCGCGTCAGCGTGGGCTGGTCCATCACCTCGACGGCCCGCGGCACCGGCACCATCGTGATCACGGTGGCTGCTTCCACCACCTTGAGCCGGTTCAGGAGATCGGCGACGTCGGGCGCCGGCAGATCGGCTACGACTTGGCTGATCCCGACGAAGCTGTCCTCCAGTCGGAGCTGGATGCGGTCGATCAGATCCTGGGGTGCGGTCATGCGAGGGCCTCCTCAGGCCGGCGCCCCGTCAGCGGCGTGCCTCCCAACCCCGTCGCAGATCGTCGAGCAGCTCGGCGAAGCGAGGATCCTCACGCAGGCCCGACAGCTTCGTGCTCGTCGAGAACAGCGGGTAGTTCTCATTGCCGAGGCGAACCGCCGTCGTCAACCAAACCAGCGCCTCGTCCCGCATCCCCTCCATGGCGTACAGGGACGCCAGCCAGAACGCCACGTCTGGATCGGCGGCCGCGGTGCTGCGCACGCGATCGGTGATGAGCGCTCGCGCCCGCTCGTGCTCTCCCCGTGCGCTGAGACACCATGCGAGTATCGTCTGGACGCCATCGAAATGGGGGCGCTGGCGCAGCACATCCTCGATGAGCTCCTGAGCCTCGTCCACCCGGCCCAGGTTGAAGAGCGCTTGGGCGAGGAACGTCTTGACGAGGGGGTGATCGGGCTCCAGTGTGCGGGCGCGCTCGAGCTCCGCCAGAGCCTCGGCGTACTGGTGCTGATGCGCGTGGAGTCGGGCCCGATTGAACCCGACGATGACGGCATCACGGGGGTTGATCTCGAGAAGCCGGTCGTAGACGGCGAAGGCCTTCTCGTACAGGCCGTCGAGGCGGTAGAGCATGCCCGCCACGAACAGCACGTCAGGGTCGTTGGGCATCTGGCGCGTGAGGGCCTCGATCGTCTCCCGCGCGCGCCCCTTGTCTCCGTGGTAGAGGTCGACGTACACGAGGAAGAGACGCGCCTCCAGCAGTTCCGGATCCAGGTCCAGCGCCTTGCGCAGCGCGCGCTCGGCGAGCGCGTAGGCCTCAGGCCCGGCGTCGCGCAGCGCCTGTTGCAGGTAGCAGCGCCCCAGGGCGGCATGCGCGCCCGCGAAGATGGGATCGTGGCCCGCCGCCTCGTGAAAAGCCTCGATCGCCGCGTCCAGGTCGCTCTCGTCGAAGCTCTTGAGCACGTACTGAAAGAGGAGATCGCGCCCCTTCATGTAGAACTCGTACGCCTCCGCGCTCCTGGTCGGCGGCCGCTCGATCCTCTCCCGCTCCTCTGCGCTCAGCGTGAGCCTGAGGGCCGACACGAGGTGCGCGGCGATGGCGTCCTGGATCGTGATCAGGTCACGCCCGGGCACGTCCAACTTCTCGCTCCACAGGATCACACCGGAGGCGGTGGCGACGAGCTGTGCCGTGACCCGGAAACGCTCTGGTGTCCGGACGAAGCCTCCCGCCAGTACGGTTGACACCGCGAGCTCCGCGCCGACGGCCTGCGGGTCCCAATTCCGGCCCGCGTAGGACGCGACGTAGGCCGAAGGCCGCACGACCAGGCCGCGCACTTGACCGAGCTCGGTGATCAGCGCGTCGGCGATCGCGAATTCGTAGAACGCCGCCTGAGGCTCTCCGGACAGATTGCGGAAGGGGAGCACCGCCAGCGTTTTCTCCGTCTCCGTGCCCCATTCGGGCGGTCGCGTGAAGAGCGCATCCTGGGGGGCGAGTCCGGATGCATTCTCGGGTTGCTTACGCCGCCTGCCGAAAAGCCGCCCAAAAGTCTCGCCGAGCAGCGAATATGCGCGGCCTCGCCGGAGAGCCTCCATCGGCACGCTCGGCGCGGCATCGGACCGCTCGCCCCGCGCCAGGCGCCGCTGGACAGCGCGCAGTTCATCGCGCATTGCAGCCATCGAGGGGAAGCGGTCGCCGGGCTCCTTCGCGAGGGCCCGATCGAGGAGGGCCTGGAGCGCCGGCGTGACTCTCGGATTGAGGGCGCTCGCCGCTATTGGCGAGTCGTGCACGACCGCGTGCAGGACGTCGATGGCGTGCTTGCCCTTGAAGGGGCGCCGACCCGTGACCATCTCGTAGATGACGACGCCGAGGCTGAAGATGTCGGTGCGGTGGTCGACGGAAGCGCCGGACGCCTGCTCCGGGGACCCGTAGCCGAGGGTTCCGAACGGCACGCCCACCTGAGTGTCCGAGGGGCCGCCCGGGGCGACGACTTGCGCCCCGTCGCCCCCGATCATCTTCGCGAGACCGAAGTCGAGCACCTTCGCCTGACCGTCGGGGGTGACGATGACGTTGGACGGCTTCACGTCCCGGTGCACGATGCCGTGGACATGGGCCACGGCCAGGGCGTCGGCCACCTGGATCGCGAGCGAGAGCGCGCTCGGAATCCCCAGGGGCCGGCCCGCCATGAAGCGCTCCAGTGTGACGCCCTCCACGTACTGCATCACGAGGTACAGCACGCCGTCGTCCTCGCCGATGTCGTAGAGCGCCGAGATGTTGGGGTGCTCCAGGACCGAGCACAGGCACGCCTCGCGTTCGAACCGCTTCCGGGCGGCCTCCGTGACCGCGAGCTCGGGACGGAGCACCTTGATCACGACCGGCCGACCGAGCCTGAGATCCGCGGCCTTGAAAGCCGTGGCCTGCCCGCCCTGGCCCAGCTTCTCCAGGAGACGGTAGTGGGCCAGCGTCGCTCCGGTCGCGAGCTTCCTGATGCCGTCCCGCGCGTCCATTCCAGGGCTCAGCTCGGAGGAGCCACGGCTTCAGCTCCTGGGCGCGTAGTAGCCGAGCTTGTGCCGCACCCGCAGTTCGTCGTCGCGTGCGCGCACGACGATCCGTCGCCACCTGCCGTCCTTGTGCGGGTTGGTCGGCAGGTAGCCCAGGGTGTACTGGTTCCGCAGCTCCTCTGCGATGCGCGCGTAGACGGCGTCCAATCCGGCAGCGGCGGGGGAGAACATCTCGCCGCCCGTGTCACGGGTGAGCACCGCCAGGAAGTACGCCGCCTCGCCCTGCGCCTTGTCCGGCTGCCGGAAACGCTCAGGCCTCAGGCTGATCGAGTAGACCGCGATGTCGCTCCGGCGCGCCAGCTCGAGCACCTGGTCGTCCGTCACGGACGAGGCGGTGTCCTCGCCATCCGACAGCAGCACGACGGCCCGCCTCCTGGGGTCCGATCGGCTGCCCTGGTCGCGGAGCTGCTTAAGCGTCACATACAGGGCGGTGTAAAGAGCCGTGGCCCCTCCAGCACGCGTGCTCCGGAGCGCAGCCTCCAGCGCGGCCTGGTCCGCCGTGAAGTCCTGCAGCGTAATGATCCGATCGCTGAACTGCAGGATCTGAGCGCTGTCCCGGCGGTGCAGCGTGCGCACGAAGCGGACCCCGGCTTCCTGGGCGAAACGCAGCTTGTCGTTCATGGAGGCCGAGCAGTCGATGAGGATCGAGACGGAGAGCGGAACGTCGGAGCTCGCGAAAAACAGCGGCTCCTGGATGACGCCGTCCTCGAGAATGGCGAAGTCGCGCTCCGCAAGGCCCGTTACCAGGCGGTTCGCCGCGTCGATCACAGTCACGTTCAGGTGAATGGCCTCGACCGCCACTCCGAAGCTCGGCGCGCGTCGGATCGGCGCCTGGTCGACCGCGTGAGCCAGGATCACGAACGCCACGAGTGCTCGCATGAGCGGAGCGACGATAACACGCGGAGACGTCAGCCCCGCTCAGGATACTAAGGTCCGCTCATGCAAATGCCGACCGCCACCCATGATCCAGCTCCGATTCTTCAGCGGCCTTCGCCCCCTGGTCCTCCAAGGTGCTCCTCACCGCCGAGTTCGGGCTCTTCACCACCCTCGGCGATCGTCGTTTGACCGGAAACCGAACAAGTGGCCGTGAGTCTTCTCCAGGGCGCTCCTGGAGCGGCTCTGCGGCTCTTCCGCGCTGCGCCTCGAAGACCACCTGACCATCGAGGCCACGAGGGCCGCCGGCACACTATCGCCGGACACCCACGCGGCCGTCGGCCGCCAGAACGTCCCAGAGGTCGCCGGCCACGGCCGCCATGGGCTGGTTGCGGGCGGCGAGGCGCAGGCCCCCCACTTGCGGGACGGCGGGCGGCAGGATCGAGAGCTGGATCCTCCGTGCCGTCTCCAGCTCCTGCGCCAGCGTCGCGAGCCGCTGCTCGTTGGCGAAGACGCTCCGCGCCGTCACGTAGCCCAATGCGGCCAGAAAGCCCATGAAGCCGAAGACCTCGACGTCCGGGACGTGGGCCAGCCCAGCCCGCCCAGGTTCTCGTTGATCGCGGATCGAAGCCAAGCACGCCGCTCGCCCAGCTCGTGCCGGCCGCCAGGCGCAGGCCGTAGAGGCCGACGAAGACGGCGTAGGAGACGAGCAGCGCTTCGCGCCTCGACAGAGCCAGGCCAGCGCGCCCAGGCCGGTGGCGAGGAGCAACACTGCCAGCACGAAGGGCACGAGGTCGGCGCGCAGTTCAGCGACGCTGGGCATCGGCTTTGTCTGGCTCAGTGTAGCGCCCGAGGGCGCGAGGGGACCTCAGTGGCACCCAGCCACCGGATCGAGAGCCATCCCTGCTCGAGTCCGGAGATGAGGAGGGCTGCGCCGTGTCCTACGCTCCCTCTCCGCGTGTGGGAGCGCGAGGACGTCCAATGGCGCCTTCGGAGGACCGCGCGGCATTCGCGGCGCGGCCGGCAGCGCCCGCAAGCTGGACGCTCCGTTTTGCGGTCCCAGCGAAGGCCGCCAGCGCCGCGGCTTCCTCACTGTGGATGTCCAGGATCTTGTCGGTGAGAACCATGGACAGCATCGCGTGCACACGGGGCTTGGGGCCCGACAGCTTCACGGAGCCGCCGCGATCCGCGAGCAGGTTGTGGATGTCGATCAGGCAGCCGATCGACGCGCTGTCGATGTACGCCACCGCCTCGAGGTCGATGATCAGCTTGCGCGCGCCCTGCTCCACGATCCGCCGCACCTCGGTGAAGAAGGGAGAGAGCACCGGGTACGTGAACTTGGCCTCCTCCACGCGCACGATGCAGACGTCGCCGCGCTGCTCCAACGCGAGTTGCATCGCATCACCTCGACAGCCCCGGCGCGGCCCCACGTCGTACGCCGGATGCATCGTCGGCCCAGGCTGCGGCCGCGTTGGCCCGATCGCCTCCTGGGACCTAGTGATTACTACGCTCCCTGCCGGCCCAGGGATCCATCGAAGCCCCACAGCCACGCCGGAGTCGAGACGATCAACCGCGGCCTGAATCGAGCGGAAGTGAACCGGGAATGAGCCGTCCCTGCAGGTTCAGTGGTGTTTTTGCACCATGTTCTTGAACACGGCGCCCCCGCGAAGACGGCCCCCGGTCGAGACCTGGATGATGCCGTCGCTCCGGCTCTCGGAAAGGCCCTTCAGAACGGCGTTCGCAGTGTTCAGTGAGGTGACGTTGATGGCGGGGTAGGCGACCGTCCTTTCGTGTCCGATCGAGCCTCTCGCAGTACGGAGCATGGTTGGTCAGCGGCATGGGACCTCCATCTTCCTGGGACCCACACAGTCCCGTCCTGCGGTCACAACCGCGTGACGGGAGGACGTCCCAACCCCGTGAAATCACCCGCCCCCCTCGCACTAGCCCACCGCCAATCGGTACTTGTAGACTGGCGGTGACATGAGCACCCGGCCCGCGGGCAAGGTCCTTCTCCTCGGCGTTGAGAACGAATCAGCCGACGCCTTGAAGAGGGCGAACGCCCTCGACGGCTGCATGTTCCAGTCCGCATCCGGCGAGGCGGATGCGCTCCGAAGGCTGCGGCGCACCGCCTTCGACGTCATGGTGACGAGCCCCAGCACCACCATAGAAGAAGACCTGCCACTGGTGGAGGAGATGGGGCGGGTGCGGCCCGCTACCAAGACCGTCCTGCTGGCGCCCCGGACGACCCCCGCAGGGCTGATCGCGGCCTTGCGCGCGCGCGTGTTCGCCTGCTTCGCGGCTCCCTTCGAGATCCACGAAATCGCCCAGATGACGCGGCGCGCGATCCAGGAGGTCGACTGGCGGGACGGGATCCAGGTGCTCTCGGCTCACGCGGGCTGGCTGACCGTCAGGATGGACTGCCGACTGCTGAACGCGGAGCGGCTGGTGAGCTTCCTGAACGAGCTGCCCTCCGACCGGCCCGAAGAGGAGCGCGACCGGCTCATGGTGGCATTCCGGGAGATCCTGCTCAATGCCATGGAGCACGGCGGCCATTTCGACCGGGACAAGGTGGTGGAGGTCACCGCCATTCGCACCGAGCGCGCCATCGTCTTCTACGTGCACGATCCCGGGCCCGGCTTCCGCGCGGACGCCCTTCCCCACGCCGCGGTGTCGAACCCGCCGGACGATCCCGTCGCGCATCTGGGACGGCGAGCCGAGCTGGGCCTGCGCCCGGGCGGCTTCGGCCTCCTGCTCGCCCGGAAGATCGTCGACGAGCTCATCTACAACGAGGCCGGCAACGAGGTCCTGATGATCAAGCACACTTCCTAGGCGGATCTCAGCGGACGCGGGCCCTGGGGGTATGATCCGCGCCCCTCGACAGGCGCCCGCGCGGGCGCCCGGGGCAATGGCAGCGGCGGCTAAGGACGCACCGGCGTCGCGGCCGCCGGACCCGATACCGTGGTCCACTCGCGAACGCGCCAGCTGCGGACCAGTCCATGCGTGACGTACGGGTCCGCTCGGGCGAAGCTCTCGGCCACGGCTGGCGAGTCCCCCTTGAACAGCAGCACCGCACCGTCGACCGGGTTGGCGAGCGCGCCTGCAAGCACGAGCTCGCCCCGCTCGCTCGCGGCCCAGGCCTTCTCGAGATGCGCCGAGCGGAGCGCCGCGCGCCTGGCGACGTAGTCGTCCACCAGCTCGTAGAACAGCAGGTAATGCATGGTCTTGCACCTCACAAATCTCCGGCGTCGAGCCGCTCGAGCCAGCGATCCCCTCGAGCTTTCGACGTCACATCGCCACCGTCCGGTACCTGTCGAGGCGAGGCTCAGGCGCTCATCTGAGCGAGGATGAGAACCTCATTGACGCGCTGAGTCTCTCGCTGTCTGCGCTGCGATTGACCTCCGGATGCGAGCCTCCTCTTCGGCACGGTATTCGGCGATCCGGCTTCGATCAGCTTCGGCGAGCGCGCGCCGGAGAGCAGCGGCTTCGAGATCGCGGCAGTAAGCCGGCGTTCCGGGCTGCTGCCGCCAGGACGAGTCCAGATCACCACCGTCGACAGGGTCGAAGCCAAGATCGTCGACGAGTCGAAGCACTGCGGCCTTGGCGTCCAACGGATCGCCGGCGACCGGGAGGGCGATCCGCCCCTTTGCTCCCCTC
>DATFEN010000116.1:0-16567 GCA_035251085.1 Vicinamibacteria bacterium | reverse complement strand
CGAAGGAGTCTTGGCCGGCGAGCGCCCGCGCGCCCGTGACCTCGGAGTCACTCCTGGGGTCTTCTCGCCGGGGGCGCTCAATGCCATCACCGATGTTCGCGGGGTGCGCGTCGGCCATGCGACGCTGATCGAGGGCGACAGCATCCGCACCGGCGCGACCGCGATCCTGCCGCACGCCGGGAACCTGTTTCAGGACAAGGTGGCCGGGGCGGTGTTCGTCGGCAACGCCTTCGGCAAGCTGGCGGGCTCGACCCAGGTGCGTGAGCTGGGAACGATCGAGACGCCGATCGTGCTGACGAACACCCTCGCGGTGGGCACGGCGGTCGAAGCGGTGGTCGCGTACACCCTGGCGCAGGCCGGCAACGAGCAGGTCCGCTCGGTCAACGCGCTCGTGGGCGAGACGAACGACGGCTGGGCCCTGAACGACATCCGCAGCCTGCCGGTGAAGCGCGAGCACGTGGCCGCGGCGATCCGCGAGGCGCGCGAGGGACCGTTCGCCGAGGGATCGGTCGGCGCCGGAACGGGAACGGTCGCATTCGACTGGAAAGGTGGGATCGGCACGTCGTCGCGCCTCCTGCCCGCCGACCACGGCGGCCACGCGCTGGGCATCCTCGTGCAGACCAACTACGACGGCGTGCTGATGATCGACGGCGCGCCGGTCGGCCGGGAGCTGGGCCGGTACGCGTTCGGACCGAAGCGCGTCGCCGACGGTTCGGCGCCCGCGGTCCGGGACGGGTCCTGCATGATCGTCGTGGCCACCGATGCGCCGCTCGACGCACGCGACCTCGAGCGCCTCGCGGCCCGCGCCCTGTTCGGCCTCGCGCGGACGGGCTCGTCGTATTCGAACGGCAGCGGCGACTTCGCGATCGCCTTCAGCACCGCGGAGTCGCTTCGGACGCGGCACGGCGAGACGGCGGCGCGCTCACGGACGCTCCTGCCGCCCGAGGCGCTGTCACCCCTGTTCCAGGCGGCGCTCGAAGCCACCGAGGAGGCCGTCTACAACTCGCTGCTGCGCGCGACGACCGTCACGGCCGCCCGCACGACCGTCGATGCCCTCCCGATCGAGCGGGTGAAGGAGATCCTTCGCAAGTACGGGCGCTGAACCGTCGTCATGGCTCGGCTCCGAAGAAGAACGTGAAGCCGAGGCTCAGCTGGACGAAGGTACCTTCCTCTCCCGGGTTCCAGAGGAAGCCGACCTCTGGGCGGATGAGCCATTTTCCCGCAGGACCGATGCCCATGCCGAGGTTCAGCGCCACCAGGTTGTCGGCGTCCTCGGCGCTCAGCGGGATGAGGTATTTCGCGGCCGCCGTGAACTCGGTATGCCCGCCCGCGGAGAGCGTTCCCAGCAGCGTGGGCTGCGCCTCCCACGACTCCCCCGAATCCACGCCGCCCCCGAAGGCGAAACCTACCGGCACGGCGAAGGCGAGTCGGTTCTTGGCGAGGCCGACCTTGGGCCCGAATCCCACGACGTTGATCCCGGGCTCGCTTCCCCCAACGTCGATCCTTTCGTAGCGGACCCGCAGGTCGACTCGCTCATGCACCCCTGTCGCCGCCTGGACTCCGACGTGGTCCTGGACATGGCCGGATTCGTCCGTGCTGTCGAAGTAGACGGTCGATGCTCCTGGCGTGATCTCGACGCGCCCCGTACCAGCGAGCTTGGCGCTTTGCAGGTCGGAGAACACGGGTGCGCACCCGGCGACAACGATCGCGACCGACAGCGCGAATCCAGTGCGCAACATGGCGAAGGGACGTGCCTGCATCGGGGTCTCCCAGTCGCGTCTCTGGCAAGGGGAATGCCGAGGCCAATCTAGGAGCGTGCGGTGCTCCAAGCTCCTGTCGGCTGATGAGTTTTGCCTCCAGGGAGCGACGGAGACTCCTCGATCTCAAGTACTGAACTGCGCACTGGCTGAGCGCGCCTGCGCTGCGAGTTGGCGGCCGTCGACTCGCGTTTGCGCCCCGCGGGACACGGCACTAGGATTCCTTGTTCACACCTCTGAACCCCCTGAATGATCGGCCAGAAGCTCTCCGACCGTTACGAGATCACCGGCGAAGTGGGGCGGGGTGGGATGGGCGTGGTGTACCGCGCTCGCGATCCGCTTCTCAACCGCGAGGTCGCGATCAAGCTGATTCCGCCCTCGCTGCTGAGCGCGGACGGCGAGCAGCGCTTCCAGCGCGAGGCGCAGCTCGTGGCGCAGATGGACCATCCCTCCATCGTTCCCGTCCACGACTTCGGGCGCCACGAGACCTCGCTCTTCTTCGTGATGCCCCTCGTTCAGGGGGCGAACCTCCACGCTTTCCTGCAGTCCTCGGCACTGCTCGGCGACGTCCTCGACATCGGCATCCAGGTGGCGGAGGCGCTCGAGTACAGCCATCGGCACGGCGTCGTCCACCGCGACATCAAGCCTGACAACATAATGGTCGCGCGCGACTCGGGCGGCGTCCGCACCCGGGTGATGGACTTCGGGCTGGCGCGGGCGGCCACAGAGGCGAGGCTGACCAAGAGCGGCGCCATGGTCGGCACGCTCTACTACCTGAGCCCGGAGCAGATCACCGCCCGGGATGTGGACGCGCGCTCCGACATCTATTCGCTCGGCACCGTCCTGTACGAGTGCGTCGTGGGATCGCCGCCCTTCTCGGGTGATACCGAGGCTGTCCTCTACCGCATCGCCCACGAGCTGCCCCAGCCGCCGCGATCCCTGGGCGCCGAGATCGACGACGAGCTCGAGCAGCTCATCCTCGCCTGTTTGTCCAAGGAGCCGGGCCGCCGGCCGCAGACGGCCGGCGAGGTGGCCGAGGCGCTGAAGCGGTACCGCGCTCGTCTGCGCGACACCGAGCGCTCGCGCACGCTCGGCAGCCTCACACGCACGCACCAGACCCTGCGGCCGGCCCTGCAGCCGTTCGTCGGTCGCGCGAAGGAGTTCGCCGAGCTTCAACAGCGGCTGAACGCAGCCGTGGCCGGCGAATGCCAATTCGCGGTCGTGGCCGGCGAGGCCGGGATCGGCAAGACGCGCCTGCTCGATGAGCTGGGGAACCTGGCGCGGGCCAGGAAGATCCGCGTACTGCACGGTCGCACCGCCGACCAGGACCGCGCCTTCCCGTACCAGGGCTTCTGCGACCTGATCCAGGAGTTCTTCCGCCAACGCGAGGACGCGAGCGCGCCGCCGCCCGACCTCTCAGACGTGGCGGCCGACCTGGTCGCGCTGTTCCCGATGCTGAACGAGATCAGCGAGATCCGCGAGGCCACGGGCGGCGCATCGCCATCGCGTGCCGGCGCGGCCGGCGCCGAGGATCGAACCCAGGTCTTCGAGCTGCTCGCCCGCACCTTGACCCGGGTCGCGGCGGGCCGGCCTCTCGTCCTGATGCTCGAGGACCTGCACGCGGCGGAGGTCTCGATCGAGGCGCTGCAGTACATCTTCCGGCGCCTCGGGCCCACGCCCACCCTGATCGTGGGGACATACCGCTCGACCGAGGTCGGCGAGCGGCATCCGCTGCTTCGCGTCATCGACGGCTTCCGCGGAGACCGACGCTTCTCGGCGACCAGCCTCGGGCCGTTCTCGGCTTCGGATCATCGCTCGTTCATCGAGACGATCGTCGGAGGCTCTCATCTCTCCGACAGCCTCGTGCATCGCATCTTCGATGCGACGAAGGGAAACCCGTTCTTCACCAGGGAGCTGGTGCGCTCGCTGCTCGACGCCGGCGGGATCTCCAAGGACGACACCGGCGAATGGAACCTGTCCGGCGAAGCGGGCATTGCGACGGACGTCCTGCCGGCCACGATCCAGCAGGCGGTCGAGACGCGGGTCCAACGCCTTCCGGACGAGGTGCGGGAGATCCTCGGGGCGGCGTCCGTCATCGGCCGGACCTTCGACGCCCGCGACCTCGAGGCGCTGGCCGAGGGGAGGGGGGACGTCGAGGACGCGCTGGACGTGCTCCTGCGCGAGGGGCTGGTCGAGGAGGAGCGCGAGTCGCGAGGCGACCTGCTCGCGTTCTCGAGCGGCGTCGTCCGGGACGTGCTCTACGCGGGGCTGTCGCGCCGCAAGCGCCGCGGACTGCACCGCAGGTACGCCGAGCTCCTCGAGACGCGTCACGCGGGGCGCCGGGACCGTGTCCTCCCGCAGCTCATGCACCACTTCTCCCAGGGAGACGTGCCGGACAAGACCGTCGAGTACGGCCTGCGCCTCGCCCGGACATCGCTGGACTCGTGGAGCGCGGAAGAGGCGGTGCGCTCGGCCAGGACCGCCCTCGAGTTCCTGGACGACGAGTGGGAGGGCGACCGCACCCTGGAGGGCGAGGCGAGGACGCTCCAGGCGCGGGCGCACCGCATGGCCGGCAACATCGACGCGGCGTTGAAGGAGGCCGACAACGCCGTGCGCGTCTTCGAGCGCGAAGGCATGGGCGAGCGTGCCGTGGGCGCGCTGCTGCTCGGCGCCGAGACCGCGTGGCAGGCGCGCCGGAGCGAGGAGACGTCGCGCTGGGTGGATCGCGGCCTGCTGGCCGCGCGCGCGGCCGGTGACGCGGAGAGCCTGCGCCAGCTGCTCTCCCTCGCCGCGACGCTGGCGAACCTGATGGGCGAGTACGCCAAGGCGGGGGCCTGCCTCGAGGAGGCCGCCAGCCTCGCGCCCGAGCCGAAGGAGAGCGCGGCGCCGGAGGCGATCCGTTCCGGCGGCCGGCTCGTGGTTGCCCTCGCGAACGACGTGGGGACGATCGAGCCCACCGCCATCGAGACGACGGAGGAGCTTGAGATCTCGGCCAACGTCTACGAGGCGCTCCTCGCCACGGACGTTCGAGGCAACGTCGTGCCCAACCTGTGCGAGAAGTGGGAGCCCTCCGATGGCGGAAGGACCTTCCTGTTGACGCTGCGGCGCGACGTGCGCTTCTCGGACGGCGCGCCGGTCACCGCCGCCGACGTCAAGGCTTCCTTCGAAACGTGCATCCGGCAGGCCGGCCGCGAGTTCCCTCCGGCATATGCGGCCATCGAGGGTGCCGCGGAGCTGCGGGCGGGGAAGGCCAATGCGGCGTTGGGCGTCGTCGTGCGTGGGGACGACCGACTGGAGATCCGCCTCCGGGAGCCGCTCGCGATCTACCCGGCATTGCTGACCGCGGGCACGGGCGTCGCTCGTTCCGCGCCGGGCGCCTCGGGTGCCGGGATGCGGCTGCTGGGAACGGGTCCCTTCCAGCTCGCTTCACAGGATCGGCAGAGCATCGTCCTCGAGCGCAACTCGAACTACTGGCGGGGCGCTTCGACTCCGCTCGATGCCGTGGAGTTCCGCGCCTACCCGAACGCCACCGCGATCGCCAAAGCGTTCCGCGCGGGAGAGATCGACGTGGCCCGAGATCTGCTTCCCGCGGACCTAGAGGAGATCCTCCGGGATTCTCGGCTGCGGCGCGGGCTGGTGGAGGCCGCGAAGCGGAACACGTACGTCATCCTCTTCAACTCGCGCAGCGGGCCCCTGGCCAGGCATGGAGCCGCGCGCCGTGCGCTGGTGGGCGTAGTGCGCACGAGCGACCTCGTGTGGCGGACTCTCGGCCGCTTCGCGCAGCCTGCGGTATCGTTGGTTCCGCCGGGAATGCTCGGCCACGATCCCGGTCGGCGCGCGCGGCTCTCCACGGTCGAGGATGCTCGAGAAGCGCTTCAGGCTGCGCACCTCGAGCCCCCACTCCGGCTTCGTCTCTCGGTCCAGCCGCTCTTCCAGGACCGCTATGGGGCCTTGCTGAACGCGCTGCTGCCTCTCTGGTCCGACCTGGGCGTCGAGGTCGAGATCACCACGACGGACATGGCCTCCTACCTCGCCACCTGGGAGGCGAATGAGAACATCGACGTCCTGATCGGACGCTGGAACGCGGATTACGACGATCCCGACAACTTCACCCACACGCTGTTCCACTCCCAGAGCGGCTTGTGGCGGGCGTGGTTCTCGTCGGCCGAGGCCGACCGTCTCATCGAAGAGGCCCGCGCCGAGAGCCGCCCCGCCGTGCGGGAGGGCCTGTACCGGAAGTTCGAATCGCTGCTGCAGGACGCCGCCGTCCTGGTGCCGCTCTTCCACGACGTGGACTATCGGCTGGCCGGGCCGAGGGTGCGCGGGCTCAGCCTGCGTGGAACCGCGCCGTTCGTGAACTACCCTCACATCGGCAAGGCGGATGAGGTCGAGCCGGAGGCGGAGCCCGTGCGTGCCGGCGGCGGCATCCTGCACGTACCCATCGCGGGCATCGTCACCACGCTGGACCCGGCGCGCGCCGACACCGTCGAGAACGCGGAGGTGAGCCCCAGCGTCTTCGAGACGTTGACCCGGGACGCGGGCGGCGCCCGCTTCGTGCCGTGGCTCGCGGCCCACTTCGGAATGGAGATGGGCGGGCGGCGCTACCGCTTCCGTCTTCGCGACGACGTGCGCTTCCACGACGGGCGTCCGCTGACGGCGCGCGACGTGCGCTACTCCTTCGAGCGCATGCTGCAGCAGCCGCGCAACGACGTCCGCTGGCAGTTCTCCCTGATCGAGGGTGCCAGGGCGCTGCTGAACGGGCTGTCGAGAGACCTGGTCGGGTTCCGCATCGATTCGGCCAGGGAGTTCACGATCGATCTGGAGGAGCCCGTTGCCTATTTCCCGGCGCTGACCGGACACCCGGCAGGCGCCATCGTTCCCGAGGGGTGCGACCCGTCCACGCCGGCCGGCTGGGTGGGTACGGGACCCTATCGGGTGGTCGCCTTCGAGCCTGGTCGGCGACTGGAGCTGGAACGGAACCGGGCTTACTGGCGAAAGGGCTATCCGAAGAACGACGGGCTCGTCTTCAATTTCGGCCTCTCGCCGAAGGAGGTCCTGACGGGCTTCCGCGCGGGCCGCTTCTCACTGGCCTCCGACCTGGTCCCTTCCGACGTCGAGGCGCTGCGCCGTGATCCGGAGTATGCCTCCGGCTATCGCGAGACGCCCGGCCTGCTCACCTACTTCCTCGCCCTCAACACGAGGAGCGGACCGCTCCAGGATCGGGACTTGCGCCAGCGTCTGCTCGGCTGCATCGACGTGCCCAGGCTGGTGCGCCAGACCCTCGGACGCCTGGCCCTCCCCGCGGTGAGCCTGATTCCGCCGGGGCTCGTGGGGCACGGCCAGGCTTCGTCGCGCACGGAAGCAGTGCCGGACAGCGGCGCGGCGCCGCCGCCGGGTCTGGAGCTCACCGCGGCCGTGCACCCGCTCTTCTTCGCGGGGTACGCGGCCTTCGCCCGCGAGCTGACGGCGACCTTGAGCGGACTCGGAATCCGGATCCGTGTCGTGAACAAGACGATGGACGAGATGAACGACGCGCAGAGGGACGCCAGCGTGGACCTCAACCTCGCGCGGTGGGTCGCGGACTACCCGGACGCCGACACGTTCATTCGCACCGTCCACACGCGAGAGGGCCACCTGGGGCGGTTGTGCGGATCTCCCGAGGTCGACCGGCTGATCGAGCGGGGCCGGGCCGAACCGGTCCCGTCCCTACGCCACGGCCTGTACCGCGAGGCCGAAGAGATCCTCGCGCGTGACGCCCGCCTCCTGCCGCTCTTCCACGAACAGGCCTACCGGCTGCCGCGCCCCGAAGTCGAAGGCCTCGCGGTCTCGTTCGGCTTCCCGTCCGTCTCCTACGAGGAGCTTCGGATCCGCGCCTGAGCGCGCCGTCGCCGCCCAGCGCCTGCGCAGGCGCGCTCATGCACTGAACACTTCGTAACGACCAGGCGGGCTCCAAGGGTGGCCCGAGCTTCATTTCCCTGCGTTTCACCGATGGCACGACGCGTGCTTCGTGGCGCGTCGGTGTTCCTCGATTCACCGGAGGAGGCAGCGATGCAACGTACTTCGCGGAGGAGCGCAGGGGTCCTGCTTTGGGCCTTCGCGTTCTCCCCACTGGCGATCGCGCAGGAGCCTCACGAGGTCAGGCTCCAGGCCACGAGCCGGGCGGAGGTCGATGCGGCCGCCGGGCCGATCGACTCGATGATCAGGGCCGGCGAGCTGCGGACGACGCAGATGCAGCAGGACACGGTCCTGCCGGGTCGCCGCCACGAGCGGTTGGTCCAGCTGCACAGGGGCGTGCCGGTCTGGGGCGCCGAGGTCGTGCGACAGAGCGATGCCCAGGGGACCGTCGTCTCGGTCTTCGGCATGTACCACGCGGGCATCGCTCTCGACGTGACACCAGTCCTGGGCGCCGCTGCGGCACGGTCCGCCCTCGAGCGCACCGGGGTCCGATCCGCAGGCGCCGTGTCGCCCGAGCTCGTGGTCCTTCCCAAGGACCGCGGCTACCGGCTGGCCTGGGCGATCGCGGCCTTCGTGCCCGACAAGGCGGACATTCGCCAGTACTTCGTCGATGCGCGTGACGGTCGCGTCGTCCACGACATGAGCCTCATCCAGAAGCAGTCGGCGTCCGTGGGCCGAGGCCGCGGCGTCTTCGACAACGATCAGAAGATGAGTGTGACTGCCGAGCCGGGTGGAGGCTTCATGGCCCAGGACCTGCTCCGGCCGGCGCGCATCGGCACTTTCGACATGCGCGGCGATCCTTTTCGGACCTTCGCGATCGTCTTCGGAGACGTGGCGTTGACGGACGGGGACCTCGCCCGCGACGCAGACAACGATTGGACCGATGGCATCGCCGTCGACGCCCACGCTTACACGGGCGTCGTATACGACTACTTCTTCAAGCGCCACGCGCGGCACTCCTGGAACGACACCGACGGCCCCCTCCGCGGACTGGTCCACCCGGTCCGGCTCGAGGACCTGGCGTTCTATATCGCGACGGGGAACGACGACGTGGTCGGCCTGATGTACGCCAATGCGTTCTTCTGCTGCGGTGGCAGCTTGCGGGCTCTCGGCGGCTTCATGGTCTACGGCGAGGGGCTGCCGGCGGCCAACCCCATCGGCGGCTCCGAGTTCGATCCCCTGGCCGGCTCTCTCGAGGTCGTCGCCCACGAGATGACCCACGGGATGACCGTCTTCACTTCGGGCCTGTTCGCCAACCTCGGCGCGGCCGCCCTCAACGAGTCCTTCTCCGACCAGATGGGCGTCGCCGTCGATTTCTACTTCCGGCCTGGACAGGCCAACTACACGATCGGCGAGCAGGTCACTCCCGGCGGCATACGGGACATGGCCAACCCCGCAGCCTTCGGCGATGCGGACCACGTCTCGAGGGTGACCGCGGCCAACCTCGAAGAGCACTCTTTGGCCAGTCTCTCGAACCACGCTTACTATCTGGCCATTGAAGGGGGCACCAACCGCACGTCTGGGATCACAGTACAGGGTGTCGGTGCGAGCAACCGCGAGCAGATCGAGAAGGTGTTCTATCGCGCGTATCAGTTCATGCTCGGTCCCAACTCCTTCTACTGCGATGCCACCGCCGCTTCGATCCTCTCGGCGCGGGAGCTGTACGGCGCAGGAAGCCGTCCGGAGCAGGCGGTCGTGCAGGCGTGGACGGCCGTCGGCCTGGTCGACGTCTGCTTCTAGGGAGACACGATGACGCTGAAGCGTACGCTGGCCATGGCCACTGCTCTCATGCTCGTCTCGGCGGCCTCGATGGCGGAGACGCTGCGCATCAGGTCGAAGGCCAAGGTGCGGTACGGCCCCAGCTATGAGACGCGTGTGATCGGAGCGCTCAACGCCGGAGCGAGGGTCGAGTCTCTCGGCCGGACTGGAGAATGGTTCAAGGTCGCCCTGCCCGACGGCGAAGTGGGATACGTCCACGACTCGAGGGTAGAGGTGCTGTCGTCGGCCCCGCCGGCTCCCGCGCCCGAGCCGCTGCCTCCCCCCGCACCTTCGGCACCACCTGCACCACGGCCACCACCACCTCCTCCGGCCGCAGCGCAGCCGCGTCAAGCCCCGGCCCCCGCGCGTCAAGTGACGGCGCCCCCGGCTCCCGAACCCGAGCCGCTGCCACCCCCTGCACCTCCGGCGCCCCCATCGCCGCGCCCCGTGGCGGCGCCTCCAGCCCCTCCTCCCGCACCCATTGCGTCCCCAGAAATGCGCTTCACGGTGCTGTTGGACGGCGTGTACGGGCTGTCCCTCGAATTCGACGAGACCCGGACCTTCGAGGAATTCGTGGAGGAGGGCTCTCTGGACAACCACTACGCTTTCGACGCAGGTTTCGGTGCCTACGGCGCGCTTCAGTACGAGTTCGTGCGCGGGCTGGGCGTCCGCGCGGCCTTCAGCTTCGTGAAGCGCACCGGCACCGCAGAATTCCAGGGGCGGTTCCCGCATCCGTTCTTCTTCGGGCAGCATCGAGAGGCCTCTGGAGAGGTCGGCGAGCTCTCCCATACGGAGACATCCGGGCACCTCGATCTCGTCTACACGGCGCACGCGGGTGCGATCGCGTTCAGCCTCTTCGCCGGCGGATCGATCGTCAATGTCGAGGCCGACCTCATCGGCAGCATCGAAAAGTCGGAGGCCTTCCCCTACGACACGGTCAACATCACGGGCGTCACCCAGACGACCGCCACCGACTCGCCCTTCGGATACAACGTCGGCGCCGGTCTCGACTTTCGCATCAGCGACAGCGTCGGCCTCGGGGCGCAGTTCTTCTACAGCCACGCAGTCGCGCGCCTCGAGGCGGCACCGGACGGCTCGATCGAGGTCGATGCCGGCGGTGGGCACGTGACCGCAGGACTGCGGATCAGGTTCTGAGGAGAGGGCTCTTCGAAACGAGAAGCCAGTTCAGCGTCGCGACCGCCACGAGCGCGGCGACGATCTTCGCGTGCTCGGCGTTCATCTGCGCCGCCATCACCGCGCACAGCCCGAAGCCGGTCAGGGCGAACAGCCAGCCGAGCGGCAGCCGAAGCGAATCCGCCTGCGGCTTCTGACGCCGCAGCTGGAGCAGCGCCGCACACACGATCGCATACGTGAAAACGCGCACTACCGCGCTCAGGATGGCGTTCCAGAGGAAGCTGCCGTACAGCGCCAATCCCCACACCAGCGCGCCGAACAGGAGGATCGAGGCGTGAGGCGTTCGAAAGCGGTCGTGGACGGCGGCGAAGACGCGCGGGAAGTCGCCTCGCTCGGCGAAGGCGTAGGTGAGCCGCGGCGCGTTGACGAAGGACCCGGCCAGGTAGCCGGCAGTGGAGAGCATCGCGCCCACGGATATGAACGAGGCTCCCCACGGGCCCAGAAAGGTGCGCGCGGCGTCCGCCAGTGGCCGCTGGCTCGCCGCTAGGTTCTCCACGCTGTACATCGTGACCACTTGGACTAGCGTGTAGATCGCGGTCACCGCGGCGAGACCCGTGAAGAGCGCGAAGGGCGCATCGCGGCGCGGATCGCGTGCCTCGCCCATCGGCATCATCGCAGCCTCGAAGCCGCCGTAGGCGAAGACCAGCGCCAGGGCCGCCTGGAACCAGTCGTCGGTGCTGGCTGCTATCGGAGCGGGTACGACCGTGCCCCGCGAGAGCAGGAGACCCACAGCGATGAAGAGGCCCAGCGGCAGCAGCTTGGCCGCCGTGAACAGGTTGCTCGTGCCCGCGCCTGCAACCACGCCGCGAACGTTGACGGCGGCGAAGGACCAGATCATCAGGGTCAGGAGCAGGGCGCGCGGCGCCTGCTGCGTGGCCGCCGGCCAGAACTCGCCGAGGTACACGACGAAGAGGTTCGCGTTGGCCGCGGCGGAGGTGAGCCGGACAAGCCAGGCGAACCAGCCCATCTGGATGCCAGCGAACGGCCCGAAGGCCACGCGCGCGTAGAGGTAGGGGCCGCCGGCGTCGCGGAACTGCGACGCTACCTCCGCGAACACGGCCATGATGATGCCGATGCCCAGGGCGGCCAGCAGGTAGGCCTTGGGCGCCGCCGGGCCGACGAGTCGCGCGATGTCGTCCGGCAGGCCGAAGATGCCGCTGCCGATCACGCCGTTGAGGACGAGGGCGGCCAGCGTCCATCGGCCGATCGCTCGCGTCAATTGAGGTTTCGGGGTCGAGCTCATGCCTCCTCGAGCTTGTAGATCTGCCAGAGGTCGCGCGAGCTGCGACGGAGGATCGGCTTGACGGCGAGCAGGCCAGTGCGACCGATCGCCCCTTCCAGGTAGCGGAGCTCCTTCAGCTTCGCGCGGGCGTCGTCGCCCACGGGCACGGCGAGGTCGAACTCTCGAGCCAGGAGGAGCGCCCTCCCACGGATCGACAGCTCCAGGTGGATCCTCAGCAGGCACAGCATGTCCGCGACGGCCTCTCCGGGGAAGTGGGCCTTCAAGGAGTGGAGATAGGAACCGATCCGCGTCGCGAGGACGCGGCCGGAGAGGATCGAGTCGAGCAACTCCAACTCGTCGTCGAGGCCGACGCCGAGCCAGTGTCGCGTCGCCTGCTCGCTGCGCTCGAAGACGAAGAACAACACGACTGGCAGGGCCACCAGGAGCAGCATCGTCTGAGCGAGCGGTGGCAGCACGAAGTGGTTGAACAGCGAATGCAGGGCCGCCGCGATGCAGAATCCCGGCACGAAGACCGCGAGCGCTGCCTCGGCCCGACGGTCGGCGATCGCCTTGGAGACCAGAGCGAAGACCGCGGCGGTGGCCCCGTGCAGCACGGCCGTGCCGAAGCCGCGCACGATCCAGAGGAACATCCTCGGCTCGGCGATCGCGCGCAGGTACTCGACGTTCTCGACGAGCGCGAAGCCGGTTCCGACCGCGAAGCCCAGGATGGCAGCGTCGACGAGAAAGCCGACGCGTTGCCGCCGGATCAGCCAGACGACCCAGGCCGCCTTGAGCAGCTCCTCGGTCAGCGGCGCAACGTAGCGGGAGAGTACTGCCGGCGAGAGCTGCCACGTGTCGACCAGGGCGCCGTGGAGCCGTGCGCCAACGAGCGCGGCCACGGCCCCGGCCAGGAGCGCCTGCACGACCGAGCGGCGGGACAGCAGCTTGAAGCTATCCATGAGCAAGAGCGCGACGAGGAAGGCTAGGGCCGGGAGGAGGGCGACGAGGACCTGTACCACGCCGCTATCTGAGTACCTTCAACGAAGCCATCCACTCGCGCCGGGGTGGCAAGCCCTTCTCGAAGGCCACTGCGTAGCCCCCCGACAGCGTCATGTCCAGGCGCGAGAGCAGCGTGAAGCGGAAGTCGAGCTGGCCCCCGGCGTTGACCAGCTCTCGGCGGATGGCCGTGTCGTCGAGGTTGGTGACGAGGCCGCTGGCGAACAGCGCGGGGCGCGCCCACGTCACGTGGAAGCCCGGGGTGCCGACGCGCCGGAAGCGAATCGGCGGCAGGTTCCACTCGAGCATCGACTTCACGTAGTTGCGTCCCGAGATCTCGTTGATCTCGACGCCGGGGAAGGCGTAGTGGGCGCGGTAACGCTTCTCGTCTTTGTGATCGACCCAGTTGTTGCCGAAGCCGCCGAAGAAGAAGTTCGAGTACGGCTGTTCGATGTCCCCGGGCGAGAGGCCGGCGGAATTGCGTAGCCACACCGATGAATGGCGCAAGGGCAGGGCGAAGCCGAAGTCGAGATCGGCATAGGTGGTGAAGTAGCCCTGACCGTCAGCCACGTCCGCGCTGACGACGACGTCCCACTCGCGCCCCTTCTCGTCGTCCACGTAGCCGAGGGAGTTCCGCACGTAGCGGCCGTGGAGGCGCGCCGAAGAGGTGAACAGCTTGTCCGACGTCGTCGCCACGCCCTGATAGTCCGGAAGCTCTTCGAGATCACCCCAGTACTCGGCGCGGACCTTCATGTCGATCGTTCGCGGCGTGTCCCAGACGAGGGTCCGGTCATAGCCCAGCCCGAAGGCGTACCCCTTGCGGCTGGTCTTCGTGGGGCCGAACAAGTCGTAGAAGTCTGCGGGGTTGTATCTTGCGCTCGCGCTCCAGTCGTAGCGCCGGTAGTCGAGGCGGCCGTGGAAGCGCTCGCTGCCCGGCAGGCTGTCGTCAACGGAGTACGAGGCCGAGAGCGCGATGTTGTTGAAATTCAAGGGATCCGAGAAGTTGAAGCGCAGGCCGGGCGCCACGCCGTCCTTGTAGCCCTGCACGACGGGGTAGAGCGACTCGAGTCCGATGCCGCCGAACGAGCGGTACGGACCGTCGCGCTTGACCATGCTGTCCAGGGGCACTTCCGCGGGAGAGCCCACCTTCCAGTCTTTCAAGACTGGATGCGCCTCGGCGATCTCCTGGCCGAAGAACGTGATCGCGCTGACGTCCTGGAGCGGCTTCGCTTCGATGCGCGTGGGAACGAAGCCCTCGCCCGTATAGCGGAACACGAGTAGCTCGTCCCCGCCGAGGGGGATCGGCCGGAAGAACCCAGTCTCGGTGTTGCTGACCGCCTCGAGCGCCCCGGTCTCGATCTCGTATCGGAAGATGTTCGCGGCGCCCGTGTAGTAGGAGCTGCCGTAGAGGTAGCGGCCGTCCGGCGAGAACACGAAGCCCTGGGGGATCGCGGTCCCGAAGTCGAACTGCTTGAGTGGGACGGCGCTCTGTGTTGACAGCGACTCGGTGCTCAACACGTGCACCGACTGCTTGCCGTCGATCGCGGCATGGGTGAACGAGACGAACTTGCCGTCCGGCGAAACGTCGAGGTCGTACACGACCTCGCCGTAGGGCCAGGTGAACACCTGCTTCCACTCCTTGTAGGGGTGGGGGATGCGCACCAACGTGCAGGCGCCGTTGTAGATGCGGATGCCCCAGAGCGAGCGGTCGGCGCGCGAGAACACGAGGTCGCCGATGCGCGCGTCCTTGAGCAGCACGCGGGTCTTCTTCGTGCGCGGGTCGAGCGCCACGATGTCGCGAAACGAGACGTTGTCGGTCGTGTAGAAGAGCATACGCGCGTCGGGATCGAAGGCCACGGAAGAGACCGCGTAGAGACGTGGCTGCTTGACGTCCCGCAGCTTGGCGACGGATCCGTCGGCGAGCGAGATCGCGGCCACATGCCCGACGATTCCTGGGTAGTTGAGCGCGGCGTAGAGCGTGCGCTGCTCCGGATCCACGAAGCCGCGGGAGATGGAGCCGAGGGCCTGCTTCGAGATGTCCTTGTAGGGTGTCGTCGGGTACTGCCGGATGGCCTCGAGGTTCTTCTGCTGAAACGCGTGTTCGTGCTTGACCCACTCGCCCCATGCGGCGTCGAGAGAAGTCCCGAAGACGCGCCGGAAGTCGCTCGAGTAGTACGCATGGCTTCCCTTGCCACGGGTGAACCAGCGAACCAGGGTCTCGGGGGAGTAGTGGCTCGCAAGCCAGCTCATGAAACGGGTGCCGTAGAGGTATGAGTTCGTCTCCGTCTGGAAATCGATCTTCGTCCCTTCGGAGGCCAGGCCCAGCGGGTCGTAAAAGCGGCTCCCGTCACGGACCATGGAGCGGAAGACCATCTCGTCGTACGCGCCCTGGGCACGGCCGAGCCCACCGGCCATCCAGGTGTCGACGAATACCGCGATGCCTTCGTGATACCAGCGTGGTGCGGCGATCCGGGGATTCGTCAGGTAGAAGTAGAGGATCGATTCGGGCTGCTCGGCGATCGGCGAGACCTTTCCCTGGAACAGTCCGCGAAAGAAGCGGTCGGTGCTGCCCGGCTTGTCGTTGGTCGCGATGTGGACGAGCTCGTGATTCATAAGCGTGTTCATGCGCTCGTTGGCCAACATGGTTTCGAACGTGAAGTGGAGCGGCGCGAGTTGGACATTGAGGCTGTTCCGGGGAACAGCGCCGGCTGACGCATTGCCCGAGTCCTGAAGGTCCAGCAGCAGGACGGACACCTTCTCGGAGGGCTCGTACCCGAAAAGCCGCCGCTGGAATCCCATGGAGTTCTCGAAACATCGCGCCGTATGCGGTGTGACGAACGCCATCGTCGGGTTGATGTATACGAGTCGCAGGTCGTCGGTCTCGAGAGCCGCAAATTGCGCTCGAGCGGGAGGGGCGAGGGCGCCGAGCGCCAGTACTAACGTCAGGCTCGACAACGGCGCAATGCGCACGCGACGCCTGCCTTTCCAGAAACGCCCAAACGAGGCAACGCCGGCCCTCAGGGCCGGCGCGCCTCGTCGACGGATGAGCTCAGGAGCCGGCTTGCCGGCCTCCAATGCTACTGCTTCACAGCCTCGCCCCTCGCGGCCTCGTTGGCAGCCGCCTGCGCAAGCTGGCTAGCCAGTGCGTTGCGAGACGCGCCGTTCAAGAGAGCGTTCGTGAATGCAGGGTTGCTGAGGGCGTTGAGGACCGCGCCATTCGAGAGGGCTTCTTTCACGGCGGGGTTCGCCAGGAAGTTGCTCACTGCGTCCTTCTGGGCCTGGTTCATGCCCTCGGACCTCGCTGCGTTCGAAGCGGCGTCCTTCGCGGCCTGGTTCGCGGCGTACTCCTTGAAGGCGCCACTAGTAAGGTAATCGCGGGCGACCTCATTTTTCATCGCTTCGAGGAAAGCCCCGTTCGTGACGGCCTTCAGCGCCACGGGATCGGCGATGAGCCGCTGGAACGCCTCGCTTTGGATGACCTGCTGCAGCTCGGCGTCCTTCAGGACGACGTCGTCCTTCTTGATCTGCTCCGTCTGGTACCGCTTCGCGGCGCCAACCGTTCCCTCGGCACCCTGGTCCACGGTGGGCCAGCCCTCGATCACGAAGTAGCCGAGGGCGATCGTCGCGACGGCCGCCACTGCCACCAGAATCCCCTTCCTGCCCATGCTTCCTCCTCCGCGAACCG
>DATFEN010000100.1:0-6645 GCA_035251085.1 Vicinamibacteria bacterium | reverse complement strand
GCGTCGAAGTGGTGATGCCGTAGAGGTTCTCGACGAACTCCGCCGCCTCTGCCCCCAGCCGGCGCAGGTTCAGGTTTGCGTTCCGCGCCTGCAGGGCATCGAAGGTCCAGGTGATCAACGTGAGGCCGCGCTCGAGGGCCTCCTGCCGCTGCGCCCACTTGAGACGCACGCCAAGGCCCAGCTTCTGGTGCTCGGGCAGCACCGCGAGCATGTCGGAGTGGAGGTGGGGGACGTTCCCGCGCAGGCCGGGGAACGCGTAGGCGAAGCCCACCGCCTGGCCCTCGGGCGACTCCGCGAGGTGCACCATCCCGCCCGCGTGGACGGAGGCGATCATTTGCAGCGCGGAGGTGATCTCGAGGTCGCCGAGGCCCCAGACCGCCCGCTGCAGGAGCACGCAGGCGTCGAAGTCGGCTCGGTCGCGGGCCAGCCGGATACGGAACTCGTCCACCATTCAAATCCCGTGCGGCCGGAGTCTACCGTGAAGTCGCCATCCCCGCTGTAGAATCCGGCCTCGCATGGCGCAACCCAGCGCGACAGGCCAGACGACCGGACTCGTCCGCGGCCTTTCCGCCTGGGACGGCGCGCTCGTCACGATCGGCTCGATCCTCGGCTCGGGCATCTTCCTGACGACCGGAAGCATCGCGCGCCTCGTGCCCCACGAAGGCTTGATCCTGCTGCTCTGGGTGGCGGGCGGCCTCGTCACGCTCGCGGGTGCTTTGACCTACGCGGAGCTGGGCGCTCTCTACCCTCGAGCCGGCGGGCAGTACGAGTTCCTCAAGGTGGTCTATGGCCCGTTGTGGGGCTTCCTCTTCGGCTGGGCCGCCTTCCTCGTCATCATGAGCGGCGGCATCGCGACGATGGCCGTGGGCTTCGGAGAGTACTGCGGCGTGTTCCTCCCGCTCTTCTCGACGCGCAACGTGTTGTTCACCCTTCCCCTCGGACCCGTCTCCTGGACGGTGAGCGGGGGACAGGTGGCCGGCGCGATCGCGATCGTCGTCCTGACCGCGATCAACTACGTGGGGCTCAAGGAGGGGGCGTTCGTCCAGAACGTGGTCACGCTGGCGAAGGTCGGCTCGCTGCTCGGCCTCGGAGCGCTGGGCCTCTTCGCACCGTCCGAGGTGACGCCCGCCTTCGTCCGACCGCTCCCCCAGGCGGGCGTGCTGACCGCGCTGGGCGTGGCCATGGTGGCGGTGTTCTGGAGCTACGACGGCTGGTACGCCGCGACCAACCTGGCCGGTGAGATGCGCCGCCCCGAGCGCGACCTGCCCATCGCGATCGTGACCGGCACGCTGGCAGTCACCCTGTTGTACGTGCTGATGAACCTCGTTTACGTTCGCGCCCTGCCGGTGTCCGACATCGCCGCGAGCGACCGCATCGGAGAGGCCGCCGCCACGGCGCTGTTCGGTCCGCTCGGCGGGCGATTGATCAGCGCGGCGGTGCTGGTGTCGACGTTCGGCTGCATCTCCTCCACGATCCTGTATGCCGCGCGCATCTACCTGCCGATGGCCCAGGACGGGCTGTTCTTCGCCCGCGTGGCGTCGATCCATCCGCGCTTCCAGACGCCCGGGGCGAGCCTTATCGGCCAGGGGCTCTGGGCGATCGTGTTGACGTTCTCCGGGAGCTACGAGCAGCTCTACACGTATGTGGTGTTCGCGGTGGTGGTGTTCCACGCCATGACGGGTACGGCGGTGTTCGTCCTGCGGCGGCGCGAGCCGGAGCGCGAGCGTCCCTATCGGACCTGGGGCTACCCACTCGTCCCGCTCGTGTTCGTCGCAACCTCAGCCGCCATGGTGATCAACACCCTCGTGGAGAAGCCGCTCGAGTCGGGCATGGGCCTGTTCCTGATCCTGCTCGGCCTGCCGGCGTACGCGCACTGGCGGAGGACGTCACGCGCCAGGGCGTGAAGGCGATCCTCAAGCGGCTCTGGGCGGCGGGCGGCATGCTGGTGTCGCGGGACATCGCGGTCCTGACCAACGCGATCGCCTTTAACTTCCTGCTCTGCCTGTTCCCGCTGCTCCTCGTCCTCGCCGCCGTCTCGCACCGGTACCAGGGCAGCCGCGCGGGGGCTGCCCTGCTCGTGCTGCTCCAGGAGCTGATCCCGTTCGGGCATGTCGAGATCGCCGCTTCGCTGCGCAACCTGACGAAGATGGCCCGCGGTCTCGAGGTGTTCGCGCTGTTCCTCATCGTGTGGGGCTCCTCGGGCATCTTCATGCCGGTCGAGATGGCGCTCAACCGGGCCTGGGGCGGAAAGCCGAACCGCCACTTCATGCTGAGCCGTGTCCTCGCCTTCCTGATGACCGTGGCCGGCGGCCTGCTCGCCTTCGTATCGGTGGCCCTGACGATCACGGTCCGCAGCTACGGCAAGACCTGGCCGGGCGTCGCGAGCTACGGCATCAAGACGAGCGCGGTGCTCCTGACCGTCGCGCTGTTTTTCCTCATCTACAGGCTCATTCCCTCGGTGCCCGTCGGGAACCTCATCGCCCTGAAGGCCGCGCTCTGGAGCGGCGGCGCCTGGGAGGTGGCGAAGTACGCGTTCGTGTCGAAGCTCGGGCAGATGAACCTGCAGGCCTTCTACGGGCCGCTGGCCTTCGCGGTAGCGCTGGTGCTGTGGGCGTACGTGTCGAGCCTGGTGCTCGTGTTCGGCGCGCTCATGGCGCCCCGAAGCGGAAAAGCTTAAGCAGGGCTCGCGGCCAACCGCTCCAGTCGGTCGAGCTGCTGCCGGTGGCCCATGGCGATGAGCACGTGGCCCGCGGCGATCGTCAGCTCCGGGACCGGGTTGAAGACCATGCGACCGTCCGGCTTCTTGATCGCGACCACGATGATGCCCAGATCCTGGCGAAGCTGGCTGTCGCGGATCGTCGCGCCCGCGAGGCCGCTTCCGTCGGCGATTGTGGTCTCCTCGATCTGCAGCTCCAGGTGCTGGCTGCGCGTCGCCAGCTCGATGAAGTCCATCACCGCGGGCCGCAGCACGGCCTGTGCCACGCGCTGTCCGCCGATCACGTACGGCGACACCACGCGGCTGGCCCCGGCCCGCAGCAGCTTGCGCTCGGTCTCCTCCTCCTCCGCCCGCGCGACGATCAGGAGCTTGTCGTTCAGGAAGCGTGCGCTCATGGTGATGAAGAGGTTCTCGGCGTCCGACGCCGCGGCCGTGACGAGGGCCCGGGCCCTGGTCACGCCGGCTTTGCGCAGCACGTCGTCCGACGTGGCGTCGCCCACCAGCACCAGCCCGTGCGGCAGGCGGAAGTCACGCAACAGCTGGGGGTCGCGGTCGATCACGACGAAGGGCAGCCCCGACTCCGAGAACTCGCGGCACACCAGGCCGCCCATGCGCCCGTAGCCGCAGACCACGAAGTGATCACGGATCTCCGCGAGGCTCCTGTCCATGCGCTGCCTCCCGAGGACGGAAACGAGTTCGCCGCTCACGATCGCCCGGATCGCCTCCGTGGCGGCGTACAAGAGCGTGAAGATGCCGCCGAGCGCCAGCAGCATCGTGAAGGTGCGTCCCGCGACGCTCAGCGGGTGGACCTCGAGGAACCCCACGGTCGTGATCGTGATGACCGTCATGTAGAGAGCGTCGAAGAGGCTCCAACCCTCGACCAGGTGGTAGCCGAGCGTGCCGAGCGCGACCAGCAGCAGCGGAACGCTGAGGAGCAGCGCGAAACGCCGCGGCAAGCCGGGGGTGAGCACCTCGGATAGAATACCGGGTCGCCCCGGTGCCGGCCACGGCACCAACAGGACCGAGGAGCCAGCAAGCATGAGCACGACCACCGAGCGGGTCACGTACGCCACGTTGGCGGCCGGCCAGACCGACGAGTTCCGGCGCAAGTACGACGAGGCGGTGGCGAGAGCGAGGAGTTCCTTCGGCGCCACGCACCCCCATCGGATCGACGGTCAGGAGACGATGAGCGCGAAGACCTTCGAAGACCGCAGCCCGGCGGACACCCGCGTCGTGATCGGTGTCTTTCCGATCGCGACGAAGGGGGACGTGGACCGCGCGGTCGCGGCGGCTCGTAGGGGCTGTGCCGACTGGGGACGGCGGCCGTGGGCCGACCGCGTCGCGATCATCCGCCGCGCCGCCGACCTCATCGAGGAGCGCGGTTTCGAGCTGTCCGCCGTGGTGAGCCTCGAGGCCGGCAAGAACCGCCTCGAAGCCATGGGCGACGTCACGGAGACGGCCGATCTGGCCCGCTACTACTGCGACCAGATGGAGAAGCACGGCGGCTTCGAGCGGCCCATGGCCCGGCTCACGCCCCATGAGGAGACGCGCTCGGTGATGAAGCCCTACGGCGTGTGGGCCATCATCAGCCCCTTCAACTTCCCGTTCGCGCTGGCGGGCGGGCCCATGTCGGGAGCGCTCGTCGCGGGCAACACCGTGGTCCTGAAGCCGAGCCACGAGACGCCGCTGACGGCGCTCGCGCTGCACGAGATCCTCATCGAGGCCGGCGTTCCGAAGAGCGCGCTGCACCTCGTCTTCGGGACCGGCGCCGAGACCGGCGAGGCGCTCACGTCGCACCCCGGCGTCGACGGGATCCTGTTCACGGGGTCGAAGGCGGTCGGGATGAACATCTACCACCGCTTCAGCAAGGACTTCCCCAAGCCGTGCATCACCGAGATGGGTGGCAAGAACCCGGCGATCGTGATGCCCTCCGCGGACCTCGACGCCGCGGCCGAGGGCGTCATGAAGTCGGCCTTCGGGTTGCAGGGGCAGAAGTGCAGCGCCTGCTCACGCATCTACGCACACTCGTCCGTCAAGGATGCGCTGCTCGCGAAGCTCCTGGAGCGGACGAAGGCGATCACGATCGGGGATCCGAGCGCTCATGGCGTGTGGCTCGGGCCCGTCATCCACGAGCGCGCCTACAAGGATTACCAGCGCTATGCCGAGATGGCCTGGAAGGACGGCAAGGTGCTGGCCGGTGGCAAGGCGTTGACCGAGGGCGAGCTGGCGCACGGCTACTTCGTGGCGCCGACCCTCGTCGACGGGCTCCCGCAGGACCACTACCTCTTCAGGAACGAGCTGTTCGTGCCCTTCGCCTGCGTCGCGACGTTCGAGAGCCTGGACGAGGCGCTGCGCCTCGCCAACGACACGGAGTACGGCCTGACCGCCGGCTTCTTCAGCAAGGACGAGCGCGAGGTGCAATCCTTCCTCGACCGCATCGAGGCCGGCGTCGTGTACGTGAACCGCAAGGCCGGCGCCACCACGGGTGCGTGGCCCGGCGTCCAGCCCTTCGGCGGCTGGAAGGGCAGCGGCTCGTCGGGCAAGGCCTCGGGCGGGCTGTACTACGTGCAGCAGTTCATGAGGGAGCAGAGCCGGACGATCGTCCACTGAGGCGATGATGAGGACGCTCGCGGAGGTCCAGCTCAAGCCGGCGGACCGCGCTGCGATCGAGGAGGCGGCTCAGTTGCTCCGGGCACGTTTCCCGGTCGAGCAGGTGGTTCTGTTCGGCTCAAAAGCGCGAGGGGAAGACGACCCCGAGTCCGACGTCGACCTGCTCGTGCTGACGACTCGAGACCTCTCGCGACGGGAACGCCACGAGATCGTGGATGCCCTGTTCCCGCTGCAACTGCGTCACGACGTCGTGCTCAGCCCGCTGATCGTCGCGGCGCGCGAATGGCGGGAGGGGCTCGTTTCCGTCCATCCGATCCGCCAGGAGGTCGAGGAGCAAGGGGTCGCGGCGTGAGCCCCGCCGAGGGGCGGCGCCAGGCCGTTGCTTTCTGGTTCGAGAAGGCCCGCCGCGCCCTGGATTCGGCGCGCGCGGAGAACGCGGCCGGTAGAGCTGACTTCGCGATGAACCGCTGCTACTACTCGGCCTTCTACGCAGCCACGGCCACACTTCTCTCGCGCGGCCATCGCTTCAGCAAGCATTCCGGCGTGCGCGCTGCCCTGCATCGGCACCTCGTCAAGCCGGGGCTACTCCCGATCGGGTGGGGACAGTTCTACGACAAAGTGTTCGAGGATCGGCAAAGGAGCGACTATCTCGACTTCGTCTCACCCGAGCCCGAGGATGTGGCCGAGCTCATTCCGAAGGTTGACGAGCTCCTGGGTCTGCTGCATGCGCTCGTCGCCGAGACCGATGAGGGTCCGGCGTAGAATGACCGGCTCGTGAGCTACCGTTTCCCGGAATCCTACGTCTTCCATCGTCCTCTGGGGCGCGAGATGCGGGCGATCGACCGCGGAACGGGAGCGCAGCTCTGGGATCGCGAGGGACGTCGCTACCTCGACGGCTCGAGCGGTGCGATCGTGGTCAACGTCGGCCACGGGCGAGGCGAGATCGCGTCGGCGATGGCGTTGCAGGCCGGCAAGGCCGCCTACGTGCACGGCACGCACTTCACGAGCGAGGCGATCGAGGAGTACGCCGCGCGCCTGGCGAAGCACACGCCCGGCGACTGCAATCGGCTCTACCTGGTGTCGGGCGGCTCCGAGGCCAACGAGACCGCGATCAAGCTGGCCCGTGCGTACCACCTCGCGAACGGGCAGCCGTCACGCTACAAGGTGCTGCGCCGCTCGATCTCGTACCATGGCAACACCCTCACGACCCTGTCGCTGTCGGGACGCCCCAACCTGCAGGCGCCGTACAAGCCGATGCTCCATCTCGCGCCGGAGGCGCCGGCGCCCTTCTGCTACCACTGCCCGCTGGGCAAGACCTA
>DATFEN010000095.1:0-14443 GCA_035251085.1 Vicinamibacteria bacterium | reverse complement strand
CGGCACCGTAACCACCGAAGCCGAGGAGTAGCGCGCGACCACGGGCCGGAGCGGCGCCCCGGTGCGCCGTGAGCAGCGCCCCGATGATGGCCCCGGCTCCGAACCAGAAGAGCAGCTGGCTGTAGCCGCGCGCTCCCGCGCCGAGCACGTCGCCGGCAAGGACCGGAAGGTACGTGATGAGCGGGAAGGCCAGGAAGCTGCCGGCCCCGGCCAGCGCCATGTAGAGACGGAGCGGCGGGCTGGCCGCCACGTGACGAAAGCCGGCCGCGAGGCTACGTCCCAGCGTCTCGCTCCTCGCGAGTCCGGGTGATGGGATCGCGATGCGGGCCAGCGACACGATCACGGCCAGGAACGAGAGGGCGTTGACTGCGAAGCACCAGCCCGCGCCCGCGTAGACGAGGAGCACGCCCGCCAGGACCGGGCCGATGGTCCGGGACAGGTTGAACTGCAGCGAGTTCAGGGCCACCGCGCTCTGGATCTGCGCGGGCGGCACCAGCGTCGTGAGCACGGCTTGATAGGTCGGGGCCGATTGCGACTGCGCCAGCCCGGTGAGGAACGCGAACAGCAGGATCGGGAGGACCCCGAGGCGGCCGGTGGCGTACAGCACACCGAGCGCCGCGGCGAAGGCCATCTGGAGCACCTGCGACGCGATCAGGATCCGCCGCCGGTCGAAGCGGTCGGCGGCTGCGCCACCGAGCACCATGAAGGCGATCAGCGGAGCGTCGGCGGCGAAGGTTCGATAGCCCAGGTAGCGAGGGTCGAGAAAGCGCTCGTGAACGAGCCAGTTGAGGGCCACGTCCTGGGTCCAGGTTCCCACCGACGAGAGGAACGCCCCGGTCCAGAGGATGCGATAGCTGGGGAACGCGAACGCGGAGAGGAATCCCGGCAGCGTCCGCGCCGGGGCTTCGGCGGCCATGGGCAGCGGGCGGCGGGACGTCCCCGCCGCCCTCGGCGGCTACTTCTTCGTGGGTTTCTTGGCGGACGCAGCGATCGCGGCCCGCTTGCGATCCTTCAGCCGCTCCGTGCGCCGCTTCCGGCGCCGGCGCAGCTCCTTCTTGCGCTCGATCATGGATTCGAACCCTCCTTCCTATGTCCTCATCGCTTGTTGGCCTCGTCCGACTCCCTCGCGTCCGAGATGCGGCGGCGGATGATGCGCAGGTACGCGCGCGGCGCTTTCTGGACGAGGGCCAGCAGCTCGCCGATCTCGCCCCTCACGTTGCCACCCGGCCCGCCATCGCCGTAGACGAGGTTCACCACACGGCCTCTGACGAGGACCGGGAACACCGCGGCCGTTCCCAGGCGCTTGCCCACGTCCTTGAGGAAGCGGCGGTTCTCCTCCTCGGGACCGAGCCGGCCGATGAAGACCGACTTGTTCCGGACCACGTCCCGGAAGACCGAGGGCCTGTCGAGCGGGATGCGGAGCGAGGCCGCGAAACCGCGCTCCATGCCTTCTCCCACGCCGGCCCAGCCCACGACCCAGGGCTCACGCACGATGAAGAACGCTACGCGCTTGAAATAGTTCAGGCTGACGGAGAGGAGGGCCTCGACCACCTCGTCGCGGGTGTTCGCCCACTCGAAGCGGTCGATCGCCTGCTGGGGCGTCGAGGGGACCGGCTCCAGCCTCGGCGGCCGGTAGGTGTCGTCGAAGCGCCAGCGCTCGTCGACCCCATAGTGGTCCCGGAGCAGCTGCACCATCCGGAACTCTGGCACGATGTGGGGCTTGACGATGTAGCCCTGCGACAGCGAGATCCGCGCGATCGCGGTATGGTCGTGTGGATCCATCATGAGCAGGAACAGCGTCTTGCCCTTCAGCTTCCAGGGGAAGACCTTGAAGCGGACCGCCATGGCCTTGGGCAGCAAGGTCACGGTCGCCGGCGTGATCTCTCGGGGATCCACGATCGCCGCGGGCATGCCGTAGAGCCTCGACAGGCCGTGCAGCAACCCGTCCTCAGTGATGAACCCGAGCTCGAGGAGGCTCGTCCCGAGGCGGCCGCCGTACAGGACCTGGTGTTGAATGGCCTGCTCCAGCTGCTCCTCGCCGACGAGCCCGCGCTCCCTCAGTATGCGGGCCAGGATGGGCACGGGGCGTTTCGCAACATGGGAGGGGCCATTCTAGTCTCGTGCCTGGCCGTGCGCTCAGGCTGGCGGGCGCGGACTGCCGCCCCCGGACAACGGGGTGGGTCCTCTAGTATCATCCCCGGCGACAGTCCTCCCCGGTCCAAAAGTGGACATGGCGCTCCGGCTCAATAGCCTCAAGACGCGCACCGCCGTCGCCCTCTCCTCGGTGATCGTCGCCGTGCTGACGATCAACGCCCTCTACCTCATCGTCACCAAGTACGGCGAGCTGCGGCGGGACATCGAGACACGCGCCGAGCTGTTCGGCAGCCTCACCGCCAAGCCGATCTGCGTGGGCTACGAGACCTACTATGCCTCTGGCTTCTACAAGTTCCAGGAGCTGATCGGGTACTACCTGAACCTCGAGGAGGACCTCGAGCGCGTCCGCATCATCAACGTCAACGGCAAGATCCTGTTCGATTCGGCGGATCTCCAAGAAGGCGCGGGACAGCGCGAGGGCCGCGACGCCGAGCGCTGGATCGAAGGCTCCGAGCGCCTCGAGGCGATCAAGCGGCTCGAGCTGACGTCGCTTCCGGCCCGAGACGCCGCAGGAAACGACGTGCTCGAGGTCATCGCGCCCTATATCGAGGACTGGGGACGCCACCGGCTGTCGGTTGCCTACACCGTCCACTACAAGAACCTCCAGCCCGGGATCAACCGCCAGATCGGCACGACGGTCGGTCTGACGGTCCTGTCGATGCTCGTTTCGGTCATCATCGCCGTCGTCCTCTCCAGCCGCATCACACGCCCGCTCGAGGAGCTGACCGAGGCCGCCAAGGGCTTGGCCGAGGGCCACTTCGACCGGCGGCTCTCGATCCGCTCCGGGGGGGACGAGCTGACGCTGCTGGCCCGCACCTTCAACTACATGACCGAGCGCCTCAAGCAGAACGTCGAGCAACTCGAGGAGTCGAACAAGAAGTTGGCGTCGGTCAACGAGGAGCTGAAGGAGCTGGACCGCATGAAGTCCGACCTCCTCGCAAACGTGAGCCACGAGCTGCGCACGCCACTGACGGCGATCAAGGGCTACACGGACTACATCCTGGACGGCAAGCTCGGCGCCGTCACCGAGAAGCAGGAGCGCGGCCTCGTCGTGGTCCAGCGCAACCTGGAGCGGCTGTCGAAGTCGATCAACGCCCTGCTCGACTTCTCGCGCATGGACGCGGGACGGATCTCCCTGAGCATCCAGCCCTTCGGGCTCCTGCAGCTGGTCGAGCAGATCCACGGCACGCTGCGCTCAGAGCTGGAGAGGAAGCGGGTCTCGTTCCGTCTCGACGTGCCCTCGGATCTGCCGCTGGTGATCGGCGACCGCGACAAGCTCTCCCAGGTGATCGAGAACCTGGTCATCAACGCCATCAAGTTCACGCCCGAGGGCGGGCGCATCAGCGTGGGCGCTGCGCGCTCCGACGGCAGGGAGCGGGCCGCGGCCGAGATCTCGGTCTCCGACACCGGCATCGGCATTCCGGAGGCCCAGCTCGGGAAGATCTTCAGCCGCTTCCACCAGGTGGACGGATCCACGACCCGGCGCTTCGGCGGAGTCGGCCTCGGCCTGGCGATCGTGAAGAGCATCCTCGACGCCCACGGCACCGTGATCCGCGTGGAGAGCGAGGTCGGCCGCGGCACGGCCTTCCGTTTCGTGCTGCCGCTCCTCGAGCGAGGTGTGGAGGCGGCCGAGCCTCGGCCGGTGGCGGTCTCGGCGAGCCCGCGCTCGTCGGAGGCCCTGGTGCTCGTGGTCGACGACGACCCCGAGATGCAGAGGGCCACTCGCGAGAGCCTGGAGCGCGAGGGTTTCGCCGTGGTCACCGCCTCCACGGCCCAGGAGGGTGCCAGCCTGGCGGCGCGCCGGCGCCCCGACGTCATCCTTCTCGACCTGCTGCTCCCCGACCGCAACGGGCTGGACCTGCTCCAGTCCCTGAAGGCGGACCCGACGACGCAGGAGATCCCCGTGGTCGTCGTGTCGGTCACGAGGGACAGCGTCAAGGCGCTCTCCCTGGGCGCCGCCGAGTGCCTCACGAAGCCGGTGGACGGCCGCTCCATCGTGCCGATGGTGAAGCGCCTGCTCGACGGCTCCTTCAAGGGCGCCACGATCCTCGTCGTCGACGACGAGACCGATACCGTCGACTTCATCCGAGAGACGTTGAAGGCGGAAGGACTGCGGGTCCTCGTCGCCCACGACGGCCGGCAGGCGATCGAGGTGATGCAGCGTCGCCGCCCTGACCTGGTGCTGCTCGACATCATGATGCCGGAGCTGTCCGGCTTCGAGGTGCTCGAGGCGATCTCCGGGAATCCGGCCACGGCCGGCACCCCGGTCATCGTCCTCACGGCGCGGGGCGACGAGGCCGACGCGAAGCGCGGGCTCGCCCTTGGCGCGCGACGCTACATGAGCAAGCCGTTCGACGTCCGGGACCTGATCGCCGAGGTCCAGAGGCAGGTCGGGTCGCGTGCCTCCCAGGGAAGGAGCGGGCGGGCAGCGTTATGAGAAAGAAGATCCTGGTCGTCGACGACGAAGACGACATCCTCAACTTCCTCGAGCTCGTCCTGTCCGAGAAGGGCTACCAGGTGTCGACGGCCTCGGGGGGGCAGGAAGCGCTGACGAAGGCGCAGCTCGAGCGGCCGGACCTCGTGCTCCTGGACATCATGATGCCGCAGATGGACGGCTGGGAGGTGCTGAAGCTGCTGCGCGTGGACGAGGAGACCGCGGAGGTCCCTGTGGCGATGCTGTCGGCGCGAACCGAGGCCCGCGATCGCGTCCAGGGCCTGCAGGAGGGCGCCATCGACTACATCTGCAAGCCTTTCTCGTTGTCCGAGCTGCTGGGCAAGATCGAGGCGATCTTCTCCCAGGCGAGCGCCATGGCCCAGCCGCCTGCGAAGCCATGAAGACCGGGACCGCGGAAGGCCGGGACTACTTCCTGCTGCGCGCGGAGTGGCTGCGCTTCAAGAACAGCGTCTTCGACGCCAACACGGAGCTGCCCACCCTCGCCGCGGTCCTCGACGACGCGCGCCGTCTGGTGGAAGAGCGCGGCACGGTCGGCCTCGTCTACTTCGATCTCGGCAGCGACCCGGCGCTCGAGGCGTTCCACGGTTGGCTCGCCTACGACGAGCTGCTCCGCACCTTCGTTCGCGCGCTCGAGGGACTCGCGGCGGAGGGGCTCCTGAGCGCTCGCGACCGGATCGCAGCCGTGTCCGTGCGCAGCGACAAGTTCGTGGTGTTCTTCGGAGGCACCGGCGCTGCTCCGCTCGACCTGGCCGGCGTATCCGCTCTGGCGACGCGGCTCCGGGAGAAGCTGGTGGCCGCTCTGGCCGGCTACTCCGCCCTGCCCGGGAAGTTCCACGACGGCCACGCCCTGCTGCAGCGCGACCCGATGCTGCGCACCGAGCGCCTGATCCATCGAGCCCTGGACGAGGCGATGTTGATGAGCCTGCGGCGCCGCTCGAACGAGGAAGACCGCCGCGCCCAAGGCCTGGACGCCCTGATCCGGAGCGGGCACGTGAACACGTTCTACCAGCCGATCATGGATCTGCGCAGCCGCTCGGTGATCGGCCACGAGGTCTTCAACCGCGGCCCGGCGGGCAGTGCGTTCGAGGACGCCGAGGGGTTGTTCGCCCTCGCCGAGCGCACGGGGCGGCTTCTCGACTTCGAACGGCTCTGCCGCACGCGCGCCATCGGCAGCGTCCGCCGCCACCTGCCCGTCGGCCAGAAGCTGTTCCTGAACACTTCGGCCCGGGCCCTGACCGACCCCGACGTGGCGGGCCCGGGATTCGTCACGCTCGTGGAGCGCGCGGGCCTCCCCCACGGTGATGTGGTCCTCGAGATCAACGAGCGGGTGGCGTCCGAGGCGCGCGGCGACTACGGCACGGTGCTGCGCGAGCTGAAGCTCGCGGGCTTCCGGATCGCGATCGACGACATGGGCGCCGGGTACTCGAGCCTCCACTCGGTCGTGGAGATGGAGCCGGACTACATGAAGTTCGACGTGTCCCTGGTCCACAACATCGACCGCAGCCTCATCAAACGCAGCCTCCTCGAGACCCTCGTCGAGCTCGCGACCAAGATCCGCGCCGAGGTGATCGCCGAGGGCATCGAGGGAGAGCAGGAGCTGCGCGCGGTGCGCGACATGGGCGTCCGCCTCGGTCAAGGCCATTACCTCGCCGCGCCCTCACCGGTCCCGGCGGGATAGCCCGGTCAACGGTTCATGCCCCAGACCCTCCCCACCTACCACGAGTGCATGGTCGACCTCCAGGCCCAGCTGGCCGAGCGGGGCAGCCTCGGGATCCTGGTCGTCGACGCATCCTCCATAGCCGAGATCGAGGGCGTTTACGGCGCCGACGCCTACGAGGAGGTGCGCCAGCGCCTGTTCCGCATCTTCGCCGAGGCGCGCGGCAAGGACTTCCGGACCGAAGACATCGTGGCGCTCGACGCGCCGCGGGGGCTGCGCTTCCTGGTCATCCTCGACCGCAAGCGCCGGCGCAGCATGCCCCTGGGCAGCGCGGACATGCGTGCAGTCCGTGCCCGGCTCATGACCAGCCTCGTGCCCAGCCTGGGGCGCGCGGTGTTCCCCTATTCCAAGACGCCGCCCGAGATCGAGCTGGGGACGGGCATCGTGATCCACAACCCGCTCGTTCACACGGACCGCTTGCTGGCGCGCGCGCTGTGCGACGCGCTCGAACACGCCAGCCACGAGCGCCGGGCCGGGCTCATCGCCAGCCGCGAGCGCCTGCAGGACCTCGTCGTGCGCGGCCGCGTGGTCACCGCCTACCAGCCGATCCTGCTGCTGAAGGACCGGTCGCTGCTTGGGTTCGAGGCGCTGTCCAGGGGCGCGCGGGGCTCGGGCCTGGAGACCGCCGACGTGCTGTTCGGCGCGGCGGAGGTCCACAACCTCTTGATCGAGCTGGACCGGCTGTGCCGACAGCGGGCCCTGCTCTCCTCGGGCCGCATCCCCTCGAATGCGCGCATCTTCGTCAACACGCTGCCCGCGACGATCCGCGACCCGCAGTTCCGCGGCCGGCCGCTCATCGACTTCCTCGACAAGGCCCAGGTCTCGCCCGAGCGCATCGTCATCGAGATCACCGAGAAGCTGGTCATCGAGAACTACAACCTGTTCCGCGAGACGATGGCCTACTTCACAGACCTCGGCATGTCCTTCGCGGTCGACGACGTGGGCGCGGGCTACTCGGGCCTCGAGTCCATCGCGCGCCTCAAGCCCCACTTCCTCAAGATCGACATGACGCTCGTGCGCGACGTCCACGAGAGCCGCGTCAACCGGGAGATGGTGAAGGCGATCCTCTCGCTCGGCCATGGCATCGGCTCCACGGTGATCGCGGAGGGCATCCAGACGCAGGAGGAGACGGACGCGCTGCTGTCGATGGGCATCGACTACGGCCAGGGCTTCTTCCTGGCGCGCCCCGACGCCGCGCCGGAGTGATCCCGGGCGCCTCCCGGGAGCGCCAGGCGTTCGCCAGTTCTTCAAGCCGCGCGCTTCCCTCGAGCTGCGACAGGCGATCCTCGCCCGCTGGGGGGTCACCCACGTCCTCGTGGATCGCCTCGGTCCGCGCCCCGTGCGGCTGCCCTACCCATCGTCGCGGATCGGGACGCGCTCGTGCTCTACGCCGTGCGGAGGAACCCGGAGGCGCCGCCAGACGGCGTCAGAGAAACGACACCTCCTTCGTCGCCGCGCTGACGACGAAGCAGCGGTCGTTGTTGGAGCCCGCGTCGGCGGGCACGACGAAGAAACCCGGCCGCCCTGGTTGGTAGCCCTGGGTCGTCCCGACGAGCGTCTCCCCGTCGGCGAATACGACACGGATCTTCCGGCCGGTCGCAGGCTTGCCCGGATCGAAGTTGCCGGCTTCCACGTGCTCGGGATGGCCCGTGTAGTCCTTGACGAAGAACAAGGCCTTGAGATCCGCGAGCAGGATCTCGACGGGTCGCGCGGCGGCATTGGCGTCGGCCGGGACGACGTGGAAGCGATCCTTCGTCGGCAGGAAGTCGTTGGTGACCCCCTTCAGGAGCCGCCCATCGCGATAGCGGACAACAACCCGGTTCATCGCCTGAATCATAAGCCGCCGCGGCGGGGGCGCGCCATGCTTCTCGCGAGGCGCGTGGCATACTGGGGCGATGGCGTGCGTCCGCGGCAGGGACCTCCTCGACGCGATCGACTTCGTCCACGAGTCTTACGGTGCGTCGGCGCTGGAGCACGTCGTCGCTCGGCTGGCGGAGCCGGCGCTGTCGTGCTTCCGCGGCTCGATCCGGGAGGTGGCGTGGTATCCGCTGGACGCGCTCGTGGCCTTCCTGAGGACCGCCCAGGCCACGCTGGCTCCCGGCGACTCCGGATTCTGCCGCCGCCAGGGCCGTTACGCTGCACAGCGCCAGCGGGAGGCGTTCCTCGGCGTCATGGTCGCGACGGCGGAGTCCCGCGCGATGACCGCGCCGACCATCTGGCGGATGTTCTACGACACGGGGCATCTGGTCGTCGCCGGAGGCGACCCGGCCCGCGCGCGCGGGCAGATCCACGCTTTCCCGACTACGCCCGAGCTGTGCGAGCGCTTTCGCGGCATCTGGGAGGGGATGGTGAGCACCTTGGATCAGCCCGCCAGCGCGACCGAGACGCGATGCGTCCTGCGCGGCGACGCCTTCTGCGAGTTCGAGGTCTCGTTCGCCCCGGAGACGGCGAACCCCGCCCAGGATTCCTCGGGAGGCTGAATGATGTTCCCAACTCCGCTCGTCGCCCTCGTTGCGCTCTCGTGCCTCGCGCTCGGAGCCGCGGCCCAGCAGCCGGAGGCGACGGCCGCGCCGCCGCCGCTAGCGGCCGGCGACGCCGTGCCCGCCTTCGAAGCGCAGGGCCTCAACGGCGTGAAATACACGGTCGAGTTCCCGAAGGAAGGGCCCACCACTGTGCTGCTGGTCTTCCTCGCCAGCTGCCCGCACTGTCGAGCGATGTTGCCCATCTGGAGCGTCGCCTTCGACAAGAAGCCGGAGCGGCTCAAGGTGCAGGCGATCATGCTCGACGAGGCCCCTCCCGGATTCTTCGCCTTCCACAAGGTCTCCTTCCCGGTGCTCCGCGCCGTGGACCGACGCGACGTCAGCCACAAGCTCAAGGTCAACCGCGTCCCGATGACCGTGCGCATCAAGCCGGGCGGACTCGTCGAGGACGTCGTCCAGGGTGAGCTGGACCCCGAGCGCGTGGTCCAGCTCTTCAAGGCGGGCACCGGAACGTCCGGCTCCTAGGAGAGCGGCGGCGCGGCCTCGAACTCGGTCAGCAGCTTCTCGGCCTTGGCGTCGCTGATCCGGTTGATGAGCTTCGCCGCCCCGTGGTTGTCGCGAACCGTCTTGGCGAGGGCGAAGCAGGCGTTGACCTGGAAGAGCAGCCCGATGCCGAGGAACCCTCGCGTCCAGCCGTCCAGCGGGAGGAACACGATGCCGATGCCCAAGCTCGCGAAGGCAATGACGAAGGACGCCCACGCCTGGAAGATCCACGCGTCCGTATCGCGTTGCGGCGGAAGCTGTCTCATGCGGCCTCCTGTCGACACCGAAGGTACGGCCTCGCGGATGCATTCATCCACCTTGTGGTACGGAATCGCTGCTGTCACACCTTGGGCTGCGACGAGACGATGTCGAGCCGGCCGGTCTTTCGGCCCGAGCGGCCGTCAGATTCCGCCGGCGATCACGTCGGGACCGGCGTCGAGCAGGAACTGGCAGGTTGCGCGGGCGAAGCGCAGCTCGTCACCGTGGCGAAGGGCGCGCTCGGCCACCACCTCGCCGTTCACGCGCGTCGAGTTCGTGGAGCCCAGGTCGAGCACGACCCACAGGTCACCGCGCTGCTCGAGCCGCGCGTGGCTGCGCGAGACCAGGCCCTCGGTCAGCGCGATGTCGGCCTGCGCGTCGCGCCCGACCAGCATCACCGGCTTCGAGAGCGCGAAGTCCACGGTGCTGCCGTCGCCCCGCATCCACACCAGCCGGGCAGGGTGCGAGGCCACGGGGGTTCAGTTCCCGCCGCGGCGCGCGGCCAGCGGCGCGACCGCGGGTCCGTCGTTGTTGAACAGCGTCGCGTCCTTGAAGGCGGCGGCCGCGCGATAGGCCTCGGCCGCCTCGCGGCGGTACTCTGTGCCGAGGTTCTCGAGTGAGAGGCCGAGGTAATAGAGCGCCGTGCCCTGGGAGAGCCCGGGCCGCTGCGGCAGGATGCTCTTGGCCTTCATCAGGTAGTCGTGGGCCGCGGCGTAGTCCCCGAAGTGCATCGCGCACAGTGCGAGGTTGAGCTGGGCGAAGGCAGAGGCCTCGGTCCCGGGATAGCCCTCGGCCTGCTGGCGCAGGTCCATCATGATCTTGTTGTAGAGCAGCGTCGGGTCGTTGAGCGGGATCTCCTGGGGCGTCTCGGCCAGCTCGAGGTCCACGGAGCGGGTTCCGGCGGCGCCGCGGAGATGCAGCGACATCCGATCACCCGACTTCCGTCCCTCCAGCGCGGCCAGCAGGTCGGCGGTCCGCTTCACCGCCTTGCCCTCGACGGCATAGATCACGTCGCCGACACGGATTCCGGCTTTCTCCGCCGGCCCGAGCGGCACCATGCGGAGCACCGGCACGCCGTCGTGGATCAGGGTGTCCACCGTGATCAACCCGGTCCATGGGCGGTAGAGCGTCGCGCGCTGGTCCACGGCGGAGATGAAGCGCAGGTAGGAAGCCGCTTCGGCCCAGGTGACCTCCCACGGGTCCGGCGTCGAGTTGCCGGCGGCAAGCAGGTGCAGCATGGCAGTGCGCTGCAGGCGCTCGTCGGGCAGCACGGCGACGAGGAAGCCCTGGACGTCGAGAGCGGCGGCCAGCTTCTCCGTCACGCGCCGCACGACGTCCGCCTCGGCGCGCGTGGCCGACACCAGCGCCTTGCGCGTGAGCCTTTCTGATTCGAGGATGCGGTCCACCGTCTCCCTCGGAGCAGGGAAAACGTTCAGGCTCGCGACCTTCGAGAGGTTCCGCTCCAGGCCCTCCTCCACGACCGGCACGTTCCGCTCGCCCGCGGCGCTCTCGGCCACGACGCCCAGCAGCGCCAGGCTGGGGCGGATCGGACAGTCGAGGCTCAGGTTCTCGTCGCGCGCCAGCACGATGTCCTTCAGGAACTTGCCCGCCGTGTGCTTCACCTCGAGGCGGTGCCTGCCCGAGCACACGCCCTCGATCTCCCGCGGCGTCACGCCCAACGCCTCGCCGTCGAGGAAGATCTTCGCGCCCGGCGGCTCTGAGGTGAGGCTCAGCGACGCCAGGGACTCCTCCAAGCGCACAGGTTCCAGGTCGTAGTCGCGCGGCTCGGGCACGTCCAAGGTCAGGCGCACGGTCTCATAGCACTTGCGCTTGAGCTCGACAACGTGGCTGCCCAGCGAGAGGTTCGCGATCTCCGTGCGCTCGGAGGCTCGCGACGGGTCGATGCCCTTCGCGCGCACCGCTTCGAAGCGGTCGGGCGACAGCGAGCCCGCGGTCGTGGCGGCGAGCGTGCCGTCCATCCAGACCTCGACCCCCGGAGGATCGGTCACGAAGAAGGCGCTCGCCGCAGTGCGCACCAGCTCGATCGGGAGCGTCTCGGTGGCGCGCGGCGCGACGCTGACGTTGCGAGTCTCGGTGCGATAACCTTCTCGCGAGATCTCCACGACGTACTCTCCCGCCAGCACCTCGAGCGGGAAGAAGTTGGTCAGGCTCAGGAACTCCCCGTTCAGCGTCACGCGCGCCCCGGCCGGCGTCGACGAGACCGCGAGGTATCCGACCAGCGCCTTCTTCACGGAATTGAAGAAGTCCACGATCTTCGGGGAGACCTTCTCCTTGCTCACTGCGTAGCTCGGCTGGAGCTGGATCAGCGAGCGGAAGCTGTCCGACGCCTTCTCCTGCAGGCCGATGTTGTAGTAGGCGCGGGCCCGCAGCTCGAGGGACTGCGCGAGGATCTCCCGGCCGCGCGGGGACAGCGCACCCTGGTGCCGAAGCGCGTCCAGGCGGGCGACGATCTCGTCGAAGAGCACGATCGAGCGGCTCTGCTGCGCCCCGTCGAATTCCGCGACGGCGCGGGCCAGCAGGTCCTGGACCTGGGTCATCTCGCGCTGGGCGGACTCCGACAGGGTCGCGACGGGCTGTGGCTGCTCCTGGGCGTGCGTCGAAACCGCGAGCAGCCACGCAACGAGCACGAGGGAGCAGCGCGTGACGCTCATTGGAAGCGCACCACACGCTCCGACTTCTCGTCGTACACCAGCACCGAGCCTTCGACGTCGATCGTGACCGCGCCCGGCTTGCGCGCCTCGGGGGCGCTGAGCGTCGCGAGGAGCTCCCCCGTGGGCGCGAACACCAGCACGCCCAGCTCGGCGTCCGCGACGTAGAAGTTGCGGAACGCGTCGACCGCTATGTCCACGGGCTTCTTCAGCTCATAGCCGGCCCCGCGCGCGGCCAGGCCGCGCAGCGACTTCCCCGTCTCGTCGAACGCCTGCACCGCCTTGGCGTCGGCGTCGAGGAGCACGACGCCGCCCTCGCCGTCCACCAGCAACCGCCGCACCTCGCGCTCGCGGGCGTCGGGGAAGGTGCCTCCGAACTTGAGCTCGGCGCTCTCGTAGCGGAACACGCGCTTGCGCTTCGAGTCGGCCACGAGCACGTTGCCGAGCGGAGTGACCACGGCGGCCTCGATCTTGTCGAGCGGCTCGAGCACGCCCGGCTTGTCGGTCGGCGCGGCGAAGGATTTGACGTCCTTCGGACCGATGCGCACGGCCAGCTTGGCCGAGACCACGATCTCGCCGCGTGGGCCGAGCGAGAGGCTGCGCGGCTCCTCGACCGCAACGCTCGTCCCCCGGCTGCCGTCCGCCGCAAAGGGCAGCGCCATCTTCGTCTTGTCCGAGGCGACCCAGAGCGCTCGCTCGGGCGTCATCAGGAGGGCGCGGACGTCCTTGAGCGACTCGCCGCCGGGGACGGAGTACGCCGCGTCCACCGTGAAGGACGGCTTGTTCGAGCCGTACAGGCGGTAGAGCGCGGTGTTGCGGTTCAGGGCGGTCTGGGACCAGGGGCTGTCCGGGAAGCGGTTGCGGACCTGCTGGAACTCCTCCATCGCCTCGCGCGCCGCGCCCTGGAGGGCGAGGCAGTGGCCGATCTGGAACTGCGCGGCGGCGGCCACGTCGCTCGTCGGGTGCTCGAGGGAGACGCGGCGCTCGGCCTCGATCGCCTCGGCGTGGCGTCCGGCCTTCCGGTGCGCGAGCCCGGAGCCGTGGAGCGCGCGGGGGACCCACTCGCTGCGCGGGTAGAGACGCTGCACGCGCGCGAACTGCGCCAGGGCGTCGTCGAGCTCGGCCGGCTGCGAGGCACGGTTCAGGCTGACGAGCCCGAGGTAGTAGTAGGCGCCCGGCGCGCCGTCGCTCTGGGGGTAGCGCTTCGCGACCTGGTCGAACGCCTCGCGCGCTCTATCGGCGTCGCCGTCGACCTCGAGGCGGTAGCGCCCGATCTCGAGCAAGGCGTCGTCGACGGACTCGGTCTGCGCGAAGCCGGTGACGATGGTGTTGAAGTTGTCGAGGGCCTGTTTGTGCTGCTTCTTCGCCATGTAGGCGCGGCCGTCGTCGAGCAGGCCCCTGGCCTGCGCCTCGGGAGACGTCTGCGCCCACGCCAGGGACGCGAGGGCCACCGCGAGCGCGCCGGAGACGACTCGCGCCATCAGTCCTTCCGACCCACCACGTACGTGACGGCGCCCTTCTCCACGTTCACCTTCTCCTCCCGGCGCGTCCCGTCGGGCCACTCGAAGGAGACCGTGCGCGAGCCGGAGGCCACCGGCCGGTCGAGGATCGGGGGATAGTCGACGAACATGCCGTCGATCGAGACCTCGCAGTTGTCGGGCATGGCGCGGATGCTGACTCGTCCCAGGGCCGGCGCCTCGATGCCGGCGGTGTTGCCCGGCTTCACGTCGACGTTGACCGTGGCTCGCAGGAAGTACTTCTCTGCGACCAGCGTCAGCGCCTGCCGCCCCGACGGCAGCTCCACGCGCGCGGCCGTCTCCCCCTTCACGAGCGCGCGCCCCTTGAAGACGAGGTCCACGGGGTAGGGCGCGGTCACCGCGACCGCGCCCGGCGGCGACGATGGCTCCAGGGTCAGCCTCAGCTCGCTCGGCGCGCTGTCCGCGGCTACGCGCGCCTCTGCCGAGGCGAAACCTCCCTTCGCCACCCGCACGACGTGCTCGCGTCCCGGCTCGAGCGCGAGCTCGAGGGGCGTGACCCCGGCCAGCGGCTGTCCATCGACCGCGACGGTCGCCCCTGCCGGATCGGTGACGACGTGGACGCGGACCGAAGCGACGGCTGCGCCGGCCGGCGACGGCGTCGCCGCGGCGGGAGCGGCGGCCGCTGGCGA
>DATFEN010000093.1:0-3500 GCA_035251085.1 Vicinamibacteria bacterium | reverse complement strand
ATGACCGTCGTCGACACGATCTACCGCGCCGGGGATGCCGCCCCAGGCTACCAGTTCGTCGCCTTCAACCTTCCGAACGATGCCCGGGTCAACGAGGCGAAAGGCAGCCGCAAGGTCCTGCATCGGAACTTCCTCGACGCGCGCATGAAGACGACGATCCGCCCCATCGCCGACCGGCTCCTCGCGCCCGAGGCCGCAGCGCTCGTAAGCAGCGAAGCGCTCTTCGAATTCGTCCTGTTCCACGAGATCGCTCACGGGCTCGGCGCCCAGACGGTCGTCGGGACCGAGCGGGCGGTCAACGCCGCCCTCGGCAAGCCGTACTCCGCGATCGAGGAGGCCAAGGCCGACGTCGGCGGGCTGCTTGCCGCGGAGCACTTCGTCGAACGCGGCACGCTTCCGGCGAGCGGCAGCCCGGCGCGCTACATGACGTTCGTCGGCGCCTCGCTTCGAAGCATCCGCTTCGCCGAAGAGGCCCACGCGGTCGCCGCGCGCGTCCACCTCAATCGGATGCTCGACGCGGGGGCGCTGCGCTGGGTGGCGTCCTCGAAGCGTTTCGAGGTCGATGCCAGTCGACTTCCGGCGCTCGCGCGGAAGGAGGCTCTCGAGCTGCTGACGGTCGAAGCGACCGGAGACGCGGCTCGGGCTCGCGAGATCGTGGAACGCGAGGGCCGTTTGACGCCCGCCCTGGCTCAGGCCATGGAGGCTGCCGCAGACATCCCGATCGACTTCGAGCCTGTCTACGTCGTGCGCTGAGCCTCAACCGCCCGTGAGGCGGGCCAGCGCCAGCTCCCTCGAGGCCTCCACCTCGAACAACGAGAGGAATCCGGCGAGCTCGAAGACCTGTCGAACGGCCGGGCCGAGCGAGCTGAGGACGACCCGGGCGGACTGCTCCTTCGCCTTCTTGGCGAGGCGCAGGAGCACGCGGAGGCCCGCGCTGCTGATGTACTCCACCCCCTCCATGTCGACCACGAGGCGCGCTCCGCGACCCGCGACGACGGCGAGCAGACGGGGCTCCAGCTCGTCGGAGGTGACGGCGTCGATGCGGCCGCTCGGCGCCACGACGAGAACGTCGTCCAGCCGCTCCTCGCGGATCTCCAGCCCAGGTCCGGTCACGCCTCCTCCATCAGCTTTCTCCGAAGCCGCAGCCGGTTCTGATCGCCGCGCCGCTCGTACTCGACGACCTCCATGAGCTTCCTCACGAGCGCGATCCCGAGGCCGCCGACCTGCCGGTCCTCGACCGGCAGGTTCGTGTCGGGTGTCGCGGCGTCGAGGGGGTTGAACGGCGGAGCGTCGTCGACGATCAGCATCTCGATCTCCCGGTCGTGCAGGCGGAGCTCGATCTCGATCTGGGCCCCCGGCGCGCGTCCGTGCAATCCATGGCCGATGATGTTCGACAGCGTCTCGTCGAGGGCGACCTGGAAGGGCCAGACCTCGCCCTGGGACAGCCCGTGGGCAGCCGAGAACGCGTCGAAGCGCTCGGCCGCCTGCCGGATGCCCTCCTGCGAGCCGGGCACGAGCAGCCTCTGGCTGGCCTCCATCGATTCCAGTGTCGCCGTGAGCGCACGGCATCATAGCACCGGCGCTGTGATAGCCTCTCGTCAACTTTCCGGACCGCCGCGTGTATTTATGGTCGATGGGGGGGACGACCACGAGCTCGTCGACCGGTGCCTTCGCGGCGACCTCGACGCATTCGCGCCGCTGGTCGCGCGGTACCAGAAGCCGCTCTTCAACGTCGCGCTGCGCATGGTCAGGGACCGCGAGGACGCCCGCGACATCACCCAGACGGCTTTCGTCAAGGCTTACGAGAAGCTGCGGAGCTTCGATCGCAAGCACCGCTTCTTCAGCTGGATTTATAGGATCGCGGTCAACGAATGCCTCAACTTCGTGTCGCGGCGGAGGCCGGAGCGGCCCCTCTTGGCCGACATGCCCGCCGCGGACGATCCGCAGCGGGACGCCGAGGCGAGCGAGCTCGCCGCGCGGGTCCAGGGCGCGCTCGTGACGCTGACGCCGGACTACCGCCTTGTCGTGATCCTCCGGCACTTCCTCGGCCTGTCCTATGTCGAGATGAGCGAAACCTTGTTGATTCCTGAGAAAACGGTCCGGTCCCGGCTGTATACCGCACGTCAACGGCTGGCCGAGGTCCTGCGGAGCCCTACGCCATGAGCGAGAGAACCAGCGCCACCGACTTGATCCATCGCGAGATCGACGGGGAGGCCACGCCCGACGAGGCTGCAGAGCTGAAGCGGAAGATCGCGGAGGACCCGGGCCTGCGGACCGAGCACGAACGGATCACGACGCTCAGCCGCTCACTGGCTGCTGTCGGCCAGGAGGAGCCGCCGGTGGGGCTGGTCGCGGACGTGATGCGTGCCTTGAGACTTCGCGGGAGCACGCAGCCTGGTTGGCTCGAGACGTGGCGCGCAGCCTTCGTCGGCCGGCCGATCCTGGCTCCCGCGCTGAGCCTCGCCGCGGGAATCGTGGTCGGGGCGCTGGCCGTCGGCCTCGTGGGTCCTTCCCGGTTCATGGCACGGGACCTGTCGGCCACGGGCACCATCCTGCCGGCCGGACGCCTCGACTCCTTGCTTCAAGTGGACCGGCAGGAGCTGATCGCCGACGGCCTCCGGGGCGAGGCAATCATCCAGCGCCGAGACGGTGAGCTGCTGGCGGAGCTGCAGCTCGCATCCCAAGAGCCTCTGCAGATCGACCTGGAGTTCGACCCACGGGTGCTCGCGCCGCTCGGGTTCGAACGCGACACGCCGAGCGAGGAGAAGGTCCTGCTGGAGTCGGGGCGCGTGCGGTTCGCCCATTCCGGGTCCGGCAAGTACAAGCTGGTGTTGGGTTTGAAGGGCCCGGCGCATCCCACGATGCGGCTCAGGGTGGTCGGAGACGCCATCACGCTCGAGAAAACGCTCGAAGCGGGAGGCGATTGACTCACCAACTTTTTGGGCTGGCGATGTGTACTTGAGCCAGAAGCCTAAAATTAGGGATCGAGTGAAGCCGTTGGACGCGGTTCGCGGAGGAGGAAGCATGGGCAGGAAGGGGATTCTGGTGGCAGTGGCGGCCGTCGCGACGATCGCCCTCGGCTACTTCGTGATCGAGGGCTGGCCCACCGTGGACCAGGGTGCCGAGGGAACTGTTGGCGCCGCGAAGCGATACCAGACGGAGCAGATCAAGAAGGACGACGTCGTCCTGAAGGACGCCGAGCTGCAGCAGGTCATCCAGAGCGAGGCGTTCCAGCGGCTCATCGCCGATCCCGTGGCTCTGAAGGCGGTCACCAACGGGGCCTTCCTCGAGGCGATGAAGAGCGACATCGCTCGCACGTATCTAACGAGTGACGCCTTCAATGGATTCGTCGCTAGCCAGGCCGCGAACGCCGCCAGGAACGAAGCTTCGAACGCCGCCAGGAACGAAGCTTCGAACGCCGCCAGGAACGAAGCTTCGAACGCTGCCAGGAATGAAGCTTCGAACGCTGCCAGGAATGAAGCCGCGAACGCCGCCAAGTC
>DATFEN010000092.1:0-10971 GCA_035251085.1 Vicinamibacteria bacterium | reverse complement strand
CTCAAGATCATACTACCCGGAATGCTCCTGGGCTCGCGCGGCTTCGCCGATGGAGATCGTTACAAGCGGGAATGAACGCCGGTTCGCCAATCGGCCGCCGGTCGCGCTTTCGCCCTATACTCGCTGAACCGCTTCGAGCCTCGCGATGGGCTTCACTTCTGGAACCCGGCTGGGTCCCTACGAAGTCCTCGGCCTCTTGGGCGCCGGGGGCATGGGTGAGGTCTACCGAGCTCGCGACAGCCGCCTCGATCGCACCGTCGCGATCAAGGTGCTGCCCGAGCACTTCGCCCTGAACCCCGACCTGCGCCAGCGCTTCGAGCGCGAGGCCAAGGCCGTCTCCAGCCTGAACCATCCCCATATCTGCACGCTCCACGACGTCGGCCACCAGGACGGGACCGATTACATCGTGATGGAGCTGGTGGAAGGCGATACGCTGCTGGATCGCCTGAAGAAGGGACCGCTGCCTCTGGACCAGACGCTCCGCTACGGGATCGAGATCGTGGACGCATTGGACAAGGCGCACCGGCACGGTGTCGTGCATCGCGACCTCAAGCCCGGCAACGTGATGCTGACGAAGTCCGGGTCGAAGCTGATGGACTTCGGCCTGGCGAAGCGCGGAGGCGTAGGCGACGGGAAGGACCGTTCTGTCTCGGCGCTGCCGACGCAGGAGAAGCCGCTGACGGAGACGGGCGCTCTGCTCGGAACGTACCAATACATGTCTCCGGAACAGCTCGAGGGGAGGGAGGCCGACGCACGCTCGGACATCTGGGCCTTGGGCTGTGTGCTGTACGAGATGGCGACGGGGAGGCGAGCGTTCGAGGAGAAGAGCCAGGCGAGCCTGATCAGCTCGATCCTTAAGGACGAGCCGCTGCCGATCGCGCAGCTTCAGCCGCCAGGGGACGCCCAATGGTCGTGCTCTTCACGGACGGACGCGACAACTTGAGCTGGCTGACCGCGCCGCAGGTGCTCAAGGTTGCGCAGGAGTCGGAGGCCATCGTCCACGTCGTCGCGATCGTGCCGACCGAGGAATCGGCACCGCCCGGTGCTCGCTCCGTCGGCGTCGAATCACAGCACGTCCGTGCACTGCGGGACGTCGCCGAGGTGACGGGAGGCCGGCTGTGGGAAGCGGGGTCGAGCGCTCAGCTCGAGCGCACCTTCTTGCGGATCCTGGCCCAGATGCAGGCGCGCTACCTGCTGAGCTTCACGCCAACCGGGGTCGCCCGCGAGGGCTGGCATCGCCTCACCGTCAAGGTGAGGAAACACAGAGGCTCCGTGCGTAGCCGAGTCGGCTACCTGGTCCCGCCGACCGCGAATGAAGGGGGCGCACCCGCCGACGGCGCCATTCCTCCCAGATGAGGCCTAACGGAGCCAAGGCTGGACGTCAGTTGTGGATCCTTGAGCGCTGGAACCGACCGCCCGCTTCACCGCCTCGAACACCTGCGCCGCGGCCTCGCGGCTCACGCCCTCGCGGAGGCGTCCGCAGGACACGCGGCGGACGCTGCCGGCCACGAGCAGCTCGACCTCCCAGCGTTCACTGCCGTCGAACTCGGGGGGCGGCACGGGCGCCGCGAACGCCTGCCCGGCGCGTACCGCCTCGGCCACGATCCCGCCGTTCAGCAGCAGTCGAGCGCCGCCGACTTCGGAGCGATCCACGCGGCTGCCGCCCCAGAGGAACCCCGTGGCGTCCTCGAGGAACAACGCGATTCCGTCCTCCAGGGGCAGCTCGGCCACGACGCGGCGCCCCAGGCGCTCCTGCGCCGCGCGCTCGCGTTCGCGCTCGAGCTTGCTGTAGCGCATCCGCATCGCCAGCCGGAACAGGCGAAAGAGTACGAATGCCAGCAGCGCCGCAGCGGCGATGCGAAGCCACATCGCTCGGATGTTAGCCGCTTCCAGACGAGGGAGGGCGCCGACTATGATCCGCCCGTGCGCGCAGCGCTGTTCGACTTCGATGGCGTGCTCGTGGACAGCGAGCCGCTGCACTTCGGCGCGCTGCGCGACGCCCTCGCGCCCGAGGGCATTCACATCGACGAGGACGAGTACCGGAGCACATACCTCGCCTACGACGATCGCGGCTCGATCCGCCTGGCGCTCGAGATCAACGGCGTCGCGTGGGACCCGGACCGACTGGAGCGCGTCCTGGCGCGGAAGGTCGCGGCCTTCGAGGCGCTCATTCCGTCCGTCCCGTTCTTCCCCGGCGCCCGGGAGCTGGTGCGACGCCTGGCCTCGGAGATCCCGGTCGGGATCGCGTCGGGCGCGCTCCGTGCCGAGATCGAAGCGATCCTCCGCGCGGGTGGCCTGCTCGACGCCTTCGCCGCCATCGTCGGCGCCGACGACGTCACCCAGGGCAAGCCTCACCCCGAGCCGTACCTCACCGCCATGGCACGGCTCCGGCCCGGGCTGGAGCCGGCGGAGTGCGTGGTGTTCGAAGACTCGATGCCCGGCGTGGCAGCCGCGCGAGCTGCCGGGATGAAAGTCGTCGCCGTGACCAACTCCTTCCCGAGGGCAAAGCTCTCCGCCGCGGACCGAGTCGTGGACTCGCTCGCAGGCCTGGAGACCGCCACCCTGCGCGCGCTCTTCGACCGCTGATGCCCTCGCAGTTCCTGGACCCCGACCTTGCGAAGAAGCATGCGGAGCACCGCTACGAGCTGGGGCGCAAATCCCTCGCCGGCAGGGTCATCCTGATCCCGGGAGGGGCGGGAGGTTTGGGATCGGCCGTCACGGCCCTCCTGCTGCTCGAGGGAGCCTTGCCCGTCGTCGGCTATCGTTCCCAGCGCGGTCGCGCGCTCGCATTCCAGCAGAAGATGCAGGACCTCTATGGTGGTCCCATCCGACTCGTCGAGGGCGACATCCGCGAGGCTTCCGTGCGCGACCGCTACCTGCGCGATGCGCTCGACCTCAAGGGCGAGCTCTACGGCCTCGTGGCGCTGCCGGGCGACCCCGCCCGCGTCAAGGTCATCGACGCCGAGGCGCTGCACGCCTCGTTCGACGCGAACTACGCCGCACCGGTGCTCCTGGCGCGCGCCGCCGCCGAGACGATGCGCAAGCGCGGCACCCGGGGCGCCATCGTGCTGGTGTCGAGCATGCAGGGCGTCCATCCCTTCGAGGGCAGCCTGGCCTACGCCGGTCCCAAGGCCGCCCTCGTCCACGCGGCGCTCGTGCTGGCCAAGGAGTACGGCGGCGCGAGCGACGTCCGCGTCAACGTCGTGGCCCCCGGCGTCACCAGCGTGGGGATGGCGCTGGCGTCGATCGAGGCCGGCAAGTACGACGCCTACGTCGAGCAGGGCGTCGTCCCGCGCTTCGGGCGTCCCGAGGACGTGGCGCGCGTGGTCCGGCTCTTCCTCGAGCCCGACGCGTACTTGACGGGCCAGGTGATCACCGTCGACGGCGGCCTGACGCTGCGGCGCGATCGGCTCGCGGGACGAGGCGCTTGAAGCGCGTCGCCGGCGCGCTGGTGCTGCTGGCGGCGCTCGTCCCCGTCCTGGGGCCGGGGCTCGTCGAGGCGCATTTCAATGAGGTTGCGCCGGGCTTCCCCCGCCCCGTCTCGGAGGCGGCGCGCCGAATTCACGAGACGCTGCTCGTAGCCGACCTCCACTCCGACGCGCTCCTGTGGGGCGCCGACCTCGCGAAGCGGCGCGCGCGTGGCCACGTGGACCTCCCGCGCCTGCGCGAAGGGCGCGTCGCCATCCAGGGCTTCTCGGTCGTCACGCAGACGCCGCGCGGGCTGAACTACGACCGCAACGTCCCCGACAGCGACAACGTCACCCTGCTCGCGCTCGTCCAGCTCTGGCCGCCGGGCACGTGGTCGAGCCTCCTCGAGCGCGCGCTCTACCAGGCAGGCAGGCTGAACGGGCTGGCGGCCCGTTCGGACGGTCGATTCGTGGTCCTGAGAACACGCGCCGACCTGAACGCGTTCCTCGAGCGCCGGCGGCGCGAGACCGATCTCGTCTCGGGATTTCTCGCGATCGAGGGCGCCCACGCCATGGGCGACGACCCTGCGAACGTCGACGCGCTCTTCGCCGCGGGCTATCGCATGATGGCCCCCACCCACTTCTTCGACAACGCCTTCGGAGGCTCGGCACACGGCGCGACGAAGGGCGGTTTGACGGCCGCCGGTCGCGAGATGATCCGCCGCATGGAGGCCGCCGGAATGGCCCTCGACCTGGCCCATGCCTCGCCTGCGACCTTCGCAGAGGCGATCGCAGCGACCACGAAGCCCGTCGTCGTCTCCCACACCGGCGTCCAGGCGACTTGCCCCGGGCCACGCAACCTGACCGACGAGCAGCTCCGTGCCGTAGCCGCAACCGGCGGTGTGATCGGCATCGGGTTCTGGGATTCCGCCGTCTGCGGACACGATGCCCGCGCGATCGCGCGGGCGATCCGCCACGCGGCCTCCGTGGCCGGAGTCGAGCACGTGGCGTTCGGCTCGGACTTCGACGGCGCGGTGACGACGCCCTTCGACGCCGCGGGCATGTCCGAGACGACCCAGGCGCTCCTCGCCGAGGGATTCGGCGAGGAGCAGATCCGTCTCATCGCTGGCGATAACGTGGTGCGAGCGCTGCGACACACCCTGCCCCGAGGAGGTCAGCCGTAGGGGCGTCCCGCTTGACGTCGAAGCCTGCCACCCCTACCCTGGACGGATGAAGCTCGCTCGTCTCGCGCTGCCGTCCGTCCTGGCCTGCCTGGTCCTCCCGGCCTGTGCTCGCAACACCGTTGCCGAGACCAAGCCAGAGACCACTACCAAACCGGTCCAGGGGCCCGGCAGCGTGGTCGCCTCGGTGGACGGGGCGCCGATCACCTTCGAGGAGATGGAGGAGCGGGCCGCGGGCCGGCTCTATGGGCTGCGTCAGGAGGAGTACGACGCACGGCGAGGAGCCATCGAGGAGATCGTCTACGAGCGGCTGCTGCAGGCCGAGGCGAAGCGTCGCGGCGTGAACGTCGAGGCGCTCGAGAAGGCCGAGGTGACCGACAAGATCGCGCCGGTGACCCCGGCCGATATCGACGCGGCATACCAGGGCGCGAAGGCGCGGCTCGGAGGCCGCACCAAGGAGCAGGTCGCCCCGGACATCGAGCGCGCGTTGCGTCAGCAGCGCGAGGCACAGCGGCGCACCGAGCTGCGCGACCGGCTGCTGGGGGCGGCAAAGGTCAGCGTCAGCCTCGCGGCGCCGCGCGTCAACATCGAGCTGCCGGCTTCGACGCCGGCGGTCGGACCGGCCGACGCGCCGGTCACGCTCGTGGAGTTCTCCGACTACCAGTGCCCGTACTGCCACCGCGCCCAAGCCAGCGTCGACGAGGTGCTGAAGCGCTACGCGGGTCGCGTCCGCTTCGTCCACCAGGAATACCCACTCGCGCAGCACCCCCGCGCCTTCGCCGCCGCCGTGGCCGCGCGCTGCGCGAACGAGCAGGGGCGCTTCTGGGACTTCCACCGCAGTCTGATGACGGAGCCGGGCGACTTCGCCGACGCCGACCTCAAGCGGCGCGCGGACCAGTTCGGAATGGACTCGGCGAAGCTGCAGGCGTGCGTCGCCTCCGGCCGCTTCGACGGCGATGTGAACAAGGCCTTCTCGTCGGGCGCCGCGATCGGCGTGAACTCCACGCCTACCTTCTTCGTCAACGGCCGCCGTCTCACGGGTGCGGTTCCCTTCGAGACGCTGCAGACGGTCATCGACGAGGAGCTGGTCCGCCCCCAGGGCAGTTGAGCGCCCACTTTTCCTTGGACACGCTCGGGCCGGGCGCTACAATGCGCCCGCGAGAGCCCCGAGGAGACCGCTAGGCCATTGCAGACCGAGCTTCGCGCCTGGACGGTCAAGGATGCGATCGAGCACTACAACGTCCACGGCTGGGGCCGCGACTTCTTCACCATCAACGAGGCCGGCCACGTCGAGGTGTCGCCTGCGGGAGCGGGCTCGCCGAGGATCGATCTCAAGGAGCTCGTCGACGATCTGCGAAGCCGCGGCATCAACCTGCCGGTGCTGATCCGCTTCTCGGACATCCTGCGCACGCGCGTGCAGCAGCTCTGCGGCTCGTTCCAGCAGGCCATCGTGGAGAACGACTACCGGGGCAGCTACCGCGGCGTCTACCCCATCAAGGTGAACCAGCAGCGCCACGTCGTCGAGGAGCTGATCGACTACGGTCGACCCTACCACCTCGGCCTCGAGGCCGGCTCGAAGCCCGAGCTGCTCGTAGCCCTCGCGCTGCAGGACAACCCCGAGGCGCTCGTGCTCTGCAACGGCTACAAGGACCGCGCGTACATCGAGACCGCCCTGCTCGCCCGCAAGCTCGGCCGTCAGGTCGTGATCACGATGGACCGGCTCGGCGAGCTGGATACCATCCTCAACGCGTCCCGCGAGCTCGACATCCGGCCCGTGATCGGCGTTCGGGCCCGACTCTCGACCAAGGGGGCGGGCAAGTGGGTCGAGTCCACCGGCGACCGTTCGAAGTTCGGGCTGACCACCACCGAGATGGTGGCGGCGGTCGAGCGGCTGCGCGGCCTGGACATGCTCGACTGCCTGCAGCTCCTCCACTTCCACATCGGCTCGCAGATCACGGCGATCCGCGCGATAAAGGACGCGCTGCAGGAGGCCAGCCGCATCTACGTCGAGCTCCACGCCCTGGGCGCCAACATGCGCTACATCGATTGCGGCGGCGGGCTGGGCGTCGACTACGACGGCAGCCAGACGAACTTCCACTCCTCGGTGAACTACACGCTGCAGGAATACGCCTCCGACGTCGTGAGCCAGGTGGCCGAGGCCTGCAACGCCAAGGGCGTGCCGCATCCCGACATCGTCACCGAGTCCGGGCGCGCGCTCGTGGCGCACCACTCGGTGCTCGTCTTCAACGTCCTCGGCTCGAACGAGATCCTCCTGGGCCAGGTGCCCGAGCCCAGCGAGGACGCTGAGCACCGCATCCTCCAGTCGCTCTACGAGACCTACGCCTCGGCGACCCGGAAGAACTACCTGGAGGCCTGGCACGACGCGTTACAGCTCAAGGAAGAGGGCACGACCGCCTTCAACCTCGGCGTCCTGGATCTGCGCGCCCGCGCGCGCCTCGAGCAGCTGTTCTGGGCGACGTGCGAGAAGATCCTGAAGATCGTCCGCGAGCTGCCCTACGTGCCCGACGACCTCGAAGGCCTCGAGAAGCAGCTCACCGACACCTACTACTGCAACTTCTCGCTGTTCCAGTCCCTCCCCGACCACTGGGCGGTGCGCCAGCTCTTTCCCACGCTGCCCCTCGACCGCCTGAACAAGGCGCCGTCCCGGCGGGCCGTGCTCGCCGACCTCACTTGCGACAGCGACGGGAAGATGGACCAGTTCATCGACCTCAAGGACGTCCGGGATTTCCTGGATCTCCACCCGACGAACGGCGAGCCCTACTACATCGCGAGCTTTCTCGTGGGCGCCTACCAGGAGATCCTGGGCGACCTCCACAACCTCTTCGGAGACACCGACGCGGTCCATGTCCGCCTCGACGGCGAGGACTACCGCGTCGATCACGTCGTGGAGGGCGATTCGGTCACGGAGGTGCTCTCCTACGTGCAGTATTCCAAGGACGACCTCGTGTCGAAGGTGCGCAGCGCCGCCGAGGACGCGGTCCGCGACAAGCGCCTCACCCCCGCCGAGTCGGGCCGCCTGATGAGACGCTACGAAGAAGCCCTCGAGGGCTACACCTACCTCACCGTCAACGACTGACGGGACTCAGGGTTCCGCTTCCCACAGACCAGGATAGTGCCGGATGAAGCCGGTTGGTGCGACTTCGAGCAACCCCGTATAGCCGACAGTGGGTGCTTCGTACCAATAGGTCGTCTCGGCCCGCCGCTCGTACCGCTGCGGCAAGCCCCCGAGAGCGCCAACCGCTACGTCGAGCCAAGCGACGGGCAGGTCGCTTGATTGCCCCTCGGCCAAGGCCACGCGGCGCAATTGCGGGAGGTTCGTTGCCGGAGTAAAGCTGAGGTCGAGATCGACGTAGCTCTCGAGACCCGGTACGACCTTGCCGTTGAGGGTCCAGACGCCTTCGGTCGTCCTCGCTATCGCGAAGTCGACGGGCTGTACGCCCAGCCAGCCTCGGACGTGCCCTCTCTGCGTGAACCACTTCAGGTCGCACGCCACGAAATACCTGAGCTGCGCGGGGGCGCCCGAATGACGGAAAACGGCCGTGCCATCAAGTTCCCAGGCGTTGTCAGTTCCCAACAGCCGACAGGCATCGTGACCGGGGGTGTCCAGTCGTCGCCAGAGTACGGAGATTGCCGTCATTCGACGCTCAGCAAGACCTCCGAACGCGGCTTTCGGCGGGGCCAATCAGATCCCAAAGGTTTCCATACAGATCTTCGAAAACGGCCACTGTTCCGTACGGGGCAGTCGTTGGGCCTCGAGCGAACTTGATCCCCGCCGCAAGCATTTCCTTGTAATCCCGCCAGAAGTCATCCGTGCGCAGGAACAGAAATACTCGGCCGCCGGTCTGTTGGCCAATAAACGACTCTTGCTCAGGCGTCGCGGCCCGGGCCAAGAGGAGGCTCGTGCCCTTCGATCCCGGAGGAGCTACGACCACCCAGCGCTTATCCTGTTCCGGCTGATGAGTATCTTCGACCAGGGTGAAATGAAGTGTGTGGCAATAGAAGGCGATGGCTTCGTCGTAGTCACGAACTACCAAAGCAATGTGGATGATCGACTGTTCCATTCTGTGAGGCCCTCTAGAGCGCCGCCTAAAGCCGCATCACCTGCAAGGGCCGCGACGCAGCCAACCCGTCAGCGACCCGCTTCACGGAAGCGCATCTCGCTCACAAGGCGGAACGTGTCGGCGCGCGGGGCCCACTCGACCTCGGGCGAGGTGAAGACGAGGTCCCTCTCCTGCAGCAGCGGGATGGCGAGGCGCGCCGTGAGCACGCGCTGCGTCAGCGCGCTGAGCGCCGCCAGGCGCCGGTGGGCATCCATGTCGCGGCGCGCCGCCTCGATCTCGGCGTCGAGCCCGGCCACCGGGTTCTCCGCGTAGGAATAGTTGAAGACGCCGTAGCCGAGCTCCGGTCGCCGCGAGTGGATCACCTTGTCGTAGAACGTCTGCGCGTCGCCGGTCCAGCAGGAGAAGCGCTGCACGGCCAGGGACGTGCGCCCTTCACGCAGACGGCGGAAGAACTCGTACTCGGAGACCACGTTGCTGCGGACGCGGATGCCGAGCGGGGCAAGGTCCTCCGCGAGCGGCGGCCCGAGGCCGACATGGATCTCCCGAAGGTCCAACTCCACCTGGAAACCGCCTCGGAACGGCGTCTCGGCGAGCACACGGCGCGCGCCCTCGGGGTCCGGCCTTGGAACCGAGAGCGCGGGGTCGAAGCCCGTGACGAACGCGGAGACGAACTGCGCGGCCTCGATGGCCTGGCCACTGACCGCTCGCCGGAGCCGCTCGCGGTCGATCGCCTGGCCGATGGCTTCGCGGACCCGCGCGTCGCGGAAGGGGTTGACGCGCGAGCCGTCGGGGAGGACCACCGCGGGGCTCGTCGGTCCGTTCAGGTCGAAGCTCAGGTACAGGACCGCGAGACCCGGCCCCTCCTGTCGGAGCGCCTCGCGCTCCGGCGTCTGGGAGCGGGCGGCGCCCGGACGCGACCAGAACATGACGCGCCCCGACGGGGGAACGAACTGTCCGACATCCGCCGCTGCGTGGGCGCGCGCGACGAAGCGCGCCTTCGCGATGGGCGGCGCTCCACCCCAGTAACCGTCGAAGCGCGCGAGATCGACGTAGTCCCCCACCGAGCGCCCGGCGATGGCGTACGGGCCGGTGCCGCACGAGTGCGCAGCCAGGCCAGGTTCTCCGGTGCGCTCGACGCAGTGCCGCGACACGATGAACACCTCCCGCAGCCGGGGCAGGAGCGAGGCGTCCGGCTCGGTCGTGCGCAGCCGCACGCGGCCATCCACGGCGCGCACCTCCTCGAGGGTAGCGAGGTTGACGCGCAACACCGAGTCGGGGTGCTTGCGGGCGCGCTCCAGGCTGAAGATGACGTCTTCCGCCTCGAGGGGCTCGCCATCCTGGAAGCGCACACCCGGGCGTAGCTCGAACTCCCAGGTGAGATCGTCGGAATTCGACCAAGAGACCGCGAGGCCCGGCCGCAGCGCCATCGTGCGGTCGACGGCGACGAGGCTCTCGTAGACGTTCGACAGCACCATCTGCGTCTGCCAGACCTGGCCGGAGGTGTGCGGGTCCAGGCCTTCCAGGTCGCGCTCGGCGAGCACGACCAGCGTGTCGGGGTTGGGCGCGCCGCGGCATCCGGCCAGCGCCCCGGCTAGCAGGAGAGCCTGGAACCTCTCCATGGAGTCCTAGACTGCGCCCAGCCGTTGTAGGCCCACGCCTCCTCAGCCCAAGCCGACGCGCTCGCGTGCCGACGCGATCTGCGCTACGTGGTGCCGGCCGTGCCACGCGTAGAGCGCGAGGTTCCCCTGCAGGGTCACGGTGCCCCGCTCCGGGTGACGAAACGTCCGCAGCCACTGCTCTGGCGTGATCTCGCGCAGCATGAACGCCCAGCGCGCGTGTAGCGCCTCCAACAAGTCGAGCGAGAGGCCCACGGGCGCGCGGCTGGCGTCGGCGAGGGTGGCCCAGCGGTCCTCGAAGTAGGGACGGATCGTCGGCTCGTCCTCGGTGAGTGCGAGCCGCATGCGCACGTAGCTGTTCAGGTGGCTGTCGGGCACGTGGTGCGCCACCTGGCGCAGCGTCCACCCGCCCGCCCGGTACTGCGTCTCTAGCTGCGCCTCGGACAAGCCCGCGACCGCCTGGCGCATCGCCGCCGGCAATCGTTCGATTTCGCGGATGTAGCGGGAGATGTCTTCGTGGCGGATCTCCGCCTGTTCCTCGAAGGGGCCGATCGGATAGCGCAGGTCCGGACTCATGGCTCGTCCGGAGCAGAGCCTACCTCAGAAACGTCACCCGCTCGGAGCGCCTCTAGGAGTCCGGGCGCATCGTGACGTCGACGCCGACGCAGCTCGCGCCGACGATGTC
>DATFEN010000280.1:0-20792 GCA_035251085.1 Vicinamibacteria bacterium | reverse complement strand
TTCGACCGCAGCGGGGCGCGCCGCCTGCTGCAAGCGGCGGGCTACGCAAGCGGCTTCGAGATCGTGCTCGACGCGGCGGACGATGTCGACAGCCGCGCCGTCGCCGGGGCCATCGCGGCGGACCTGCGGAAGGTCGGCGTCAGCCTGAGAGCGCGTCATCAGTCCGAGGCCGAGCTCGCCCGTCGCGTCGAGGCGCGCGACACGACGCTGTGCCTGCGCTCGTGGACGAGCGAGACGGGAGACGGTCGCGGGTCCTACGAATCGCTGCTCCACACACGGGGGAAGGGGCTCGGCCTGGCCAACGCGGGCGGCTACGCGAACCCGGCGCTGGACAGGATGGTCCGGGACGCAGCTGCGCCACTCGGGACCGACGAGCGTCGCATGCTGCTCGCCCGCCTCGCGGCCAAGGTCGCGATCGACGTGCCGCTCGTGCCGCTCTATTCGATGGCCGACGTCTACGCAGTGGTGAGCCGGCTGTGGTTCGAGCCGCGCCTCGACGGCCAGATCCGGGCGGCGGAGTTGCGCTGGACGGCTTCCTAGCCGGGCGCGAGCCGCGCCGGGCGCCGCGGCTGCGCTATGCTTCGGCGCGATGGCCGCCTGGGACGAGATCCGGCGGGACTTTCCAGCGACGTCCACGAGCGTCTTCCTGAACGCCGCCTCGGGGAGCCCGATGCCGCGGCCGGTGAGCGAGGCGGTCGCGGCCTACCTGCGCGAAGCGAGCGGCGGCGACGAGTGGGTCGCCTGGCTCGAGCGCCAGGAGCAAGCCCGAGACGCAGTCGCGCGGCTGATCGGCGCCGAGGCCGACGAGGTCGCCTTCGTCGTGAACACCTCGACGGCGATGAACCTGATCGCCGACCTGCTGGCCGGCGACGGCGCCGTGCTCTCCGACGAGCTCGAGTTTCCCGCCGTGACGCTGCCATGGCTCCACCGCAGCGTGGCCGTTCACTTCGTTCCGGCCGTCGAGGGTGTGCTGCACCTCGAGTCCTTCGCCGCGGCGGACGCGCCGCGGGCCGCCACGATCTGCATCAGCCACGTGCAGTTCTCGAACGGCTGCCGCCAGGACCTCGACGCCTTCGGTGCCCTGAAGGAGCATCGCCGGCTCGTGGTCTGCGGCAGCCAGAGCGTAGGCGCCTTTCCCGTGGACGTGAAGCGGAGCCGCATCGATGCACTCGCGTCAGCCGGTTACAAGTGGCTCTGCGCGGGCTACGGCACTGGCTTCGCCTACGTGAGCCGGGAGCTGCTGCAGCGGCCCCCGCGTGCGATCGGCTGGCGCAGCGTGGAGCGTCCGTTCGACTACAACAACCGCGAGTACAGGCTGCTCGCGTCCGCGCGGCGCTACGAGCTCGGCTGCCCTGCCTTCGCCAGCGCGGTGGCGCTCGGCGCTGCGGTCGAGTACCTGATGGGCATCGGCATCGAGGCCATCGCGCAGCGCGTGCTGGAGCTGAACGCATACCTGACGGGGCTGCTCGAGCAGGCGGGCTTCCTGGTGCTGTCCCCCGCCGGCGCGCATCGCTCGGGGGAGACGCTGGTGCAGCTCGCCGATCCGCGCGGCGCCTGCCGGGCGCTGCGGGAGCGGGGCATCCACGTCACGCGCAAGCCCGAGGGCGTGCGCATCTCCACCCACTTCTACAACAACGAAGAGGACGTGGACCGCTGCGTGGCCGGGCTCCGGGAACTGGCCGCGCCGGCTTAGAGCGCGCTGCGGCTTTGCCGCGGCCGCCAAGGTTTGGTACACTCATCTCTCGGCCGTAAGAATCCCTTGGCCCACCCAACCGATCACAACGGCGAGTAACGAAAGAGAGGTTTCGCGTGGAGTTCCAGGTCGGCGAGAAGGTCATCTATCCCAATCACGGCATCGGCGTGGTCGAGAGCATCCAGTCGCGCCCCATCCCGGGAGGGAAGATCAGCCTCTACAAGCTCCGCATCCTCTCGAACGACTCGCGCGTGTGGGTCCCGCAACAGAACGTCGACGGCGTCGGCCTGCGGCCCGTGATCACGGCCGCCGACGTCCGCAAGATCTTCACGATCCTCGGTGACGGCAACATCGAGCAGAGCTCCAACTGGAAGGGACGCTTCAAGGAGAACTCTGACAAGATGAGGACCGGCAGCCTCTTCGAGGTCGCCCACGTCCTGAAGGGCCTGACCTTCCTCGCGAAGAAGAAGGCGCTGTCGTTCCGCGAGAAGCGGATGCTCGATCGCGCGAAGTTCCTGATCACGAGCGAGATCGCCGAGGTCGAAGGCAAGACGATCAGCGCGATCGAGGAGAAGGTCGAGAAGGCCCTCGCCAAGACGTTCGAGGCCGCCCCTCAGAAGGTCCGCCAGAAGCCAGTCGGGATCAAGCACAAGAAGTCGGACGCCTGAGTCGGGCCATCCGGCGGCCGCTCGCCTGCACCGCCCGGGCGGCCGCGCTAGCGCCGTTGGCTATCTCCAAACGCTGCCTTGACTTCGGGGGATCGCGCGGCTAGACTTTTTGCCGATTTCGGCCCCCATATGAACGATCAGTCGCGCAACGCGATGACCAAGGCCGACCTGATCAACATCGTGGCCAAGCGCCTCGACATCACCCAGGTCCAGTCCGGCATCATCGTCGAGGCGGCCCTCAAGAGCATCGTGACCGCCCTGCAGAACGGGGAGGAGGTCGAGATCCGTGGCTTCGGGAGCTTCCGCTTCCGCAACCGCGCGCCGCGCAAGGGCCGCAACCCGAAGACGGGCGAGAAGGTGGACGTCCCGCCGAAGAAGATCCCCTACTTCAAGATGGGGAAGGAGTTGAAGGCCCTTCTCAACGGCGAGCCGACGGAATCCAGTGAGCCTCTCCCGGCGGCCGAGCCGAAACCGCAGACCTGAGCCTCCGGGTAGGACGCCCCTTGCCGCGTCGGCCGCCGGACCGTAAAGACAAGCGCCGCACCAGCCGGATCGAGCCGTATCTCGCTCCATGCCGCGTCGTGGTCGGCCGGCGGCAGATGAGCGGCTACGTGACGAACCTCAGCCCGCGCGGCGCCCGCGTGCACTGCGACGACCGCCCGCCGCGCGTGGGGCAGAAGGTCGCCCTCGAGATCCGGTTCAAGGAGCGCGCGGCCGCGACGCGCCTGCTGGCCGAAGCCCGTTGGGTGCGCGCGGCCGGCGACCCGACCGACGGGCACTCGTTCGGCGTACGCTTCCGCGGCATCAGCGCGGCGCAGCGGCGCGCCGTGGAGCAGGTGCTCCACGAGTTCCGGCGGAGGGCCGCGGCCCTCCTCGGACTGGCGGGATGAACGCGCCCGTCGACGACATCCAGCGCAGGCGGCCGTGGAAGGAGGGTCCGGAGGCGGTTCGCGCCGGCTGGCTCTCGCTCTCGGACGACGAGCTGCTGTACCGGATCGCGAGCCTCGTTCCGGACCACGACGAGGACGAGATGCTCCTCGAAGTGATCGACAGCGAGCGTCACTTCTTCGTCCGCCAGGAGGCCGCGAAGAGGATCAGGAACGTCGACCTGCTGAAGGAGCACTCCGGGGACCGTCACATCGGCCAGATCCTGGTCCGCGGCATGACACGCCAGGAGGACGTGGACTACCTCCGCAAGCTGCTGGCGGAGAGCCGCCACCTCGAGGTCCGGAAGGCCGCTGAGGTCCAGCTTCGGCTGCTCACTCGGAATCCCTAGGTCTCGGATCCTCGGGCGCGGCGAAATGGCGCCGGCCCACCCGGATGCGGAAGCCCAGCAGGACGCGCGTATCCGTGAGGGGCTCCGCGATCAGGACGTCGTTCCGGTGGTCGAGCGCGAGGAAGGTCTCGATGATCCGGCCGTTGCGACGGAAGCGCATGCCCGCCTCGGCCTGGAAGTCCAGGAAGCCCAGGCGCGCGAAGGGTGCCTCGGGCTCGGCGCTCACCATGCGGACCCCGAACACGGCGTACAGGATGCCGAAGGGGCGCGTCACCGCGTCGGCCACCACCTGGCCCGTCAGCTCCCAGCGATAGCCGATCAGCGACTGCTGGGTGGTGTGGCCCATGCCGACGGCGAGCCGACCGGGCAGCTTGAACTCCGCGGGGAAGGGCGCCTCGAAGCGCACGCCGAGCATGTTCCAGTCGACGGCCTCCGGCTTGCTCCGGTCCTGCTCGTGCCGCGAGACGTGATGGAGGAACGCCGACAGAGCGCGGTCGCGGGCGAGAGCGCGGCGCGCGCCCAGCTCGAGGTGGTAGTTGGCCTGGGTGGCCTCGAACTGGCGCCGCTCGTTGCCGAGGATCGTCTCCACGTCGGCGGCGAAGTACGCGGTGGTCCGGCCGAAGCGCGCGAGTCCGGCGCCGGCTCCGATCCAGCCCTCGTAGACGAGGTCGGTGTCGCTCGGCACGTAGCGCGCCGCCTGGAGGCGGACGCTGACCTCAGGCAGGAACTCCGTGTCGGCGAAGGCGGGCCTTCCGAGGACGCAGACAGCCAGGGCGAGCGCCGCGTGCAGCGGCAGACGCCGGCGGTGGCGCTTCAAGCGCGCGCCACGGCGCTCGCGCAGAAGGCGCGGATCTCGTCGGCGACGCGTGCCACCTGATCCCTCGACATCTCGGGGAAGAGCGGCACCTGCATCACCTCGCGGCAGAGACCCTCCGACACCGGCAGGTCGCCGGGCTTCCCGCCCAGACCGGCTAGGGCGGGCTGGAGGTGGATCGGCTTCGTGTAGTGGAACGACGTGGCGATGCCGTTCGCTCCGAGATGGGCTGCGAGGCGATCGCGGTCTGCCATGCGAATCGAGAAGAGATGCCAGGCGGACGTGCAGCCGGCGCGTTCCCGGGGCAGCACGACGTTGGGCAGCCCGCGGAGCGCAGCGGCGTAGTCCGCCGCGCGTTCGCGCCGCACGCGGTTCCAGTCGTCGAGGTGGCGCAGCTTCACGCGCAGCGCCGCCGCCTGGAGCGAATCGAGACGGCTGTTGGTGCCGACGACCACGTTGTCGTATTTGGTCGCGCCAGCCCCGTGGTTGGCGATCTGCCGCACGCGCCGCGCGAGCTCGGCGTCGTCCGTGACGACCATCCCGGCGTCGCCCCACGCTCCGAGGTTCTTGCCCGGGTAGAAGCTGAAACAGCCCGCGGCACCGAAGCTCCCAACGCGCCGCTCGCCGATCCGGGCTCCGTGCGCCTGGGCCGCGTCCTCGACCACCGGGATGCCGTGGCGACGCGCCGCGTCCAAGATCGGGTGCATGTCGGCCGCGTGGCCGTAGAGATGGACAGGCACGATGGCCCGGGTGGCGGGAGTGATGGCCCGCTCGAGCTTCCCGACGTCGAGCGTGAAGCTCGACTCCTCGACGTCCACGAATACCGGGCGCGCGCCGTTGAGAAGGATGGCTTCGACGGTCGCGATGAAGGTGTTGGCGACCGTGACCACTTCGTCGCCGGGTCCCACCCCGAGAGCGCGCAGCACGATCGTGAGGGCGTCGGTTCCGTTCGCCACGCCCACCGCGTGGCGAACGCCGCAGTACGCCGCGAACTCCTCCTCGAGGGCGCGGCAGTCGGGACCGCCGATGAACTGGGCGCTGTCGACCACGCGCTGCAGCGCGGCGTCGATCTCGACCTTCAGGCCGCGATACTGCGCCTGCAGGTCGATCATGGGGATGCTCGACGAGGTCACGAGCGGGGGAGTTTACCTCAGCCGACCAGTTCGCGTATGGCCGCTGCCAGGCTCTCCGAGAGCAGGTCAGGCCCCGCCGTGGCCAATGCTGCGTGGTTGGGGAAGCCACCGGGAATGCCGATGCAGAACACGCCGGCGGCGCGCGACATCGCCACGTCCTCGGGGCTGTCGCCCACGTAGGCGGCATCGCCGGCCGCGACGTCGAGCCGGTCGAGGGCGACCAGCAACGGCTCCGGATGCGGTTTGCGATTCACGGTGTCACCGCCGCAGATGACCACCCCGAAGAAGCCGCCGACCTCGAGGCGTTCGAGGTCCCTCTCGACTCGGGAGCGCGTTCCGCTCGTCACCAGGCCGAGCAGCAGGCCGTGCTCCCGGAGACCGGCGAGGCCCTCGGCGGAGCCCGGCAGCAGCTGGCTGCGCTCGCGCGCGTAGAGCTCCAGCCAGCGCTCGTCGGCTTCCGGCCAGCGTTCGCGAGGCAGGCCCATGGCCTCGAAAGTGCGGTACCAGTCGGGAGAATAAGTACGCTCGAAATCGTCGCGTTCGTACGCGATGTCGAAGGAGGCGAAGAGGGCGGCATAGACCTGGAAGCTGATCTCGGCAGTGTCCGCGAGAGTGCCGTCCCAGTCGAACAGCACCGCCCGCAGACGTCCCGGCCTCAAGACAGCCTGGCCCCCACGAGCATCGAAGCGGCGAGCACGCCCAGGATGAAGAGGGACAGCACTCCGAAGAGCCAGTCCCGTTCGTGAAAGAGCCCCACGGTCAGCACCACCACTCGAGCGACCGGCGTGAGCAGCAACAGCAGGATGCCCCACTGGAGCGCCGGAGCGGAACTGAGCAGGCCATAGGTGAGCAGCCCGGCGCTGAGCATGAGGCCGACCGTGAGGACCACCTCGACGGCGCGCGTGAGGTCGCTGGCCGTCACAGGCCCTCCAGGCCCATGCGCGCGCCCACGAGCATCAGGACCGCGGCCATCAGCATCTTGAGCAGGCGGGCCTCGATGCGCTCCGAGAGGCGGGCCCCGAGCAGGCCGGCGGGAAGCGCGCCGAGCGCCACCGCCGCGCTGATGGCCGGCGAGATGTCGCCACGCTGCCAGTAGATGAACGCCGAGGCGGCTGCGGTCACGCCGATCATGAAGGCGCTCGTCGCGGCGGCCACGCGGATCGGGATCCCGCAGAATGTGTTCAAGGCCGGCACCTTCACGATCCCGCCGCCAATCCCGAGCAGCCCGGAGATCGCGCCTGCAGCCAGCGAGGCGCCGAGACCGAAGGGGAGTCGCTTCATGCGGTAGACGTAGCCGCGTTCACCCTCTTGAAGTCGACCGCCGAGTAGGCCCGGCTCGGCTTCGTCGTCGGGGATCACGTTGCGCCGTCCGGAGCGCAGGATGACCAGCATCCCCATGACGAGCAGAGTCGATCCGAATGCGAGGAAGAGCTGGCGCTGTGTTAGCAAGCTGGCCAGCAGGCCACCCGTGAGCCCTCCGACGCTGGTCGCAACTTCCAGGGCCAGCCCGAGGCGCATGTTCACGAGGCCGCGGTTCAGGTTCACGGTTGCGGACGCCGAGGCTGTCGCGATCACCGACACCAGGCTCGCGCCGATCGCGGTGCGGATGGGAAGGTGAAGGACGAGGCTCAGCAGCGGAACGAGGAAGACGCCACCGCCGAGCCCCAACAGGGCGCCCACGAATCCCGTGGCTGCGCCCGAAGCGACGAGAAGCAACGTCTCGGGCTCGCCCACGCGGAGATCCTATCCGAATGCTGACAACCTTTGACAAGCCCGGGCGGAACAACGAGTCATGGCCGGCGTAACTCCGGTCGAGCATCGGAGGAGAGCGTGGGATCCAGACGGGGTGACGGCGCGCGGGACCGGCTCCAATGCCCCCAGAGCCGTTCCATCGGCGCGGCCGTCGTGTCGGCTTCTGCGCTCCCCTCCGAGCCAACTGCTATCATCGCCCGGTGAACCGAGCGGGGATCGGCGTTTGAGGCGATGGCTGAAGCGCCTCGCCCTGACGCTGGTCGCCGGGTTCGTCGTGATCTTCTTCGGGCTCTTCCCGTGGCTCCTGGCGGGACTCTTCACCTCGCGGCGATTCGAGATGACGGACAACGAGAACGCGGGCCTCACGCCCGCGTCTCTCGATCTCGCGTTCGAGGAGGCGGCATTCCAGTCCCGGGACGGCGTCGCCCTGCAGGGCTGGTGGGTGCCGGCCGGGAGCGCGCGTGGAACGGTCGTCCTCGTCCATGGCCTGAATCGGTCGCGCATCGAGATGATCCGCAAGGTTCCGTTCCTGCACAAGGCGGGCTGGAATGCGCTGCTCTTCGACCTGCGCCGTCACGGCGCAAGCGGGGGCACGGTGAGGAGCCTGGGCTGGGGCGAGCGGCTCGACGTCCTCGGGGCGGTGGACGACGCGAGGAAGCGCGCGCCGCTGCCGATCGTGACCTGGGGCATCTCCTTCGGCGGAGCCGCGGCGGTGCTGGCGGCTGCCGAGGAGCCGCAGATCATGGGCGTCGTGTGCGACAGCAGCTACCGCAGCCTTCGGGACACGGCGCGGCATCACCTGGAGCTGTTCCGCGGGATGGCATCGCGGCCTTCCTCCTCGCCGACACGACCGCCGCTCCTGATCCGCGTAGTGCGCAGCCTCTTGCCCTGGGTGCCCGTGTGGCCGACGGCCGATCTGACCGTGTATTGGATGGGACGCCGGGCCGGCTTCGATCCGGACGACCTGGACATCCTGAATGCATCGGCGAAGCTGCGAGGACGTCCGGCATTGTTCGTGGCGGGAAGCGGAGACGAACGCATGCCGGCTGCAATCGCGCAAGACCTGAAGGCTGCGGCCGGACCGCAAGCGGAGGCGCTCGTCGTTCCCAGCGAGGGCCACGGCCATGCTTATCGCGACGCGACGGCGGCATACGAACAGGCCGTCTCGAAGGTACTGGAGGAGGTCGGCCGTGAGTGACGAGAAGAAACACCATGTCCCGTTCCCGGAGGAGGACAACGGCGCGCCGAAGCCCCAGTCCAACTCGTACACCATGGTCGACCCGCGTTTCCGTGAGATCTACTTTCATTTCTACAAAGAGACTTACAAACCCTCGGCCCTGGACCGGAAGACGAAGGAGCTGATCGCCATCGCCGCGAGCCTGGCGGCGAAGTGCCAGGGCTGCCTCGAAGGCCACATCAAGAAGGCGCTGAAGTTCGGGGCGACGCGGGAGGAGGTCTCCGAGGCGATCGCGATCGCGATCGGCGTAAACGCCGCGGCCATCGTCGACCTCACGGACGTCGCGGCCGACAACATGGACCTGAAGCTCTACTGAGAGGAGAGCTGCTGGCCGCCCTCGAGCCGAAGTAGACTCCGAGCCGTGGAGAGCCTCCAGGAGCGCTACGCCCCGAGTAGCGTCTGCTTCGGATGCGGGCCTGCCAACGACAAGGGCCTCCACATCCGAAGCTTCGTCGAGGGCGAGGAGGTCGTCGCTCGCTTCCGTCCGGAGCCGCACCATACGGCCTTCGAGGGCGTGCTGAACGGCGGGATCATCGGAACGCTGCTCGACTGCCACTGCAACTGGACGGCAGCCCACGAGCTGATGAGGGCGGCGGGGCAGAGCGAGATCCCACCGACGGTGACCGCGGACTACTCGATCACCTTGAAGCGGCCGACTCCCGTCGACGCCGAGCTGATCCTGCGCGCACGTCCCGTCTCGCGGGAGGACAGACGCTGTGTGGTCGAGGGCACGCTCGAAGCGGGAGGCAAGGTCTGCGCAACGTGCCGCGGGACGTTCGTCGCCGTCGAGCCAGGCCACCCGGCGTACCACCGCTGGTGAACGCGAAGGGCGCCCGCTCAGCGCCCTGAACCGTCGCTCGACTCAGTCCGAGGTGTGTCGGCGCGACACGAAATGTCGCGCAGCCCTGTGCACCGCGTCACACGTTCTGGGGCTGGAGATCACAAGCTGTCCTCCCGCCTCGGCATCCTCGTGCTCTGGTCGCAGCCCCTTACGGCCACGGTGCGCGAGCCGGCGCCCCACAACTTGGTGCGACCGATCACACCCGACAGGGATCCGGCCTGCTCGTTGCATTCGACGAGATGACGTTGGAGCCGAAGGCGGCTCCAGGAGGGTCCGGCGATGCGGCGCTTGCTTCCCGTAGTCCCGTTGGTCCTCGTTGCGCTCGGCGCACCGGCGACGGCCGCCGACCGCAGTGGAGCGAGCAGCCCGCACCTCGACGTCCGGGCGACTCCGCGGAGCGCATTCCCTCCAGCCATGGTCCTCGTGACCGGTCAGCTCGTGGGCGGCGACGACCTCGAGGAGTTCTACTGCCCGGCGCTCGAGTGGGACTGGGGCGACGGCGGCCGCAGCGTCCAGGAGAGCGATTGCCCGCCCTTCGACGTCGACACGAGGATGGCACGCCGCTTCTCGTCGCGACACGCCTTCCACGAGCCGGGTTACTACGAGATCCGCTTGACGCTGAGGCGTGGCGATCGAAGGATCGCCGCCGGCGTGGTGGCGGTCAGCGTCGGCATCGTCCAGGACCAGGAAGTCAAAGCCTGGGCGTCGTTGCCCTGATCACCTCTTCGGCAGCGCAAGGTCCTGGGGGCGTAGCGCTGCCCCGTTCTTGACCACGAGCGACACGGCCTCGCTGTTGTGGATGTCCTCGAGCGGGTTCTCGTCGAGGACCACGAAATCCGCGAGCTTGCCGGCCTCGAGCGAGCCCAGGTCCTGGTCGAGGCCCAGGGTGCGCGCCGGGTTCAGCGTCGCCACCCGGATCGCCTCGAGCGGTGTCATCCCGCCCTGGACGAACGCCCACATCTCCCAGTGCGGCCCCAGGCCCTGCATCTGGCCGTGCCCGCCCAGGTTGACGCGGCCGCCGGCGCGCTCGATGGCTTTCGCCGAGGCAGCCACGGCCAGATGGTGCCAGTCAACGGGATCGGTCGCCATGACGCTGCGGACTCGGCCGAGCGTATCGACGATGCCTTGAGGCACGTGGCTCTGGAGTCGCTCGTCCTTCCAGAGCTCGAAGTGCTGGTGGAACCAGCGGTCGCCGGCCAGGCCGCCGTAGGCCACGAGCAGCGTCGGCGTGTAGGCGGTGCGGCTCTGGCCGAACAGCGTGACGACGTCGGTCGCGAGCGGCGCGAACGGCAGTGCGTGCTCGATCGTGGTGTGGCCGTCGAGGATCATGGTCATGTCGTTCTCGAGGTCGCCGCCCCCCTCGGGCACCACCATCACGCCCTCTTCGCGGGCGGCCTGCATGATCCACTGGCGCTGGTTGCGGCCCGGCTGCATGTACGACTTGACGCTGATCGCGCCGAGCGACTTCAGGCGCCGGACGTGATGGCGGGCGTCGTCCAGGCTCTTGACGACGGCGCGGCCGGGCAGGTCGGCGCCGTACAGGATGAAGCCGGTCGTGAAGATGCGCGGCCCACGCATGAGGCCCGCCTCGACCATCTCGGACTGCGTGAAGGACTCGTGCGTGCCGGCCGAGATGTCGTGCGTCGAGGTGATCCCATAGGCGAGGTTGGCGTCGTACTTCCACGGCTGCTGGGGAAGGATGTCGTCGGTCGAATAGTGCAGGTGCGCGTGCTCGTCGAACAAGCCCGGGATGATGGTCTTGCCCGATACGTCGACGCTGCGCGCGCCGGCCGGAATCTTCACCGTCGCCGCCGGCCCGACCGCGAGGATGCGGTCGCCGTCCACGACGAGGACGCCGTTCTCGATGACCTCGTCCGCCTTCATGCTGACGATGCGCGCCCCGAGGTACGCCGTGACGCCGGTCGGCTTCGCGCGCGGGACCTCGAGAGCGATCTCGATCGCCTGCGACTCGGGAAGCTTCTTCTTTTTCTTCTCGTCCTCCTTGGCGTCGGCCGCCTTCCTCCCTTTCACCGCGGTCTGCTTGGGCGTCTCGGGCTCGGGTGCGGGCAGCGCCTTGTCCAGGGCGAGGCGGTGATAGGTGGGGCCGAAGATCCAGGTGACGGTCCTGCCGCCGTCGGCCCAGGCCACCCACTCGCCGCCCTCGTCGGTGAGCTGTCCCAGGGGAAGCGCGCCGTTCTCGAGGGCGACCTCGATCGCATCCTTCGCGATCGGCAGCGCAGTCACCCAGGCGTTGTGGCGCTCGCTGAACGCCGCGTGGCGGCCGTCGGGGGAGACCGCGATCTCCTCGGCCTGACCGATCGTCAGGTGCGCGCGCTTGTCGGTGCCGTCCAGCTTGATCGAGTACAGCACGGCCTTGGGCGGGTCGGTCGGCTTGGCCGGGCTCTCGTCGTCAACGAAGTAGAGCCGCTCGCCGTCGGGCGAGAAAATCGGGCGCGGCATGCGCCGGTTCGCGCCGCGGTTCTTCACGCCGATGACGTACCGACCCTCTCCGCCGTCGGCCGGCGCCCAGTGGATCTCGAACCACAGCTCGTCGCCGAGGTCCTCGTTGCGAAAGGTCGCGCCGCTGCCACGCACGTAGGCGATGCGGCCGCCGTCCGGGGAGAAGGCCGGGTTCGCATACTGGCCGGGCACGCTGGTGACGCGGCGCGCCTCGCCGCCGGCGAGCGGCCGGCGCCAGACGTGGCCGCCGTCGGCGTCGTTCCAGGTGGCGTAGGCGATCTCGCGGCCGTCCGGCGAGAAGGACGGCGACGACTCCACGTCCCTGGCGTCCGTCAGCCGGCGTGGCTTGCCGCCTGGAAGGTCCATGGCGTAGAGGCGGCCGAGCGCCGAGAAGACGAGGGTCTTGCCGTCGGGCGACTCGACGGGCCAGCGCAGCAGGCGCGCCCGGACGGAATCGCTGCCGAGCCGGTGCGGCACGCGCAGCGCCTCCGTCACCGTCTGCTCCACCTTGGCGCTGAAGGGGATCGCGCTCCTCGCGCCGCTCGCCGCGTCGTAGCGCCAGAGCTTGTTGTCGGCAGTTGCGACGATGCCGCTCCCGTCCGGCGTCCAGGCGTAGCCGGGGAAGACGCCGTGGAACGCGAAGCCCTCCTGGTTGTCGCGCTGCACGCCGTCGGCCACGAGGCGCACGCGGCCCGAGGCGAGGTCCATCGCCTCGAGGCGGGTCTTTCCGCGCACGCGCCGGACGAAGCTGAGGGTGCTGCCGTCCGGGCTCAGCGCCGGAGCGGCCGCGCCGCCGAACTCGCCGGTGACGGGCACAACCTGCCCGGAGCGTCGGTCGAGGCGCTTGATCTGCCAGATGCCCTCGTTCACGTTGCGGTTGTAGACGTATCGGCTGTCACGCGCCGAGAAGAAGAGGAAGCGGCCATCGCGTGAGAAGGCCACGTCCGCAGCGTCCGGCTGTTCCTCCCGCTTCGTGAGCTGGACACCCTGTCCGCCCTTCAGGTGCCACATCCACAGCTCGACGGTTCCGAGGCTCGACACGTCGGTGAGGCGCTTGCGGGCCACGATGTATTCGCCGTCGGGGGCCCAGGTCGGTGCCGAGACCGTGGACTCCTTGTCGGCGCTCACCGCGCGCGCATTCTTGCCCGCGATATCGCAGATCCACACGTTCTCGATCCCGCCGCGGTCGCTGGCGAATGCGATCCAGCGCCCGTCCGGGCTGAAGCGCGGCTGCACGTCATAGGCGGGGCCGCTGGTGAGCCGCTGTGCATACCCGCCGGCGATGGGAAGCAGATAGAGGTCTCCGAGCAGGGAGAAGACCAGGTGCTTCCCATCGGGGTGAACGTCCAGGTGGAGCCAGGTGCCCTCGTCGGTGGTGAAGGCCACGGCCTTCGTCGGGCCCTTCGCCTCGTCGACCGACCATGGGGTTTCGGAGTCGGCCTTGGACTCCGTCGAGTTCAGTCTTTTGGATTCGGCGGCCGCCGGAAGGGCCGCCAGGGTGAGAAGAAGTACGAAGCATGCGGCGCGCTTCACGAGGACCTCCGGATTGGGTGGCGGTTCTAGCCCGATGCTGGCTCCATGGCGTCCTTGAGACGATTCCGGAGCTGCTCCGGGATGGGGATCGGACGAAAGGCACGCATGTCCACGATGACAGCCGTGTTGCGGGCCAGGAAGACCGGACGGCCATCGACGCTGCCTTCGTAGCGGAAGCGGACCGAGCTTCGGCCCAGGTGCTCGACCGCGACGGCGACGCTGACGCGCTCGCCGTAGTGGACCGGCGACAAGTACTCCATCTCCACCTTCGCGGTGGGAAAACCGAGCCCCTCGCGGAACACGTCGGGGTACGGCCGGCCGATGAAGCCGGCGAAGAAGTCCTCGAAGGCAACGTGGAGGTAGTTGACGAGGTTCGGGTAGTACGCGATCCCGGCCGGATCGAGGTCGCAGAAGCGGACGAGGATGGTCGTGGAGAAGGCGGCCATTGACAAGCTATCAGCTATCAGCGGTCAGCTATCAGCTCAGAGGTGCTCATTCATTTGATTAGGAGGCCCCACCTTATTGGCTGATCGCTGATGGCTACCTCTTGGCGACGCTCCCCAGGTGCTCCATCACCGACACGCACAGCACCTCGGCGAGCGCCTCGAAGTAACCCTCGCCTTCTTCGGCGGATGCCGCGGTCGGATCGCCGAAGTACGCCTCCTCCCCGCCCGCCTCGACGAACGTCTTCGCGCCCTTCTTGAGGGCGGGCATGAGCCCGTCCATCGGCGCCAGGCTGATGCGCTCGCGCTCGCGGACCCGGTCGCGCGCGGCGGCCATCATGAGCGACGTCTCCCAGGCGCCGGCGTGGTCGCCCGCCTGGAAGACCGGGCCCATGAGCTCGGCCCAGCGCTTCTTCGTGAGGTCGGCGTAGCAGACGCTGGCTCCGGCCTTCGTGGCCTCCTCGACCGCCTTCTTCAGGCACTCGACGTGGCGCGGCTCGAGATGGACGTTCGCGACGCCGACGCAGCGGAAGCGCTTCGAGGCCGCGACGCTGACGTCGCGGAGCAGCGCCTGTGCCGTCTCCGGCGCGACGCTGAGCGTGCCCGCGAAGTCGGCCCCGAAGTCGGCCACGGTGAAGTAGACCGGCGGCAGGATGAGCGCCGGGATTCCGTGCTCCTTGAGCTTCGTCGCTCCGCGCCGGGCCATCTCCGTGGCGATCACGGTGTCGGCGTTCAGGGGAAGGTGCGGGCCGTGCGCCTCGACGGCGCCCACGGGCAACAGCGCTACGGGGCGATCCTTGAGCGCCTCGTCCACCTCCATCCACGTCATCTCGGACATCACGATGTGCTCAGCCATGGCCTTCAGAAGGTCGGGCCTTCTTTTCCTTTCTCGTTTGCATTGGGGAGCGCGGGTTTGAAGCTACGCGGAGGGGAACCTCATGCCGGCGAGGACTGCAGTCGGCGCCTTTCGATCTTCCCTCGATCGTTCTTGGGCAAATCGGTGACGAACTCGACGGCCCTCGGGTACTTGAAGGGGGCGATGCGTCCCTTCACGAACTCCTGGAGGTCGCGCGCGAGCTCGGGGCCTGCGGCGCCTTCCCGGATCACCACGAAAGCTTTGGGTTTCGTCAAGCCGTCCGCGTCTTTATATCCGATCACGGCGCACTCCGCCACCAGGGGGTGCTGCAGCAGGCAGTTCTCCACCTCGTAGGGGGACACGAAGATGCCCCCGACCTTGAGCATGTCGTCGGTGCGCCCCTCGTACCAGAAGTAGCCCTTCGCATCGCGGCGCATGTGGTCGCCCGTGACGACCCAGTCGCCGCGCAGCACCTCCTTGGACGTCTCGTGAGCCTGCCAATACAGGATCGCGGCGCTCTCGCCCTTTATCCAGAGCGTTCCGGCCTCGCCCTCGGCCACGTCGCATCCGTCCGCTCCGACGATGCGAGCGTCGTAGCCGGGCACGAGGCGCCCGAGGCTTCCGGGGACGACTTCGCCCGGATAGTTGGAGATGTAGATGTGGAACATCTCGGCGGAGCCGATGCCGTCGAGGATCTCGATGCCGAAGTTCCGCTTCCAGACGCGGTAGAGCTCCGGCGGAAGCGCCTCGCCGGCGGACAGGCACAGGCGCAGGCTCGAGATGTCCCGGCGCTCGCTCCCGGGATGGTTGATCATCGCGTTGATCATCGTCGGGACCGACGTCAGGATGGTCGGCTTGTAGCGCTCGATGACGTCGAACAGCTTGCCGGGCTCGCTGCGCTCGCTGAACAGCACGGTGGCCGCGCCCACCGCGAACGGGAAGAGCAGGTTCGTGCCCGTGGCGTAGCCGAAGAACAGCTTGGGCACCGAGACCGTCAGGTCGTCCGGGCGGATCCCCAGCACCTGTTTCGCGTAGCGCTCCGTGTTCCAGGGCAGGTCCTGCTGCAGGTGGACGGCGGCCTTCGGCTTGCCGGTGGAGCCACTCGTGAACAGCCAGATGGCGGGATCGTCGCGATGCGTGTCGGCGTTCACGCAGCGGTCCGAGGCTCGGCCGCACACTTCGTCGAACGAGACGTGCCGACCCGCGTTGCCCACCACGATCAGGTTCTGCAGGTGGCGGAACCAGTCGCGCACCGGATCCAGGCGGTCGAGGGTGGACTCGTCGACGATCGCGGCCTTGGCCCGCGTGTAGTCGAAGTAGTGGACGAAGTCGTCGACCGGGAGCAGCGGGTTGACCATGCACACCGCCGCGCCGGCCTTGACCGCGCCGAACCAAGCGAACACGAACTCGGGCCGGTCGGGCAGGATCAACAGCACGCGATCCTCGATGTTCACCCCCAGGGCGCGCAGGGCGTTGGCGCAGCGATTGGCCCGGGCCTGCACCTCGCGATAGGTGTACGCCTGGTCGCGCCAGTACAGGCAGACGCGGTTGCCGCGTCCTTCCTCCACGTTCCGATCGAGGAAGTAGGAGGCCATGTTGAAGCGCTCGGGAAACTCCATGGGCCGGGTCATGCGTGGCCTCCGGCGAGACGCCTGTACCCGCTGGCGTAGAAGAGCAAAGGACGTCCCGGGGAGACATCGAGACGCGCGACCTCGCCCACGTAGATGGTGTGGTCTCCGGCCTGCGTGGCGGTGACCACGCGGCACACGATGTGGGCGAGGGCCCCGGGCACGAGGGCGATGCCCTCCTCGCCGAGGTGGAGGTCCTTCGCCGCGAACTTCTCCCGCCCCGGCTGCGCGAAACGGTGCGAGAAATGCTCCTGGTCCTCGCTCAGCACGCTCACGCCGAACAGGCCCGAGGCGTCGAAGCCGCCGTGGGTCTCGGAGCGGCTGTCGATGCACACGAGCACGAGGGGCGGCTCGAGGCTCACGGCGCTGAAGGCGTTCACGGTGAGCCCCATCGGTTGGCCCGAGGCGTCGCGCGTCGTCACCACTGCGACGCCGGTGGCGAACTGCCCCAGGGCTCTTCGAAAGGCGCTGGCTTCGACGGGCATCGCGGCGATCACGCGATTCTAGATCAGCGCAGCCGCCGCAGCAGGTGGAGCTGCCCGCCGGCGAGAGCGAGGCGCAGGGCGATCCGCAGCAACACGAAGGACTGCATCAGCGCGAACGCCAGGAGCTGGGTGCGGTAACCGGTGACGGGCAGCAGGCCGTCCGCGGCGACGAAGGTCGCCAGAAGGGCCAGGCCGAGGAGCCCGATGGCCAGGAAGTGGCCGACCACGAGCCGCAGTCTGCCGAGGACGAAGCCCAGGGCCGAAAGCAGAGCGAGGGAGGCGCTGCGACGCTCCTCGAGGACGACCAGCGCCTTCGCGTAGCCGGAGAGCACGTGGACCGAGAGCAGCGCGGCGAGCAGCGCAGCATGGCGGCCGAAGGACCAGGCGAGCGCGGTAGCCTCGGTGAGCGACTCGCGAGCCCGTGAGTCGCACCAGGCGGCCAGCGCAGCGTCGAGCAGGAAGACGAAGGCGTCGAGCGCGAGGGCCAGAAGGGTCACGCGGGCGATCGGGCCGAGGTAGAGGCCGCAGGCGTGGGCGAATCCGCGCAGGGCGAATCCGCCCCTCGGGGCGCGCAGCGCGGCGAGGACGCCGCCGGCGAGGATCGTCTGCAGGAGGAGGTAGGCGGCGCCCAGTCCGAGGACGAGTGGCTCGGCGCCGCTTGGCGCCGCGTCCTCGTTCGAGAAGAGCCGGCCCGGCAGCTCGCCACGGAGCAGCAGGTCGACGTTGCGGAACGCGAAGCCCGCGCCGAGCATCTCGGGGCCGAAGCTCCCGGCGAAATCGCGGCCATTCGAGAAACGCAGCCACCAGTCGTAGTCGAAGCCCTCGACCAGGTGCGGTGCCGCGCCCCGGTTCTCCAGGTCTCGCCCCAGGACGGCCGCCAAGGGCACGGCGAGAAGGCCAGCCGCGGCCAGGTTCAACGCGAGGAGCAGCGCAGCCAGTGCGCGTAGGCGCCACGCCGACTGGACTCCGGCCCGCAGCGCCTCGATCACCCGAGCACCGTGTGCAGCTCGAGCAGCGTCTGGAGCCAGAAGAGGTAGCGAGCCGACCACTTGAGCGCCGCGCGGCGTGCCAGGCCGTCCTCGTCGCGCCAGACGTTGTTCGAGCGGTCGACGTCGAGGGCCAGCTTGCCCTCGGCGTCGACCATCGCGCGCCGAACCTTGGCACCGGCCCGGAAGGTGTAGCGCTTGAAGGTGTCGCGACCGTCCCACGTGTCGCGGACGATGCGGCCTCCTACGAACTCGATGCGAACGTCCACCGGCAGACGAACCTCGCCGCGCCGTTCGAAGGTGACCTCGGCATCCCAGGCCTTCGGGGCGCCCTCGGGCTTGGGCGCATCGAGCGAGACGAAGCGATCGTCGACGAAGCCGCGCGGGACGCGGCTCTCCTCCTGCTTCACCGAGGCGGCGTAGTCGCACAGGCCGCTCGAGTGGAAGGTCTGGTCGAAGAACCAGCCCCAGTCCTGGCCGGTGACCTCGTTCACGGTCGCGATGAGGTCTGCGCTCGTGGGGTGCGCGAAGCGGAAGCGGTGCGCGTACGTGCGCCAGACGCGGTCCATGACATCGACGCCGAGCAGGCCTTCGAGCGTCTCGAACACCAGCGCGGGCTTGCTGTAGGCATTGAGGTAGTACGAGTCCTTCGTCTGGTACTCCCAAGCGCGGCGCACCAGGGGGTCCTGTCGGCCGTAACGTCGTAGATCCTTGCGATCCTCGTCGCCGCGCTGCATGAAGACGCCCGGCGCGAGCACGGGGATGCCGCGCCGCCGGTCCCGCTGGTCCTTGCCGCCGAAGTAGCGAGCGCCGAAAGCCTGCGGGCCGTAGGCGAGATCGAGGATCCGGTTCTGGAAGTACTCGTTGATCCCCTCGTCGAGCCAGGCCTCCTCGAACTCGTCGTTGGCCACGAGCCCGTACCAGAACTGGTGCCCGGCCTCGTGGACCGTCACGCTCTCTGGAGACAGGAGGTCCGGCGGCGACCACAGGTGCGCCCCGCCCGTGAAGAGCGTGGGGTACTCCATGCCGCCCGAGGCCGAGTACCAGGCCGGGTCCACGACCGTGACCTGCGAATAGGGATAGGGCATCGACCAGGCGCCGTAGGCACGGAGGGCCAGCGCGGTCGCGTCGAGGTAACGCTGCTCGAGGGATGCGTGTTCGGGCATCAGTAACAGCCGGATCTCCACCGGCGGATAGCCGGGCGCCTCGAAGCGCGTCCGGCGCTCGAGGAAGCGCGGACACGCCGTCCACGCGAAATCGTGGACGTCCTCTTGGACGAAGCGCAGCGTCTTGGTCCCGTCGGCGTTCGGAGTGGAATCGGTCTGGCGCCCCGTGGCTCCAACCACGTAACGCTCGGGGACGGTGAGCCGCACGTCGTAGTTTCCGTAGTCGGAGAAGAACTCGGTCGTGGAGTGGAAGGCGTGGGCTTTCCAGGTGCCGTCCTTCATCAAGACGCCGATCTTGGGAAACCACTGGACGACGAAGAAGTAGTCGTGGACCCACCCGGCACGGCCGACGGCGCCGTACGGGATGCGCGAGGTCCATTCGATCTTCAGCCGGGCGCTCTCGCCGGGGGGGATGGCTCGCGGCAGTGGAACGATCGCGACCGTGCGGTCGTCCGGATTGTCTCCGTCGGCGTCGACGTAGCGGAGCCCCGGCGTGAGATCGACCTCGCGAGGCCCGACCAGCGTGACGCGAGTGGGACGTGTCTCGCCGAAGTCGCGATCCTTTCGGAAACGTGCCGCCCGCGGCCCATCGCCCCGCGCCGAGCTGGACAGGTTGTTTCGGAACGCGTTCCAGTAGAGGTGGAACGGAAGCTCGGCCACCGCCGCGTCACTGGCGTTGCGCCACTCGAGCTGGAGCCTGCCCTGGAGCGCGTGCTCGCGCTCGTCGAGGCGCGCGGCGATCGTGTAGCTCGCGATGCGCGGCGAGCGCTCGGGCGCAACGGGCAGCGGGTAGGCCGCGGGAATCGACGGCAGCGCGATGGTGCGCGGCCGTGCGTCCCGCGATGGAGCGCCGCAGGCGCACGACACCAGCATGCCGAGGAGGAGGGCGCCGCGTGCCATCAGGGCGGCGCGATTCTAAGGCACGAACACGCCCGCCGCGTCCCAGGGTCGATCGGGATGCCAGACCGCAGGCGTGAGTCGGGAGCGGGGGCCGTCCGGACCCTTCGGCCACAGCGTACAGGTCACGACGCGGTGGCCGCTGTCCTCTTCCTCGCAAAAGGGGCAGAACACGCAGCGCCGCACCTTGTCTTCGGCGGACGCGGCCCACTTGCGCGGCAGGTCCGGATCGGCCAGCAGGGCCCGGGCCATGCCCACGAGGTCGGCGTGGCCGTCACGCAGCACGGCCTCCGCCTGTTCCAGGTGGACGATCTTCCCCGTGGTCACGACCGGCACCCGGAAGCCCGCGGCCCGCACCGAGGCCCTGATCGTCGCGGCGAGAGGAACGTTCACGCCGTAGGGGTCGCGCTTGTCGCGCGGGATGCACGTGTGGCCGCTGTGCCCAGTGTAAGGGTAGGCCGGCTCGCCCACGCGCGGCTGCTTGGCGTCTTCGAACTTGCCGCCGCGCGAGATCGAGAGGAAGTCGAGGCCGGCGCGCGCCAGCTCCACGCCGATCCGTGCGGATTCCTCGAGGCCCGTGCCATGGATGCGGCCATCCGGGCCGAGGATGTCCTCGGAGCCGAGATAGCGGCACCCGACCAGGAAACCCGCGCCGACCTCCTCGCGAACGGCTGCGATCACCTCGCGGGGCAGCCGCAGCCGGTTCTCGAGGCTGCCCCCGTACGCGTCCGTGCGGGTGTTGGTCGCCGAGAGGAACGACGCCATCGTGTAGGCGTGGGCGAAGTGCAGTTCGATGCCGTCGAAGCCTGCCGTTTTGGCGCGCCCAGCCGCCGCGGCGAACCACCCTGGGATACGGCGGATCTCCTCGCGGCCCAGCTCCTCGATCGTCTGCCGGTAGCCGTGCAGGAAGTCGCGGCGCTCGCG
>DATFEN010000278.1:0-20517 GCA_035251085.1 Vicinamibacteria bacterium | reverse complement strand
GGGCGTAACGTGCGCGCCCGATGGATGACGCCACGCTCTACGTCGGCGTCGACCTCGGGGGCACGGGGATGCGAATGGCGGCGGTGGGCCGCGACGGCCGCCTCGCCACCGAGGTGCTCTCGGTGCCCACGGGGCGCGAGTTCGGCCCCGAGGATCTGAAGGGCCGCCTCGGAGAGCTGGCCCAGCGCCTGCGCGGAAGCCTGGGCCAGGCGTTGGTGAGCGCCATGGGCTTCGGCACCGCGGGCGTCGTGGACGACGGCCCGCTCACGCAGTGCGACAACTTGCCGCGCCTGAACGGCGTGGACGTCGCCGCGCTGGTTGCCACCGTTGCGGCGTGTCCGGTGACGCTCGAGAACGACGCGCGCTGCTTCACGCTGGCCGAGGCGCGCTTCGGCGCGGGCCGCGGGGCGAAGAACGTCGTTGGGATCACCCTCGGCACCGGCGTGGGCTGCGGCGTGATGATCGGCGGCCGCCTTCACCGCGGCGCCGGGAGCCAGGCGGGCGAGGTCTGGCGCATACCGCTGCGGGGCAAGCATCTCGAGCACTTCGTCTCGGGAGAGGGCGTCGTCCGCGCCTATGAGGCCGCGGGTGGCCAAGCAGGCCTGGACGCCAAGTGTGTGGCCGAGGCGGCGCGCAAGGGCGATGGCGCGGCGCTCGCCGCGTGGCGAGCCTACGGCGACGACCTCAGCTTCCTCTGCGAGACCATCACCGCGCTCCTCAACCCGGATGTCATCGTGATCGGCGGCTCGATCGCGGGCGCGAGCGATCTCTACGAAAAAGTCTTCGAAACGCGCTTGGAGCAGCACGGCACTCGCGTCGTTCACGCCGAGCTGGGTCCGGCTGCCGGCGTGATCGGGGCCGCCGCCCTCAACATGGACGGAGACTGAGCGGGCGTGCCGAGGCGGCTGCTGTGCTTGCTGGGGCTCGCGGCGCTCGTGGCCGTGGGCTGCGCCAAGGGCGAGCGCGCCACGCGCAGGGTCGTCGGCGTCACGCTGCTGACCCAGACCCACGACTTCTTCAAGGAGCTCGAGCAGAGCCTGCGCCAGGAGGCGGCGCATCGCGGGATCGAGCTGATCGTCACCTCCTGCGAGATGGATCCCGCGAGGCAGGCCTCCCAGATCGAGGACTTCGTCGCGCAGCGGGTCTCGGCGATCCTGGCGGCACCCTGCGACTCGTCCGCCATCGTCGCCAACCTCGCCGCCGCGGAGAGCGCCGGCATCCCCGTCTTCACCGTGGATATCGCGGCGCGCGGCGGCCGAGTGGTGTCCCACGTCGCGAGCGACAACGTGCAGGGCGGGCGCCTCGCCGCCCAGGCCCTCGCGCGCTATGCGGGTGGAAAGGGGAAGATCCTGGTCATCGACCACCCCACGGTGGCCTCGGTTCAGGACCGCATCCGAGGTTTCGAAGAGGAGCTCAAGAAGCACCCGGACATCACCATCGTGGGCCGGCCCTCGGCCGACGGACAGCGGGCCAAGGCCATGGCGATCATGGAGGACATGCTCCAGGCACACCGCGACCTCAAGGGCGTCTTCGGAATCAACGACGACTCCGCGCTCGGCGCGCTCGCGGTCCTGGAGGCGGCGGGCCGCCAGGACGTGGTCATCGTGGGCTTCGACGCCACGCCGGACGCGCAGCGCGCGATTCGCTCGGGCGGCCCGCTCAAGGCCGACGTGATCCAGAACCCGGCGAAGATCGGCCGCACGGCCCTCGAGATGGTGGCCCGCCACCTCTCGGGCGAGACGGTGCCGCCGGTCGTGGCCGTGGAGGTCGCGCTGTTCGAGAAGGACTCCAGCGCCGGGTCGTGAGCCTTCTCGCGGTCGCGGGCCTGGCCAAGTCCTTCCCCGGAGTCCGCGCCCTCGACGGCGTGGATTTCGATCTCGAGCGAGGCGAGATCCACGCGCTCGTCGGAGAGAACGGCGCGGGAAAGTCCACGCTGATCAGGGCGCTCGGCGGCGCAATCGTGCCCGAGCGTGGAGAGATCCTGCTCGCGGGCGGGCCGGTGCCAGCCGGCGATCCGCTGGCGGCGCGACGCCTCGGCATCAGCATCGTCTATCAGGAGCTCAGCCTCGTGCCGGAGCTGACCGGCGCGGAGAACATCTTCCTCGGCCGCGAACAGGGCCCGCTGCTGCGTCGCGTGCCGATGGCCCGCGCCGCCCAGGCGCTGCTCGACGAGCTGGACGCCCACGTGCCGGCCGGAACGCTCGTCCGGGACCTGAGCGTTGCGCAGAGGCAGATGGTCGAGATCGCCAGAGCGCTTCTCGGCGAGTCGAGGGTGCTGATCCTCGACGAGCCGTCCGCGACGCTTTCGGCTCCCGAGGTCCGGCGACTCTTCGCCGTCCTCCGCGGGCTGCGGGAGCGCGGGCTGGGGATCGTGTACGTCTCCCATCGTCTCGAGGAGATCTTCGCGATCGCCGACCGCGTGACGGTGCTCCGCGACGGTCGGCGCGTGGCCACGGCCAGCGTCGCCGGCCTCGAGCGGGGCCAGCTCATTCGATGGATGGTTGGCCGCGAGCTCTCCGAGGAGTTCCCGCCGCGCCAATCGAACCCCGGCGACAACGTCCTCGAGGTTCGTGGCTTGTCTTGTCCCGGCCGATTTTCGAGCGCTTCCTTCGATGTCCGGCAGGGCGAGATCGTCGGCCTCGCGGGACTCGTCGGCGCCGGGCGAACCTCGGTTGCCCTGGCGCTGTTCGGCGCCCTCGAGGCACGCGGCGAAGTGCTGCTCGAGGGTCGACCCGTGCGCTTCACGCGGCCCTTCCAGGCCGTCGATTCGGGCCTCGGCTACGTGACCGAGGACAGGAAAGGATGCGGCCTGTTCGGGCTGCTCGGCGCCGGCGAGAACATCACGATCACGTACCTGCGCGCCTTCGTGCGCCACGGCCTGCTCTCTCCCGCGCGAGAGGAGGCCGCCGCGGCCGGCGCGGCCAGGGACTTCGACGTTCGCGCGGCTGGCTTGCGCCAGACGGCAGCCACGCTTTCCGGCGGCAACCAGCAGAAGCTCCTGCTCGCCCGCTACCTGCTGCGGCCTCGGAAGCTCCTGATCATGGACGAGCCCACGCGCGGGATCGACGTCGGGGCCAAGGCGGAGATCTACGACCTCATGAACCGCCTCACCGCTCGAGGTCTGGCCATCCTCATGATCTCCTCGGAGCTGCCCGAGGTCCTGGCGATGTCGGATCGGGTGGTGGTGATGCATGAAGGTCGTACGACGGAAGCGTTGGGTCGCTCCGAGGCGACGCCGGAGCGCGTCATGGAGCTGGCGACGGGAGGGCGGGCATGATCCGCCGCTTGCTTTCGAGATACGGCATCTTCGTCGCGCTGGCGATCGAGTGCGCGGTGCTGGGCCTCGCCACCGACGCGTTCTTCACGGCCGGGAATCTCGCAAACGTGCTGCGCCAGAACGCCTTCACCGCGATCCTCGCCGCGGGCATGACCTTCGCGATCCTCACCGGAGGGATCGATCTGTCGGTGGGCTCCATCGTGGCGCTGTCGGGCGTGCTGTGCGCCGACGTGCTCAGCCGCGGGGGCGGGCTCGCCGCCGGCATCGGCGCAGGCCTGCTCGTGGGCGTCGCGAGCGGCAGCCTCACGGGCCTCGTCGTCACGCGCATCGGCATACCGCCCTTCGTCGTCTCGCTGGCCATGATGCTCGTCGCGCGGGGAGCAGCCTACAAATACACGGACGCGCGCACGATCTCGGGGCTTCCCTCTTCGTTCGCAGCCCTCAGCGCCGGGCTCGCGCCGACGGCGATCATGGCCGCCGTGTTCGCGCTGGCGTGGCTGCTCCTGATGCGGACACCGTTCGGTCGGCACGTCTACGCGATCGGCGGCAACCGCGAGGCCGCGTGGCTCGCCGGGATCCGCGTCGACCGCGTCCTCCTCCAGGTGTACGTGCTGTGCGGCGCGTGCGCGGGGCTCGCGGGCGTGCTGGTGGCGTCCCGCCTGAATGCCGGCTATCCGAAGGCGGGCGAGTTCTACGAGCTCGACGCCGTGACCGCAGTCGTCGTGGGCGGCACCAGCCTCTTCGGGGGACGCGGCTCGATCTGGGGCACGCTGGCCGGAGCGTTCTTGATCGGCATCCTCAACAACGGCCTGAACCTCTTCCACGTCGAGCACTACGACCAACTCGTCGTGAAGGGCGTCGTGTTGCTGGCCGCGGCCTCGGTCGACCGTTGGCGCGGCGAGTCGGCGGTCTGATCAGGGGCGCGCTCGAGCGACATCGGGACCCGGTGTCGTCGCGAGGAGGCGCGCGGATCCGCGCTCGAAGAGCGCCAGCCGCGCGCGGCCCGCCGGGACGGGGATCTCGAAGCCGCGGCCCTCGATCGTCAGGCGCCGGCGCGCGTCCACGGCCGTCTCGTTGACGCAGACCGCCAGCACGGCACGCTTGCAACGGAGCAGGCGAGCGGCGACGTGCGTGTCGCTTTCATGTACGCCGACGGCGGCCGCGCGCAACGCCGCTCCGAGCAGAGCCGCCAGGGGCTCGGTCTCGCGCGCGAACTCGAGAGGCAGCGGCTCGTGCCACATCCCCGCCGTCGGAGCCGACGGCTCCGGCTTCGAACTGCGGCGCAGCCGCTCGCCGAGCAGCCCGTCGAAGGTGGCCCAACCGCCAGCCCAGCGAGTGCGTTCGTGCTGCGCGAGGGGCCGGCCCGGATCATCGATGCCGAGGGCCGCGAGCGCCTCGCCCGTCCGGCCGTAACCGTCTCCCTCGACTGCGCCCGTCACGAGCAAGAGCGTCCCCGCCTGGCGTGCCGCCTGCAGCGCTCTCGCCGCGGCGTCCTCGACGACCTCGGGCGCCGACAAGATTGCGAGCCGGGCCGAGGCCAGCCGCTCGGCAGTGAGACGCTGGTCGGAGAGTGCCATGGGCACGACACCGAAGCGCTCCGCCAGGATCCGCACCACCCGGCGCGTGGCATCCAGGTCTCCCGGACGTCCCGAGAACAGTCGCGCGTGGGGGATCACGAGCACGACCGGATCCGGCTCGAAGTCGTCCAGCCAGGGAGCAGAGGTCGCGAGGAATCCGGCGAGATCCGTGAGTGCCCGTAGCTCCGGCTTGGCCGTGCCGTCAGGGCGGAAGAGCCCGATCACCGCCTCGTTGTCGATAGGCTGATAAGGGTTGACGTTCCAGGCCCACTGCACGACGCCAGCGCCGCGCGAGGCGAAGGCATAGGCCAGCTTGCGCTCAAGAAGGCGTGCGGCGGCTTCCGTCGTGCGCCAGGGGTTCCCATCGGCGTCCTCCAGGCGCATGAGGCCCGTCTCCTGGTGGAGGTTGGGCCTTTCGGGCGTCTTGGTCACGACACCGTCCCAGAGCAGGTCGTCGTTGTTCCACCACGTGTGGACCGCCGTGTAGTCGACGGAGCCGGCATGGAGCTGCTGCGCGGGGCGCAGGTGCGCACCGCCTTCGTCCTGGCCGAGCGTCACGAGCGCCTCCCCCCCCGCGGCCCGGAGCGTTTCGCGAAGCGTCGCCGCCCAGCGCGCCACCACGTCCTGGGAGAACGCCGCGAAGTCGAAGGCCTTGCGTGGGAGACGGCCTTCGCGAACCATGCTCCAGCCGAGGTCACGCCGCTCGGGCAGGTCGAAGAGCCCGTCCCCTGCGGCGCGCCACGAGTCGCGGAGCGCCACCTCGTCCTGGCCGTGGCGGGCCAGCAGCCACTCGGACCACGCCTTCCGCTCGTGGACGTCGCCCACTGGCTGGTTCGTCCACAGCTCATCGCCCGGCGCATACGAGGGTTCGTTGATCAGGTCCCAATGGACCCACGGCACGCCACGGAAGCGGCTGGCCACGAGCGTGAGGAACGCACGCTGCCCTTCGAGCGAGCGCGGATCGAGGAACGGGTTGCTGCCGCCGAAGGCGGGAGGCTGGAAGGCGAAGAACGTGAAGCAGACCAGAACCCGGTGACGCGCGGCGGTCATCACGTAGGCCTCGAGGGCGCTCAGCACGCCCTCGTCCACGGCGCCCGGGTCGAGCATGGCGCGCGACCAGGCGGTCCAGAGCCCCGTGCGCACGAGGTTCACGCCCAGCCGGGACATCTCACGGAAGTCGCGGTCCCAAACGTGCGGGTTGGGCTCGAACAGGAACTTGCGGTGCGCGTCGGCGGCCATGTAGGTCGTCCCGATCACCGGCATGACTCGACCGTCGCTTCGGATCCAGTCACGCGAGACCGAGAGCCGCGGGCCGGTCGCCAGCAGCTGCGCGTCCTTCACCCAGAAGCCGGTCGTGGTCGTGCGCGGTCGCCAGGACGCGTCGGGAACGGATGCCTCGACGTGGTAGAGGCCGGGGGCGAGGGGGACGGCCGGCTCGAGCGTCGCGAGAGCGGTGCGTTCCTGAGGCGGCCCGACGAGCGCCACCTCTCCGCTCCAGACGCTGTCGTTTGCTTCGGAGCGGACGCGCAGCAGCGCACGTTCCGCTGCCGCCTCGCCCGTGCGGAGCACGGGTCGGCGCACGACCACGCGGATCGCGGGCTTGTCTCCGGGCTCGACTGACGCCCGAACGGGCCGAGCCTCGAGCTGCGCGGCTCCCTCGAGGGCCCGGCTCACCGCCTGCCGGATCATCGGAGCGGTCCATTCGGCATCCGATGGTGCGAGGACCCAGCGCCCGCCGGCGTCGTCGCCCCGCAGGCGGTCGATGGCGAGCAAGGGGCAGGCCCGCGGCAGGCCATCCGCGTCCACGACGTGGACGAGCGGGCGCAGCACGGCATCGCGAGGCCCCTCGGAGCCATGCTCATCCGGCAGGTCCTTGCGTGTCGCGAGGCGCACGGTGAGCGCGTAGCTCCGCGTGGGCATGGGCAGAGCCCCGTCCCACTCGGAACCCTCCACGGCCGTGACACGCGTGCTGGCCTTCAGCTCGCCAATCTGGACCGGCTCCGCCGGCCCGATCAGCAGGTCATGGGCGAAGCTGGGCTGGCGGACGCCAAGCACGTAGGCCGCGTTCCCCTCGGCGTTCGTGACCTGGCGGACCGGCTGCGTGAACGGTGCGCCGCCCAGCGCGACGAGCCCGCCGCCCCCTTTCAGGAACCGCCGGATCGCCGGCCAGGCTTCGAGCGGAAAGGCGCTGCCGTGAGGCAGCAGGAGGACGTCCACGTCGCGTGGACGCAAGCCTTCGACGAGCGCCCGCGGTGAGTCGAACGCGACGACCGGGAGCCCCGACAGGGCCTCGTCCAGGGTCGCCCGCGCGATCTCACGCGCGTCGATGGTCGGGAAGCCCCGAGCATGGAACAAGCCCACCACGGCCGCACGGCTCTTGTCCTGCTCGTTCCTCGGCCGCTCTTGCGCGACGACCGCGAGCCCAATCGAGAGCGCCGCGGCGGCCGCCGCCCGGCTTCTACTGGCGCCCGACACCGAGCGCGTCCGCCACACGATTGATGTAGTTGAACCACGAGGCGATCAGCGTGACCTGAAGGATGCCGCGGTCGTCGAAGCCCGCGGCGCGCAGCCGCTCGAGGTCGCTCGGCGTGACGCGCGTCGCGTCCACCGTCACCTTCTCGACGTAGTCGAGCATCGCGCGGTCCGTCGCCGAGAGCCGCGCGTTCTCGTAATCCTCGACCAGGGCCTCGACCAGCGCGTCGTCCAACGTCACGGCACGCAGAAACTCTGCGTGGGAGTCCACTCAATGGTGGCAACGGTTCAGGGCCGAGACCCGGGTCGTGATCATCTCGTGCTGGGCCCGAGTCAAGGGCAGCTCGGGCGACATCAACACGCCGAACGTCGCGAAGGCGTGGTGGAGCGCCTCGGGGATCAGCGTGTGGGTGGACACGATGCTCTGGCTGCCGTCGTCGCCGGGCTCCCGCGCGTACTCCTTCGGATAGAGCTTGTGTTGCTCGTCCAGGGCGCGCCGCAGCGCGGGGCCCGCCTCCGTGAACGGAATCGTCTTGATCCAGGCCATCAGGACTCCTTCTGTCTCCGACGCATGAGCGGTACGTACCAAAGATAGACCGGGACGCCCAGCGCGACGACGAGGGTGCCCAGCGCGGCCTGCCTCGGGCTGCCGGCAGCCATCAACACGAGCAGCAGGGCGAGCAGCGCCAGGAAGCCAGCAGGGGTCCACGGGTAGCCCGGCACGCGGTAGGCGGCGCCGCTCGGCCGCGGCAGCCGGTAGAGGCTCGCCACGGTCAACGCGATGAAGGCGATCGTTACGAACACGAAGTACGCCACGATCGCCGAGAAGCTGCCGAGGCCCAGCAGCACGCAGGCCAGCACGGCCTGTAGCGCGATGGCCCGGGCCGGAGTCCCGAAGCGGGGATGGATCTCGCCGACCACGCGCGGGAAGACGCCGTCGGTCGCCATCGCGTGATAGACCCGCGGCGCCGCCATCAGCACGGCCGCCAGGCTGCCGAGCACCGCCACCACCACGACCGCTGCGAACGTGCGGCCGCCCGCAGGCCCGAAGAGAGCCTTGCCGACGCTGGCGGCGAAGGCATCCCCCGAGGTCGCCGCCTCGATGGGCACCAGGTAGATGAACACCGCCGTGGTGAGGATGTAGACGAGGGTCACGATGGTGACGCCGAGGACGAGCGCGCGCGGCAGGTTCCGCGCCGGATCCTTCACCTCGCCGCCGATCTTCGCCACGTCCCAGAACCCGCCGAACGCGAAGAACGCACCGACCACGCCGCCCGCGAGGCCGGCGAGAAGCGGCGCCGAGCCGGGCCGCGGAGCGACGAGCGGCAGGAAATGCTCGGCGTCGCCCCGCCCCGAGGCGAAACCCCACGTCACGATCACGCCGAGCAGCACCAGCTTCAGAGCCGTCAGCACCTGGAGGAACAGCGCCCCGAGGCGCACCCCGACGGCGTTCACGCCGGCGAGCACCAGGATCGCGGCGATCCCGACGACCTTCTCTCCCGTCGAGGACAGGGGCGCGAGATAGCCGAAGTAGCGCGCGAAACCCGCGGCCAGCGCGGCGGTCAGGCCGGGGTCCATCACGAGGAGGCTCTTCCAGCCATACAGGAACGCCAGCCCCGGACCGAACGCCTCGCGCAGGTAGACGTAGCCGCCGCCCGCCTCCGGGTAGCGAGCCGCCAGCTCGCCGTAGCAAAGCGCGCCGCACAGCGCGGCCGCGCCGACCACCAGCCACACCAGCAGCACCCAGAACGGCGAGCCCAGGGCACGGGTCATCTCGGCGGGCGTGAGGAAGATCCCCACCCCGATCACCTCGCCCACGACGAGCGCCGTGGCGGCGCGCGTGCCGAGCCGCCTCTCGAGCGTCCTCAGAGGCTGAGACGCAGCCCGAGCTGAAAGGCCCGCGGCCCGCCCGATCCGAAGACGCCGCCCGCCGTGGTCACTGCCTTTCCGAAGCTCGACGACCGCAGGTAGCCGGGCTCGCCGGGATCCTCGCTGTCGCGCACCAGCACGTTCGAGAAGCCCGAGTAGTTGCGGGTCGACACGCCGAGGATGTTGGTCGCGTTCCAGAGGTTGAAGCACTCGACGAAGGCCTCCAGGCTGCGCCGGGCGCCGAGGCTGAAGGGCCGCGAGAGACGGACGTCGAGGGACTGGAAGCTGTCTCCGAAGCGCGCGTCATCGCCGACCAGCGGCAGCGACACCCCGTCGACGCCGCCGGAAGCATTGAGATCGCTCAGGTACGCGTTCAGCTCGGCGGCGGTCTTGAAGCGGCGGCCCCCGGCGTTCCGCTGGATCGTGGGAACACGCGATGCCCCCGAGGGCATCAGGATGTCCATCGGTACCGCGGACGCCAGCGTGAGCAGCGGCGCGATCCGCAGCTGCCACGGCAGCGAGAAGGAGCCGGCGAGACTGAGCCTGTGACGCTGGTCGTTGGGGGTGGGCCCGTACTCTCGCTGAAGGTCGTTGGGGTCGATCGGCCCACCCGAGAACGGGATCTGGTCGTCGTTCGCGTAGTTGAACGCCTTGGCGAGGGTGTAGGCCGCCCGCATCCAATGGCGAGTGCCGACGCGCTTCTCGGCGGAGACGAGCAGCGCGTCGTACTTCGTGCCGACGCTCGACTCGAGGTTCAGGATCGTGTCGGGTCCGCCCACGACGGGGTTGAAGACCGTTCCGACGGGCCGGCCGATGATGAAATGGGTCCCGCGATCGTGGATGCCGTCCACGCGTACCACGAAGCCCTCCCACGGCCGTGCCTCGAAGCCGACGTTGAACTGCTGGACCGTGGGGTTCTCGAGTCCGTTGTCGATGATGTTGATCCCCGAAGCCCCCGCGCCGGGAAGCTGGAATCCGGTGAAGGGATTGGACAGCGATGGCGCGAAGGGTGGCAGGCGCCCCGTGGCGGGATCGAGGAAGAACACGTTGCCCGCCCGCACCTCGACCGGCAGCGCGCGCCCGTCGAGGCCGCGCTCGAGGGACATGATCTCGAGCGTGACCCGATCGAAGTAGATCCCGTACCCGCCGTGGATGGCGAAGCGCCCGCCCCGGCTCGTCCAGTTGAAGCCCAGGCGCGGGCCGAAGTTGTTCGTGTCGCGCTTGCGTTCTCCATTCAGGAACGGCCGTGCGAGCGGGTTGATCGCGTCGTACCCGCTCAGGTTCTTCACGTCGGTGTCCAGCTCGTAGCGCAGGCCCAGGTTCAGGGCGAGCTGGGGATGGACGCGCCAGTCGTCCTGCACGAAGAAGGCGAGATGGGTGTTGTCGCAGTCGAGCAGCTCGAGATCGCGGCCCGGAAAGGCGCTGCGCAGCGTCACTGCGAAGAGCAGATCGTCGTCGCTCACGAGGCCGTCGCCGTTGGCATCGAACCCGGGAAAGTCCTGGACGAACTCGATCCGCCCCTCGCGGAAGACGCCAAGGTGAAATGCGGTATCGACGAGCTGGAGCTCCCCGCCGAGACGCAGCGCATGGCTGCCCAGCGCCCAGGAGAAGGTATCGGAGAGCTGGATGCGGTCGTGGTCCGTCTTCTGAGGCACTCGGAACGACGCGCCGTCCTGCAGGCTGGGGTAGGTGAACTGGATGCCGGGAGCGACGGGCGCGATCGCGTTCCGGAACCGGCTCCAGGAGACGTCGACGCTGTTCGCCCGGCGCGATCCGAGCAGGCGCGTCCAGCTGCCGAGGATGGTGTGGTAGCGGTTCCGGCTCTCCTGTCGCTGCGAGGCCGAGCCGATGGATCGCTCCAGCGTGCTGGCCCCCGTGTCGGTCGCCCGCTCCATCGAATAGCGCAGGCTGAAGCGGTCGTTCGCACTCGGCGTGAAGTCGAGGCGCAGGGTCCCGAGGAGATCGTCGAGCGGGGCTTCGACGAAGGAGCGCGCGATCGTCTGCGTCGCGACGTCGCGCTCGCCCACGAGCACGGCGCCGTCCTGATCGCGATACTCCGCGGCTGCGAAGCCGAAGAGCCGTCCCCGAACCAGCGGGCCGCCCCCGGAGAGCGCGTACTGCTTCCGGCTGAAGGGCGGCGCGTCGTCTCCCACGTAGGTCGCCGGCGTGCCCTGGAGGGCGTCGTCGCGCAGGAACACCGCGGCGCTGCCGGTCCACGTGTCCGAGCCGGAGCGCGTCACGACGTCGATGGCGGATCCCGCGGAGCGTCCGATCTCGGCTGAGAAGCGGTTCGTCGCGATCCGGAACTCCTGTACCGCATCCTGCGGCAGGTTCTGGAGCGGCCCGCCCACGGCGTCGTCGTTGTTGTCGACGCCGTCGATCATGATGTTGCCGCCGCGGCCGAGCTGCCCGGCCGAGGACACGACCACGGAGTTGGTTTTCGTGGGATCGAAGTTCGGTGCGGGCGCGTTGCCAGGCACGAGAAACGACAGCTCGAGGAAGTTCCGGCCGTTCAGCGGCAGGCGCTCGATGGCGCTGGTCGTCAGCACGCCCGAGACCACAGAGGCGACGTCCTGCACGTCCAGCGTCTCGCCCGAGACCTCGACGCTCTCCGTGCGCATCGCGGCCTCGAGCCGCGGCGCCACCTCCGCATTCTGGCCAACCTGGAGGACGAGGGGATAGGTCTTCTCGGCGAAGCCGCTCGCTTGGACGCGCAGCATGTAGGCGCCTGGAGGCAGGTCGGACAGCACGAACGAGCCCCGCTGCTCGGCGCTGACCTCGCGCTCCAAGCCCGTCGCGGTCTGGCGAAGGACCACGCGCGCGCCATCCACGGGTATCCCCTGGGGATCGAGGACACGGCCACGGAGCGTGGCCATGCCCGCGGACTGGGCCAGCACGAACGGCGCCATGATCGTGAAGGGAATGGCGGCTGTCCGGTTTCTCATATGGAAGCGATCTCCTTAGGACGTGTCGGGTCGTGCGCTGCCGAGCAATGCGCATGCCCGTCGGTTGCGTCCGCGGTTGTCAGAGCCGCGGAGTCGCACAAGGCGCGCGCCATGTTGACGATAGGTGAGAGGCCGCAGGCTCGGCTTCAGGAGCCGGGTCGAACGCCGCTCTCATCCGCCGTACGCAGGATGCGGCCGAGCGCATAACGGCTATGGGTCGTCAGCCGACCCGCTATCGGGCGTGGGGTGACGTCGCTCGCGCGAGATCGGACCACTTCACGAGAACGAAGCCCTGGGTACGCAGGAAATCGCGAAACTCCGGGCTCTTCACGAGGTCGAGGTCCGACTGACGCCACGCCGATCCCCAATCCGGGTGATCGGCCGTCGCGCCCCGCATCTCGGCGTCGTCGTATCCGAGATGGACGATCAGCTCGTAGGCCCCAGGCGGCAGCGGGGCCAACAGCTTCTGATACGCCGCGAGCCACTCGCGGGGCGGCACGCCCGGTCCGATGGACACAACCCGATCGAGCAGCGCCTCTTTCGCGGCTGCGGTCGCCCACGGCGCCAGCGCCCCACCGCGCTGACCCTCGCGCTCGAGGAGCACCGGCACTCCAGTCTCGCGGCCGAGCCGTTGGTAGACCTCCAGGAGCTCGCGCGTCTGGAAGAGCGCGCCCATGTGGGAATCGAGGTGCGAGATGCGCACGCCCCCTTTGCGTGCGTGGGCGATCTGCGCGCGCAGCTCGCGCTCGACTTCCTTCGGCTTCGCGCGCTGAGCCACCGTCGTCTCGAGGAGCGGCAGGTAACCTTGCTCGTCGAGAAGGCTCGGCACCTTGTCCGGGCGAAGCAGCGGACCCCAGCGGAACGTCGTCCATTCGCTGTTGAGCGCGAGATGGATCCCGAGGTCCGCTTCGGGATGGGCCTGGGCGAAGCGCGCCACCTCGGGAAACCACGGACACGGCACCAGGATGCTGGCCGAGGTGATCCAGCCGTTCTCGAGCGCCTCGAAGGTGGCGCGGTTGACGGAATGCGACATGCCGAGGTCGTCGGCGTGGATCACGAGCAGCCTGGCGCTCGCGGGATGGCCGAGACGCTCCTGGACCGTCGCCTCGGCCGCGATCGAGTTTGGTGCCAGTGCGGCGGCCACGAGCCAGGTCGCCGCTCGGCGCACGTCAGCTCGCAAAGCGCGCCTCGCGCAGGCTCTGACGCACGCGTCGGCGAGCCTCCATGCCCGCCACCAGCAGCGACCCCGAGAGCGGCGCGTCCTTGCCGAGGGCCGAGAGCGCGATCTCCAGGGGCGAGCGCGCGATCCGGAGCACGACCCGACGCACCTCCTCGAAAAGCGGATCCGCCTCGACGAACAACGCGCCGCCCAGGATGATGAGGGAGGGATCGACGACCGCGTCCACGTTGGCGACGGCGATGCCGATCAGCCGGGCGGTATCCTCGATCGCCTTCCGCGCATGGCGATCGCCGTTTCGCGACGCGGCGAACAGGTTCGCCATCCACTGGGCCGGGTCGCCCTTGGCGCCGTTCGGCCAGCGTGCCGCCAGAGCCGCGAGCCCGGCGAGGCTCTCGAAACACCCGCGCGAGCCGAAGTCCTGCTCGGCATATTCCGCACCCATGCACATCACCGCGATCTCGCCGGCCATGAAGTGACGCCCGCGGTGCAGCTCGCCGTCGATCAGGATCCCCGCGCCGATGCCTGTGCCGACGAAGATGAACGCGCAGGTGTCGTGGCCGCGGGCCGCGCCCCGCCAGTGCTCCCCGAGCACCGCCAGGTTGACGTCGTTCTCCACCGACACGGGCGCCCCCAGTGCCTTCTCGAGGATGTCGCGCATCGGGACCTTGGACCAGCCCTGCAGGTTCGGAGCGAAGGCAACGGTCCCTGTGTCGCAGTCCACGGCGCCGGGCGCTCCAGCGGCCACGGCCAGGAGCCGGTCCATGGGCGCGTCCGCTTCGTGCATGGCGCCCCGGAACGCTTCGGCGAGCTTGCCGAGCAACGCGCTCGGCTCCAACCGGGGAGTGGGGATGATCCGTTCGGACAACCGCTCGCCTCGCAGGTCGGCGACCGCGAGGCGCGTGCGCGTGGGTCCGAGGTCGATGCCCCCGACGTAGCCGTGGCGCGGGTTGAACTCCATGAACGAGGGACGCCGGCCACCGCTCGAGGGCCCAGTGCCCCGATCGGCGACCACGCCCGCGCGGATCAAGTGCGTGGTCAGGTTGCCGACCGTTGGAGCCGACAGGCCCGTCGCCTTCATCAGCTCGTTGCGCGTGAAGGGCACCGAGCTGTCCATGACGACGTCGAGCACTCGCTCGATGTTGAGGCCGCGGATGTGGGCCGCGTGTCGCGCCCCATGGCGGTCCGCCCTGGGCGCGGCGTCATGCGCCCGCGTCGCCCGTCCGGCGTGCGAAGCCATTGACTGAGGATTTGAATACTAAAGTGATTTAACAAAGTCTTGCAAGGGCCAGTGTTCCGAGGTTAACCTCCCGGCCTCGACACGGAGGTTCAATGCACCGTCTCTACGGGCTTGCCCTCGCGGCCGGGTTCGCCCTCGCCCTGTCCTCGCAGGCGGCCCCCAGCACCAATGCGTCGCTCTCACAGTGGCGGCTTCAGTCCTCGGCAGGGCTGACGGGGAAGGGAGACGCGCTCTCGCGGGCTGGCTACGACGACGACGCCTGGTACGTCGTCACGGTCCCCAACACGGTCGTCGGAGCGCTGGTCCAGAACGGGCACTTCGAGGACCCCTACTTCGGGATGAACCTGCGTTCGATTCCGGGCACGACCTACCCGATCGGCGAGCGCTTCACGCTGCTGCCGACCCCCGATGACAGCCCGTTCAAGCCCTCGTGGTGGTATCGGACCGAGGTCGAGATCCCGTCGGGCCTCGCGGGGCGTTCCCTGGCGCTGCGCTTCGAGGGCATCAACTACCGGGCCAACATCTGGATGAACGGCACGCGCCTCGCGGCGCAGGATGAGATCGCCGGCGCGTTCCGGCGTTACGACCTCGACGTGACCGCCGTGGCGCGGCCCGGCGAACGCAACGCCGTCGCCGTCGAGGTCTTCGCTCCCGAGCCCCACGACCTGGCGTTCATGTGGGTCGACTGGAACCCCACGCCGGCCGACAAGAACATGGGCCTGTGGGGCGAGGTCTCGCTGGTCGACAGCGGGCCGATCGCCTTGAAAAATCCCCACGTCGTCACGCAGCTGGATCTGCCGTCGCTCGACAAGGCACGCCTCACGGTGACCGTCGAGGCCCGAAACACGACCAACCGCCCGGTGAGCGGTGTCGTGCGCGGCGCGATCGACGCCGTCCAGTTCGCGAAGCGCGTCTCGCTCGGCCCGGGTGAGAGATCGATCGTGCGGTTCACCCCCGAGGACGTGCCGCAGCTCAGCGTCGACAAGCCTCGGCTGTGGTGGCCGTACCGCATGGGTCCGCAGAACCTCTACACGCTGGTCGTGGACGCAGACGTGGAGGGCGCCGTCTCCGACCGCGAAGAAGTCCGCTTCGGCATCGTGCAGCACGACTCCGAGCTGACGAAGGAGGGACACCGCCGTTTCAAGGTCAACGGCAAGCCGATCCTGATCCGGGGCGGAGGCTGGGCGTCCGACATGCTGTTGCGGCCCGCCTCGCGCGAGCGTCTCGAGGCCGAGCTGCGCTACACGCGCGAGATGGGCCTGAACACGATCCGCCTCGAGGGCAAGCTCGAGAGCAATCTCTTCTACGACCTCGCCGACGAGTACGGGATCCTGGTCATGGCCGGCTGGTGCTGCTGCGACCAGTGGGAGCTCTGGGACAAGTGGGACGAGGAGGACCACCGTGTGGGCCCGGCTTCGCTCCGCGACCAGCTGCTCCGCATCCGCAATCATCCCAGCGTGTTCGTCTGGCTGAACGGCAGCGACTTTCCGCCCGTCGCGAAGGTCGAGCAGGCCTACCTCGACGTCCTGAAGGCCGTCGAGTGGCCGAAGCCGATCCTCTCGAACGCCACCGATACTCCAGGGCCGGTCAGCGGGCCGAGCGGCGTGAAGATGCGCGGCCCATACGACTACATCCCACCGTCCTACTGGCTGCTCGACAAGAAGCGCGGCGGGGCCTTCGGCTTCGCCACCGAGGTGGGGCCGGGTGCGGCCGTGCCGCCGCTGGACAGCCTGAAGCAGATGCTGCCGGAGAAGAGCCTGTGGCCGATGGACGACGTCTGGCGCTTCCACGCGGGGGGCGACGAGTTCAAGGACATCAAGCTGTTCACGGGCGCGCTCGAGGGCCGCTACGGCAAGGCCGCGGACGCAGCGGACTACGCCCGCAAGGCGCAGGCGCTGGCCTACGAAGGCCAGCGCGCGATGTTCGAGGCCTTCGGCCGCAACAAGTACACGGCGACCGGGGTGATCCAGTGGATGCTCAACAACGCCTGGCCGTCGATGATCTGGCACCTCTACGACTGGTACCTGCGCCCGGGCGGCGGCTACTACGGATCCAAGAAAGCCTGCGAGCCGCTCCACGTCCAGTTCTCCTACGACGACCGTTCCGTGGCGATCGTCAACGACCTTCCCGAAGGGTTTCAGGGGCTGAAGGCGACAGCAAAGGTCTACGATCTCAAACTCGTCGAGAAGTTCTCCCGCGAGGCTCGCGTCGATGTGGGACCGGACTCCGTCGCCCGAGCGTTCACGCTTCCGAAGATCGCGGGCCTGACCAAGACCTACTTCCTGCGCCTGGATCTCGAGGATGCAGGGGGCCGGCCGCGCAGCTCGAACGTCTACTGGCTCTCGACGCAGGAGGACGTCATCGACCTGGGGAACACGAAGTACTGGTGGTACACGCCGACCAAGGCGCACGCCGACCTCAAGGCCCTCACGGCGCTTCCGCCGACGACGCTCGCGGTGGACGCGCGCTTCGAGGAAGCGGGCCGCGAATGGAAAGGCCACGTGACCGTCGAGAACACCGGGAGCGCCCTGGCATTCCAGACCCACCTCAAGGCCGTCGACCCGACGAGCGGCCGAGAGATCCTGCCGGTCTACTGGGAGGACAACTACATGGCGCTCTTCCCCGGCGAGAAGCGCGAGCTGCGCGTCGCCCTGCCACGCCGGACCGGCGACTCGCGGCCCGAGGTGAGCTTCGAAGCGTGGAACGTCGCCGCAGCGTCGGCCAGGAGTGGAGAGAAATGAACGGATCGCGAATCGCGCTCGGGCTGGTCTTTCTCGCGCTCGCCCTGCCGGCGGCCGCCGAAGACGACCGCTACCGCTTTGCGCCCGGCTACGGCGCGGAGCTGAGCGTCAACCTGGCCGCCGACGGCGGAGGCGCGCGCTTCGACTGGCCGCGGCCGGTCGCGCTCGACTGGGACACCGCCCTGGTCGGCGTCCGCGTCGAGGCGGGGACCGAGCCGGATCCTTGGGTGGAGATCGGCGCGGGCAGCGCGTCCGTCCGTCAGCACTTCGAAGCCGGCGCGAGGGGCCTGCGCTGGCTCAACCTAACCGGCCTGCGTGCGCAGCTGGCGGACGGCACTCCCGTGACGCTGGCAGGCCACGGCCTCAAGCTCGAGGGTGGGCCGTCCGCGCTGCGCGTGTTCGCCAATCGGCTCGACTGGCGCAAGAAGATCCTGGTCCTCGCCCCGCACCCCGACGACGCCGAGATCGCGGCCTTCGGCCTCTATGCCGGCAGCAACGCGACGATCGTCACCGTGACCTCGGGAAACGCCGGGGATGCCAACTACAGGGACAACTTCCACGACCCGGCCGAGCAGTATCTCTTCAAGGGCTACATCCGCGCTGTGGACAGCGTCACGGTCCCCTGGCAGGGCGGCATCCCGCCCGAGCGCTGCTACAACCTTGGCTACTTCGACGCCCGCCTCGCGACGATGCACGCCAAGCCGAGCGAGGTCGTCCCCGAGATGTACGGGCCCAACGACGACGTCGCGCCCTACCGCAGGGCCAACGTCGGCCGGCTGCTTGCGAACACGTCCGGGAAGAACCGCTGGTCGAACCTCGTCGACGACCTAGTGGCGGTGCTGAAAAAGGTTAAGCCCGGTGTCGTCGTGATGCCCTACCCGCAGCTCGACACTCACCTCGATCACGAGTTCGTCTCGGTGGCGGCTGTCGAGGCGCTGGAGAGGTGGAACGGGGATGCGCGCTTCCTGTTGTACACGAACCACGCGTTCGACAATCTCTATCCGTTCGGCCCGGCCGGATCGACGATGTCGCTACCCCCCTGGTCCGGCGCCGAGCTGCCCGTCGAGGCCGTCTTCGCGAAGACCGTGAGCCCCGACCTCCAGCGCCGCAAGCTGTTCGCCCTCGAGTCGATGCACGACCTGAGGCTCTCCCCCGCCGAGCAGCACAGCTGCCTGCCGCCGGGCCTCCAGTCGAAGCGTGACGACTACCCGCGCGTGCCCGAAAAGGACTACCTGCGCCGCGGGCCGCGCTCCGAAGAGCTCTTCTTCGTCTACGGGCGCCGGGGCGTCCAGGACCTGATCCGCTCGTTCCTCTCCGCCCGCAGGGAGTCGACCAATTGAGCGAAGCCGCCGCCGCTGTCTCCGCGCCGCGCCTGCGCCGGGCACTGACGCTCTGGGACCTCGTCTTCTACGGCATCGTCCTGATCCAACCGACCGCGCCGATGGGCCTGTTCGGCGTCGTGAGCCAACAGGCGCAGGGCCACGTCGTCACGACGATCCTGATCGGCATGTGCGCGATGCTGCTGACCGCCCTGAGCTACGGCCGGATGGCTGCGGCCTACCCCAGCGCGGGGTCCGCCTTCACGTACGTCGGACAGGAGCTGCATCCGGCCCTCGGATACGTGACGGGCTGGAGCATGGTGATGGACTACATGCTGAACCCGCTGATCTGCACGATCTGGTGCAGCAAGGCGGCGCTGAACTTCCTGCCCATGATCCCCTACCCCGTCTGGGTCATCTTCTTCGCGACCTTGTTCACCGGCCTCAATCTGCGCGGGATCAAGGCGAGCGCGCGCACGAACGAAGTCGTCGGAATCGGGCTCGGCGTCGTGGTCCTGCTGTTCCTTGGAGCGGCGCTGCGCTACCTGCTACGAGTGGACCTGAGTGGCGCCGACCTCACGCGTCCGTTCTACGACCCCGCGACCTTCTCGCTCCCGGTCGTGTTGACCGGGACCTCGATCGCTTGCTTGACCTACATCGGCTTCGACGGCATCTCCACGCTGTCCGAGGAGGTCGAGAACCCCCGCCGCAACATCCTCCTCGCCACGGTGCTGACCTGCTTCATCACCGGCATCCTCGCGACGTTACAGGTGTACGCCGCGCAGCTCGTGTGGGGCGACTGGAAGGGCTTCCCCGATGTCGACACCGCCTTCGTCTGGGTGTCCGGCAAGGCGGGCGGTCCCATCCTCTTCGCCATCATCAACGCGGCCCTGCTCGTCGCGAACATGGGCTCGGGCGTCGGCGCTCAGCTGGGCGCGGCGCGCCTCCTTTACGGCATGGGCCGGAGTGGCGCGCTTCCCACGTCGTTCTTCGGCGCGATCGAGCCGAAGCACGGGATTCCGCGCAACAACGTGCTGGTCGTCGGCGCCACCGCACTGGTCGGCGGCCTCGCCCTCAGCTATCAGCTCGGGGCGGAGATGTTGAACTTCGGCGCTTTCATCGCCTTCATGGGCGTGAACCTGGCGGCATTCACGCGGTATTTCGTTCGAAGCGAACAGGGCAAGCGACGCATTCGAGATTTCGTGCTTCCGCTCCTGGGCGCCGCGATCTGCCTTTACCTCTGGCTGAGCCTGCGCTGGCAGGCCAAGCTGTTCGGCGGCGCCTGGCTGCTCGCAGGGGTCGTATACGGGCTGATCAAGACGCGCGGCTTCAAGCGCAGCCTGGTGTCGTTCGACATTCCGGCGGAGTAGAGCTCGCATCGGCCAGAGGGTCTTCGACAGACAGACCTGCTGTCCGCGTCGTGGAGGTCTTCGAGGGCCTCCGGACGGGGTTACGCGGACATTTCCAAATGAACTAAGGTTACTCTTCGCCTCGAAATGAGAGAGTGCATGACCAGAGAGCCCGAACACGACATGCGACTCCTCGGAGCAAGCAGTCGGGGCCGGTGCGTGGTGGTGGGCCGGATCGGCGCAGGCCTGCAGCCCGCGTGACCGCTGGGTCGATCACGGCCGAGGAAGCGCAGCAGCGTCTCCTCGACGGCAACGCGCGCTTCGTCCGGGGCGAGGCTCGCTTCCCGACCCTCCTTGGCGACATCCGGGCTGCGCTGGCCGACGGACAGCGTCCGTTCGCGACGATCGTGGGCTGCAGCGACTCCCGCGTGCCGCCCGAGCTCGTCTTCGACGCCGGCCTCGGAGAGCTGTTCGTCGTGCGGCTCGCCGGCAACGTCGTGTCACCTGAAGTGATGGGCACCCTGCAGTACGCGGGCACCCATCTCGCCACG
>DATFEN010000060.1:0-15677 GCA_035251085.1 Vicinamibacteria bacterium | reverse complement strand
GTCGAGGTCGCTGCGATACCCGAGGAGCGCGGCCTCGACGCGCTCGGCCTCGGCCCGAGACCAGACGCGCACGTCCACCAGGAGCGTGGCGTCCTCGGGCACCACGTTGGTCTTGGTGCCGGCGCGCGCCACGGTCGGCGTCACGCTGGTGCCCTGGGCCGCGTCGCCAAGGCCCGCGCAGAAGAGCACGCCACGCGCCAGGGCCAGCAGCGCGGATCGACCGTTCTCGGGCTCGAGCCCGGCGTGGGCGGCTCGGCCCCGGAAGCGCAGCTCGAAGAGGCCGGTGCCCTTGCGAGCCACCTTGGCCGCACCGTCCTGGGACGGCTCGAGAACGAACACGCGATCGTGATGCCGCGCCTGGTCGATGAGCAGCGCACGCGACGCCCCCGTGCCGACCTCCTCGTCGGGGATCAGGAGCAGCGTGACGTCGGGTGGTGTGGGCTCTCGGGCCAACGCCGGCAGCACCGCCATGGCGATCGCGATGCCGGCCTTCATGTCGAAGACGCCCGGGCCGGTGACATGGCCGTCCTTCACCGCGAAGGGCAGCTGCTGCAGGCTGCCCACCGGCCACACCGTGTCCAGATGGCCGAGCAACAGCGCGCCTCCCGCACCGAGCACCCCTACCACGGCCTCGCCGCGCGGAGGGCAGGCCCGCGTCTCCGCCGGGATGCCGCGGGCCCGCAAGCTCGCCGCGACGAAGCGCGCCAGCGCCGTCACCCGCTCGGCATCGTCCGACGGGCTCTCGCGAACGACCAGCCCCTCGAGATCGCGCAGTAGCGCGTCCACCTCGAAGCGCGGCTTGGCGCCTCCCAAGCTACGCCTACTCCTCGAACGTGCGCGCCGCTTCCACCGCTGCGTCGTACTGCGCCCGGGTCGGGTTGGCCGTCGGACGCCGGCTCTGGAGGAAGCGCAAGGCCTCCTCCGGGGACTGGAACGCGCCGGCGCACAGGTGGGCGAGCACCAGCGTCGAGGAGCGGCCCACGCCGGCCATGCAGTGCACGAAGACGGGGACCTTGTCCCTCTCGCACCGGCGCAGGAACGCGATGCCCATGTGCAGGTGGACCCGGCTGGGGGGCTCGTGGTCCACGGTGGGCAGCCACAGGAAGGCCTCGAAGGTCCAGGGGTCCGCCCCTTCCTGCTTCAGGTCGACGCAGGCGCGCACGCCCTGGGCACGCAGTCGGTGGTAGTCGTCGAGGCTGGCGATGCGGGAGCCGAGCCAGATGCTGTCGGTGATCCGATCGAAGCTGACCCGGTCAGGGGAGAGGATCATGGAACCGTTCGCACAGGTCGACCAGCGTCTTCACGCCGAAGCCGATCGCGCCGGCTTCGTAGTACTTCCACTCGCGGTCGCGGAACATCGGCCCCGCGATGTCGAGATGCGCCCAGGCCGCCTTCTCGGGCACGAACTCGCGCAGGAACAGCCCGGCGGTGATCGCCCCCGCGAGGCCGCCCTGCGAGATGTTGTTGAGGTCCGCGAAGGGGGACTTGAGGGACTCGCGATATTCCTCCACGAGGGGCAGCTCCCAGTACGCCTCGCCGTGGTTCTCGCCGGAGCGCGCGATCCGCCGCATCAGGTCGCGGTCGTTGCCCATCATGCCCGCGACACTCGGCCCCAGGGCGCGCACCACCGCCCCGGTCAGCGTGGCGACGTCCACCACGTGCGTGGCGCCCTCCTCGCCGGCGCGGGCCAGGCCGTCGGTCAGGACGAGCCGGCCCTCGGCGTCGGTGTTGTCGACCATGATCGACTTGCCGTTCTTGGCGGTGAAGATGTCGCCCGGGCGCTGGGCGTTGGCGTCGGGCAGGTTCTCTGCGCAGCACAGCAGGCCCACGACCTTGACGTCGGGACGCAGGCGGCCCAGCGCGCGCATGGCGTAGAGCACGGCGCCGGCGCCCGCCATGTCGCCCTTCATCTCCCACATGTGATCGCCGGGCTTGAGGCTGATGCCTCCCGAGTCGAACGTGATGCCCTTTCCCACCAGCGCAATCGTCTCGGCCGAGGCCTTGCGCGGCACGTGGCGCAGCACCACGAGGCGGGGCGGGTGGGAGCTGCCCTGGCCGACCCGCAGCAGGCCGTTGAAGCCCCGCGCCTTGAGCCCGGCCGGGTCCATGACTTCGATCTCGAGCTCGACCTCCTTCGCGATCTCCTGTGCCCGGTCGGCGATGTACTCGGGCGTCACCTCGCAGCCCGGCTCGTTGATCAAGTCGCGGCAGCGGTTGACGTTCTCGGAGACCCAGCCGTAGCGCGCCTTGCGGGCCTCGGCGTCGACCCGATGGTCAGGGTGCGCGATCACCGTGAGCTGGAGGTCCTTCTGCAGAAACTCGTCCTTCTCCTGCTTGTAGCGGTCGAAGGTGTAGGCCCCCAGGATCGCCCCTTCCACCACCTTGCCGACGTGCGGCGCCGCATCGATGGCGTTGACGAGCACCCCGACCCGCGGCATGCGGTAGTCGCGCGCCAGGCGCAGCGCCCGGGCGGTGCAGGTCTTGACGTTCTCCCAGAGGTTGAAGCCCTTGAGCAGCGGGCTCCAGAACAGGAGCAGCGCGCGGGGACCCTCCCGCTCGCCGAGGTTCACGAGGTATTCGCGGCGCAGCGACTTGGCCTTGAAGGCGGCCGCGGCTCGCTCGATCTGGCCCCTGATCGCCGCGTCGTCGCTGACGTGGAGCGATTTTTCGGGATCCAGGATCACCACCAGCAGGTCGAGCGGACTCTGTGACACGGGGGAGAAGGACAGCTTGACGTTCATAGGAGAGACTCCGCGGGTCCTTATGGGAGAGGCCGATTATACTTCAGCCCCGGTGGCTCCTCCGAAGATCGCCGTGTTCGGCGTGCCTTCGGCGGCCGGCGCGCGCGGACCGGGCATGGAGCGCGCCGCCTTCGCGCTGCGCGAGGCCGGCCTGCTCCAGACCCTCTCCCGCCACGCGCGCGTCGTCAACCTGTCGGATCTCTCGCTGTTCCCCTGGCGGGCGGATCCCGAGCACCCCCAGGGCCGGAACGCCGCCGTGGCCGCCTGCGCCGCACGCGCCGCCGGCGACGAGATCACGCGCGCGCTCCAGGAGGGATTCACGATGGTGATCGGCGGGGACTGCTCGCTTCTGCCGGGCGTCCTGGGCGGGGCGCGCCGAGCCAAAGGCCGCGCCGTCGGACTCGTCCATGTGGACGCCAATGCCGACCTCAACACACCCGACACCACGCCCTCCGGGCAGCTCGACGGCATGGCTCTGGCCCTCGCCCTGGGACGCGGGCTTCCCGAGCTGACCGGTGCGGGCGGCCCGCCGCCGGCGGCACGGCCGGAGCACGTGGCCCTCGTGGGCTTCCGCGAGCTCGACCCTGGGGAGGTGAAGCCTTCGCGCGAGCTGGCGTTGGCTCTCACCGCCGAGGATGTGCGTGCGCGCGGCGCACGCCTCGCGGCCGAGCAGGCCCTCGAGGCGATCGACAACGACCAGGGGCCCATCTTCGTCCACTTCGACGTCGACGTGCTCGATCCCGAGGCCATGCCCGCCAAGGACGGCCTCACGCCCGGGCGCGGTCTGCTCTGGGACGAGGCGCAGACGCTGCTCGCGACGCTGGTTCGCTCCCCGCGCGTGGTGGGGATGGAGGTCTGCGAATTCAACCCGGCCAAGGACGCGGGGGGTGAGGCGGCGCGGAGGCTCGTGGCGCTTCTCGATCAGCTGGTTGCCGCCCGCGTGAGCCCGGCCTGACGATGGGTGACAGCTTCCCGCGCGTCACGGTGGCCGTCGTCCAGGCCGCGCCGGTCCTCCTCGACCGGGAGCGGACGCTCGACCGCATCGAAGGGCTCGCGGCCGAGGCGGCGGGGCGGGGCGCGCGAGTCGTCGTGTTTCCCGAGGCGTTCGTGCCGGCCTATCCGGCATCGGCGGTGTTCGGCCCGGTCTTCGGGGCCTTCTCCGATCCCCAGGCGGGCCCGGCGTTCCGGCGCCTGGCCGCCAATGCCGTGGAGGTCCCCAGCCCGGCCACCGAGCGGATCGGCCGGGTCGCCAAGGCCCACGGCCTCCATCTGTGCGTCGGCGTCAACGAGCGCACGCGCACCGGAACTCTCCACTGCACGCTGCTCCTGTTCGATCCGACGGGCGCGCTGCTCCAGGCTCGGCGCAAGCTCGTGCCGACCCACGACGAGCGGATGTTCTGGGGCCCTGGCGCGGCGGTGGCGCCGGTCGCGGTCGATACGCCTTACGGTCCGGTGGGACAGCTCACGTGCTGGGAGAACTACATGCCCCTGGCACGCATGAGCCTGTACCAGGGCGGGGAGCGCATCCACCTGGCTCCCACCGCCGACGCCAGCGACGGCTGGCAGGCCACGATCCGCCACATCGCACTCGAGGGCCGCGTTTTCGTCCTCGCCGCCAACCAGTACGTGACCCGCGCGCACTACCCGGAGGACTTCGAGCTGATGGAGTCGCTCCGCGCCGCGCCCGAGGTGTTGTGCAGGGGCGGCAGCGCCATCGTGGCGCCGGACGGCCGCTACCTGGCCGGACCGCTATATGGCGAAGAGGGCATCCTGACGGCCGACCTGGACCTGGGCGAGGCGGTGCAGGGCAAACAGCTCCTCGACGTCGCCGGCCACTACGCGAGGCCCGACGTGCTCCGGCTGGTCGGACCCTGACCGCCCCCACGCTCGAGGCCCTTGCGGCCGCGCCGCACCGTGAGCCACAGGCCGAGAGCGACGAGCGCCAGAGCGACCCCGATGGCCGCGCCGAACAGCATCACGGTCGACCCCAGGATGCTGCGCGAGTCCATGAGCGCGCCGAGGAGCAGCGCCTCTCCGTCGAGTCCGTGCGCCACGTCCTGCCGCCACGCCACGATGTTGCCGCGCTCCACTCCGTCGGCGGCGTTGCGGTGCTCGTACACCCGGCTCGGCAGGTGGAAGCGCGTGGCCATCTGCCCCTCGCGGTCGCGCGTGCCCACTTCGGGCGTGGCCTCAGGCCGCCGCCATTCGCCCTCGAGATGCAGCCGTTCGCCTTCGCGGCGCAGCAAGAGCCGCAGGTCGGGAAACGCCGGCGTGCCGGTGAGCCGGTTCACATCCGCGAAGTCCGCTGCGACCAAGAGATAGGGACGTCCTGCGCGGTGCGTCAACGTGACGCGCCGGACTCGGAGCCCCGAGCGCTCGAAGAGCGCGCGGGCCGCCTCGAGCGTGACCGTGCGCTCGGGATCGTCGGGGTTGCCCAGGCCTTTGAAGGCAGCCCACAGTGCGGGCCGGCCGGTGACCTGCACCGAGCCGGAGCCGTCGGTCCTGAGCCAGAACTCGTGCTCGTATTCGTAAGCGACGCAGGCGCGCAGCCCCGCGAGCAGCGCGAGCGCGAGGAGCACGTGATTCTGCACGGAGCGTGGGATTGTAGTCCGGCGGGCTAGAATCGCCGGCGTTTCATGGTGACCGTGGCGAAGGACGCGGTGTTCCTGATCGACGGCAGCGCTCAGTTCCACCGCGCGTACCACGCGATCCGCGGCCTCGCCACGAGCCGAGGCCTGCCGTCGAACGCCACCTACGGCTTCACGACGATGCTGCGCAAGCTGCTCGAGGACTTCGATCCGCGCTACCTCGGCATCAGCTTCGACCTCGAGGGCCGGACCTTCCGTCACGAGGAGTTCGCTGGATACAAGGCCCATCGTCCCCGGATGGACTCGGACCTGGCGGTGCAGATCCCCTACGTGCGGCGCGTCTGCGCGGCGTTCCGGATGCCGATCCTGGAGGCGCCCGGCTACGAGGCCGACGACGTGATCGCGACGCTGGCCACGCAGGCCGTCGCCTCGGGCCACAAAGTCGTCGTGGTGTCCGGCGACAAGGACCTGCTGCAGATGGTCGACCGCGACGTGCTGGTGCTGAACCCGGGGCGCGAGGGCATGGGGGCGACGCTCTACGACCGCGCCAAGGTCGAGGAGAAATGGGGCGTCCCGCCCGAGCGCATCGTGGACGTGCTGGCCCTCGTCGGCGACGCGGTGGACAACGTCCCCGGCGTGCCCGGGATCGGCGAGAAGGGAGCGCGCGACCTGGTCCGCGAGTTCGGACCGATCGAGGAGGTGCTGGCCCATGCCGATGCCGTGAAACGGGCGAGCTACCGTGAAGGCCTCAAGGCCCATCGCTCGGATGCGCTGCTCTCGAAGCGCCTTGTGACGCTCCGCACCGACGCGCCGGTCGCCCTCGACCTCGAGGCGCTACGGCGGCGCGAGCCCGACCTCGACGCGGCCTACGCGCTCTTCGGTGAGCTCGAGTTCGTCTCGCTCGCCAAGCAGTACGCGCCGGAACGGAGGGGGCCCGCGGCGGGCGAGCTGACGATCGCCCGGACGGATTCCGACGTGCGGGACGCGGTGGCTAAAGCCACCGCAGCCGGACAAGTCGGCGTCGCCCTGGTCGTCAGCTCCCGCGAGCCCATGCGCGCGACGGTCGTCGGCCTGGCGCTCGCATGGGGCGCCGGCACGTCCTGCTACGTTCCACTGGCCCGCAGCGCCTTCGATGCCGGAGAGCTGGATGCGAAGCAGGCCCTCACTGCGCTTAGGCCGCTCCTCGAAGGCGATCGGCCCGAGAGGCTCAGCGCCAACGCCAAGCGCGACCGCGTCGCGCTGTCACGCGCGGGCGTTGCGCTCGGGACCGTGGCGTTCGACGCGGGCATCGCGGCGTACCTGCTGAACCCCGGGAAGCGCTCCTACAGCCTCGAGGACCTCTCGGTCGAGTTCCTCGGCGAGCGCGGCGCGCCGCCGCTCGAGCCCATTGGTGCAGAGTTGCCGCCCGCCGAGAGCCTGTCGACGGCCGCCTGCGGCGAGGCCGTGACGGTCCTGCGCGCAAGCGGGCCCGTCCGGGCGCGCCTCGAGAGCGAGGGCCTTCAGCCGATCTTCGAGAGCATGGAGCTGCCGCTGGTCGTGGTGCTCGCGGAGATGGAGAAGGCGGGCGTCAAGGTGGACGTCGGACTGCTCCGGGCCATGAGCCGCGACATGGAGCGTCGGATCGCCGATCTCACCCGCGAGATCCACGCGCTCGCCGGGCGTGAGTTCAACGTCAACTCACCGGTGCAGCTTCGGGACATCCTCTTCGCCGGCATGGGCCTCCAATCCGGGAAGAAGACGGCGAAGACCCGCGCGATGTCGACGGCCGAGGACGTCCTCGAGGAGCTGGCGCTCACTCACGAGCTGCCGCGGAAGATCCTCGAGTACCGAGGCATCCAGAAGCTGAAATCGACGTACGTGGACGCCCTGCCCGCCATGGTGCACGCCGAGACCGGCCGCATCCACGCTTCGTTCAACCAGACGGTCGCCGCGACCGGGCGCATCTCGTCGTCCGACCCCAACCTGCAGAACATCCCGATCCGCACGAGCGAGGGGCGGCGCATCCGCGAGGCCTTCGTCGCGGAGCCGGGCCATGTATTGCTCTCGGCGGATTACAGCCAGATCGAGCTTCGCGTGCTCGCCCACCTGTCGAAGGACGCCACCCTCGCCGACACGTTCCGGCGCGGCGAGGACGTCCATGCCCGCACGGCCCAGGAAGTGTTCGGCCCGCTCTCGGCGGTGCCGGAGGCGGAGCAGCGCCGCGTCGCAAAGATGATCAACTACGCCCTGCTCTACGGGAAGACCGCCTACACGCTGGCCCAGGACATCGGCGTGTCGAAGAAGGAGGCCGAGGCCTTCATCGAGACCTATTTCGCGCGCTATCCGGGCGTGAAGGGCTACATCGACGGCCTGGTGGAGGACGCGCGGCGCACGGGGACGGTCCGAACGCTGCTGGGGCGGCTGCGACGCCTGCCCGATCTTCAGGCCAGGAACTTCCAGGTCCGGATGGAGGCGGAGCGCCAGGCACGCAACACGCCGATCCAGGGCTCGGCGGCCGACCTGATCAAGAAGGCGATGATCGACTTGCATCGCGAGCTGGCCGAGCGCCGCATGGGCGCGCGCCTCGTGCTCCAGATCCACGACGAGCTGCTCCTTGAGGTGCCCGAATCCGAGCAGGAAGACGCTCTGAGCCTCGTGAAGCGCGTCATGGAGAGCGCACTGGAGCTGGACGTGCCGCTCGTGGTCGACGCTCGGGTCGGTCGCAGCTGGGCGGCAGCGCATTGAGCGGCGTTCCTGGGACGCGAGAAAAGCAGGTATCCTGTTGCGGAAGGGGGTTCCGATGACGAAGCGGCGATACGGTTTCGCGATGGCGCTCCTGTTCTTCGCCGGCACAGCCTCGGCTCAGGACCACCTCGTCACGTCACGCGCCGCGGACGAGCGTCTTCAGGAGGCGACGGCGGGCCGGCAGGCCGATCTGCGCGCGCTCGATACGGTTCTGGCGTCTCCCCACGCCATCGGTGCGATCGAGGCCCTCGGTCAGGATGCGGCGCGGCTCCGGGCTGGCGTCGCAGCCCTCTCCGACGGCGAGCTCCGGGATCTCGCAGCCCGGGCGCAGCAGCTCGGAAGCGATCCGGCGGCGGGTCTCTCCGGCGACGTGAACCAGCTCCTCATCATCTTCCTGATCATCGCGATCGTGATACTAGTGCTGCAGGCGGTGGACTAGCTCCGGGAGCCCTTCTTGCCCCTTTACGAGTACGAGTGCGCGTCCTGCGGGACATTCGAGCTGATCCAGCGCTTCTCCGATCCTCCCCTGACCCGCTGCCCCAAGTGCGCCGGACGCGTGCAGAAGCTGCTGTCCGCCCCGGCGATCCAGTTCAAGGGCACGGGCTGGTACATCACCGACTACGCGCGAAAGAGCTCGAGCGAGGGCAAGAAGGCGGGCGAGACCGCGTCTCCGGCCGCCACTGACGCCGCCGCTCCAGCGACGAAGAAGGGCGACTCGTCGGGCGGCACGTCCGACAAGAAGGACTAGAGCTTCAGCTCGCGCAGGTACTGCCGGAACGCTCCACCCAGGTCGGGCCGTTTCAAAGCGAACTCCACGGTCGCCTTCAGGAACCCCAGCTTGTTGCCGGCGTCGTGACGCCGGCCTTCGAAGCGGCAGGCGTACAGCGGACGGCGCCGCCGCAGAGCGCGCAGCCCGTTGGTGAGTTGGATCTCGCCGCCCTGGTCGCGAGGGGTGGTCTCGAGGGCCTCGAAGATGTCCGGCGTCAGGAGATAGCGGCCGATGATCGCGAGATCGCTCGGGGCATCCTCGGCCTTCGGCTTCTCGACCAGGTCGCGGATCTGGAAGACACGGCCGCTGTCCCCCTCGGGCACGCCGTCGATCACGCCGTAGGCCGAGATCTCGGCCTTCGGCACCTGCTGCACCGCGATGACGGGACCACCATGCCGCTCGTAGACCTCGATCATTTGGCGCATGCAGGGCACGTCGCTGTCGATGATGTCGTCGCCGAGCATGACCGCGAACGGTTCGTCGGCCACGAGGTGCTTCGCCATGAGCACCGCGTGGCCGAGGCCGAGGGTCTCCTTCTGGCGCACGTACGAGACGTCGATCATGTTGGAGATGGCGCGAACCTGCTCCAGCAGCTCGGTCTTGCCGCGCTCCTCGAGGAGCTTCTCCAGCTCGTAGGAGACGTCGAAGTGGTCTTCGATGGCGTTCTTGCCGCGTCCCGTGACGATGATGATGTCGCTCAGGCCGGACGCCACCGCCTCCTCGATCACGTACTGGATGATCGGCTTGTCGACGAGCGGGAGCATCTCCTTGGGCTGCGCCTTCGTGGCCGGCAGGAAGCGCGTGCCCAGCCCGGCGGCGGGGAAAACCGCCTTGCGGATCTTCGCCATGGGAGCGGGATGCTACCACGGCGCGCGTGCTATCCTCGCGCTCCCTCGGAGGGCCGAAGCCGCGTGCTGGACCGCCGTTTCGTCGTGGAGAACCGGGATCTCGTGCTCGAGATGTTGTCGCGCCGGGGCCAAACGCTCGGCGCGGGCGATCCGTGGGCCCTCGACGCGCGACGCCGCGAGCTGCTCCAGCGGGTCGAGGGCCTGCGCCACCGGCAGCGCGTGGTGGGCGAGGACATCGCCCGTCGGCAGAAGGCGAAGGAAGACGCCGCCAGCCTCAAGGCCGAGATGAAGGGCGTTGCGGACGAGGTCAAGGTTCTCGAGGGCGACCTGCAGCGCGTCGAGGCCGAGCTCGATGCTCTGCTCTTCACGCTGCCGAACGTCCCCGACGCCAGCGTGCCGGTCGGACTGGACGCCGCGGCCAACGTCGAGGTGCGCCGGGTCGGCGAGCCAGAGCGCTTCGGCTTCACGCCCAAAGCGCACTGGGAGCTCGGGCCGGAGCTGGGGATCCTGGACTTCGAACGGGCGGCGCGCATCTCGGGGGCGCGCTTCGCGGTGCTCTGGGACCTGGGCGCTCGCCTGGAGCGGGCGCTCGTGCAGTTCATGCTCGACCTGCATACGCGCGAGCGCGGCTACCGCGAGGTGCTGCCGCCGTACCTGGTCACAGCGGAGACCTTGACCGGCACCGGGCAGCTTCCCAAGTTCGAGAGCGATCTTTTCAAGACTCGGGCCGGCGACCGTGACCTGTACCTGATCCCCACTGCCGAGGTCCCGGTGACGAACCTGCACCGCGACGAGATTTTCGAGGCGCACGAGCTACCCCGGAAGTATGCGGCGTTCACACCGTGCTTCCGCTCCGAAGCCGGCTCGTACGGCAAGGACGTACGCGGGCTGATCCGCCAGCACCAGTTCCACAAGGTGGAGCTCGTCAAGCTCACCACGCCCGAGACGTCGATGGCCGAGCTCGAGGGGATGGTCGAGGATGCCGAGGAGGTGCTGAAGCGGCTGTCGCTGCCGTACCGCGTCGTCGTGCTGTCGACCGGCGACATGGGCTTCGCCGCGGCCAAGACCTATGACATCGAAGTGTGGCTGCCGGGGCAGGACGCTTACCGGGAGATCAGCTCCTGCTCGAACTGCACGGACTTCCAGGCGCGGCGCGCGAACCTGCGCTACCGTCCCGAGCCCAGGGCCAAGCCGCGCTTCGTGCACACGCTGAACGGCAGCGGACTCGCGGTCGGCCGGACGCTGATCGCACTCCTGGAGAACGGCCAGCAGCCCGACGGCTCGGTCCTGGTTCCCGAGGCGCTGCGCTCCTACCTCGGCACCGACCGCCTCACCAAGCCCTAGCTCACTCGATCAGCATCGCGTCGCCGTAGCTGTAGAAACGGTAGCCGAGGCGGACGGCCTCGGCGTATGCGGCGAGAACGCGCTCGCGCCCAGCGAAGGCGGCGACGAGGAGCAGCAGCGAAGAGCGCGGCAGATGGAAGTTCGTGATGACGGCGTCGGTCGCCTTGAAGCGAAAGCCCGGGACGATCACGCAGTCGGTGTCGCCGGCGCCGGCCTCCACGCTGCCGTCCGCGCGGGCCCGCGTCTCCAGAGCGCGCACGGTCGTCGTCCCCACGCACACGACGCGACTGCCCCGACGCCGCGCCGCGGCGATTCGGTCCGCGGTCTCGTCGGGAATCACGAGCGGCTCGGGGTCCACGCGGTGGTCCTCCACGTCATCGACCTTCACGGGCCGGAACGTGCCGGGGCCCACGTGCAGCACGAGCTCGGCGCGCTCGATGCCGCGAGCGGTGAGCCGTTCCAGAAGCGCAGGAGTGAAGTGCAGGCCGGCGGTGGGAGCGGCGACGCTGCCCCGCTCGCGAGCGTAGACGGTCTGGTAGCGCGCGCGATCCTCCGGCCGGTCCGGCCGCGCGACGTAGGGGGGCAGGGGTGTGTGGCCGCGCCTTTCGATCGCCTCCCACACGTCGCCGGCCGCCACGAGGCGCACGCGGCGCCGTGCATCGGCGCCGTAGGGCGAAGACAGCACCTCGACGGCCAGGTCCGAGGCCACCCGTACCGCGTCGCCGGCCCTGAGACGACGACCGGGGCGCAGGAGCGCTTCCCATTCGCCGCCGCCTTCGGTGAGGGCCCGCAGCAGCAGCACCTCGACCCGCCCGCCGCTGCCAGGGCGTTTGCCCAGGAGCCGCGCGGGGAAGACGCGACTCCGGTTCACGACGAGCAGATCGCCCGGCCGCAGCAGGGTCGGGAGGTCGCGGAAAAACTGATGGCGCAGAGCGCCGCTGCCGCGGTCCAGGCTCAGGAGCCGCGAGGCGTCGCGGTCGGCGAGCGGCTCCTGCGCGATCCGCTCGGGCGGGAGCGCGTAGTCGAATTCCGCGGTTTTCAGAACAGCTTCTTCTGCGGGCCCGTGGCGCTGTTCGGGGGAAGCTCCCGGCTGAAGTGCGCGTAGGCGCGCCGCGTCGCCACGCGTCCGCGCGGCGTGCGGTCGAGAAAGCCGATCTGCAGGAGATACGGCTCGTAGATGTCTTCGATCGCGTCGGGCTCCTCGCTGATCGCCGCCGCCAGGGCGTTCACGCCCACCGGGCCGCCGCCGAACTTGTCGAGGATCGTGAGCAACAGCTTGCGGTCCACCTCGTCGAAGCCGTGCTCATCCACCTCCAGGAGCTTGAGGGCGTCCCTCGCGACAGCCACGGTGATCACGCCCTGTGCGCGCACCTGGGCGAAGTCGCGCACGCGGCGCAGCAGACGGTTGGCGATGCGCGGCGTGCCGCGGCTGCGTGCGGCGATCTCGCGTCCCCCCTCCGCCTCCATCGGCACCCCGAGGATGCGCGCCGAACGGCTGACGATGCACTCGAGGTCCTGCTGCGTGTAGAAGTCGAGGCGGTGGACGATCCCGAAGCGGCCCCGCAGCGGCGCCGTCAGCAGGCCGGCGCGCGTGGTGGCGGCGACGAGCGTGAAGGGCTTGAGCGGGATCTTCATCGAGCGCGCGCCCGGGCCGGTTCCGATCATCAGGTCGAGGCTGCCGTCCTCGAGGGCGGGGTAGAGGATCTCCTCCACCTTGGCATCGAGGCGGTGGATCTCGTCGATGAAGATCACCTCGCGCTCCTCGAGCGCCGTGAGCAAGGCGGCGAGGTCGCCCGCGCGCTCGATGATCGGCCCGGCGGTGGCCTTGATCGGGACGGAGAGCTCGGCGGCGATCACGTAGGCGAGGCTGGTCTTGCCGATGCCTGGCGGGCCGAACAGCAGCACGTGGTCCAGCGCCTCCCCTCGCGAGCGTGCCGCCTCGATGGCCACGCGCAGGTTCTCCACCACCTGCGCCTGTCCCACGTACTCCTCGAGACGCCGCGGCCGGAGCGACTGGTCGAAGCCGAGGTCGTCGTCGGTGGGGCGGCCGGTCACGATGCGGGAGGCGTTCACGCGCTGAGCTTAACGCCCCGAAAGCACCCGCAGCGAACGGCGCAGCAGGTCCTCGAAGCGTCCCTCGGGCTGGGCGTCGAGCGCCCGCGCCACGCCTTTTTCCGCCTCGGGCCGCGAGTAGCCCAGGTTCGCGAGGGCCGAGACGAGGTCGTCCTTCATCGTGTGCGGTGGTGCCGCCACGGGCTCCTCGGGGCCGGCGAGCACCGCCGGCATCTTCTCCTTGAGCTCGAGGGCGAGTCGCTCCGCGGTCTTCTTGCCGACGCCCGGGATCCGGATCAGGCGCGCCACGTCGCTCCTGCGGAGGGCCTCCACGAGCTCCGGCGCTTCGATGCCCGAGAGGATGTTGCAGGCCAGCTTCGGCCCGACGCCCGAGACCTCGATGAGACGCTGGAACAACAGCTCCTCGGTCTCCGTGGCGAAGCCGAAGAGCTGCAGCGCGTCCTCGCGTACGTGGGTGAAGATCCGCAAGTTCGTGTCGGTGCCTTCGTCGGGCAGCTTGTAGAAGGTCGAGACCGGGATCGCGACACGGTAGCCGACGCCCGACACGTCGAGGACCGCCTCCTGCGGCGACTTGCGAAGGATCCGGCCGCGGAGCTGCGCGATCACTCGCGCCTCCGCGCGCGTCGGGCCCCAGGGGCCTCATCCAGGAGCGCGACGACCGGCGAATGGCTGCGGCATGCGAGGCACAGTGCGAGGGCCAGGGCATCGGCCGCGTCGCCCGGAGCCTGGTCGAGGGCGAGCCCGAGGAGGCGGGAGACCATCATGGCCACTTGACGCTTCTCTGCCCTGCCGAAGCCGACGACCTGGACCTTGACGGTGGCGGGCGGAAAGGCGTGCACCGGCAGGCCGGCCTGGGCGCCGGCGAGCAGCAGCGCACCGCGAACGTGACCGAGCACCAGCGCGCTCCGCGTGTTGACGGCGTGGAACACGTCCTCGACCGCCAGCGCCTCCGGTCGGTGGCGCGCGATCACGTTGAGCAGGCCGTCGTGAAGGTAGCGGAGCTTTTCGGGGAGCGTGAGGCGTGGGCTCGGCGCGAGCACGCCGGCCTCGATCAGGGCATGGCGCCGGCCGTCGCTCTGGATGGCTCCCCAGCCGGTGCGGAGCGAGCCGGGGTCGACGCCCAGCAGGATCATGCCGCGCTCATTCTAGCCACGAGCGCGGCAGGGCGGGACCTAGCCCGCGGCCGCCGCCTCCATCTCCTTCTCGGAGATGTCGAAGTTGGCCCACACGTTCTGTACGTCGTCGTGGTCCTCGAGGGCCTCCATCAGCTTGAGCATCTGCTGGGCCTTGGCGCCCTCGAGCGGGATGTGGTTCTCCGCGTACTTGCCGACCTCGGCCGAGTCCGGCTCGATCCCGGCCTGCTTGATCGCCTTCACCACGGCTTCGTAGTCGTGCTGGGTCGTGTAGACCTCGAACACCTCGCCCTCTGTCTTGATGTCCTCGGCGCCGGCGTCGAGGGCGATCTCCATGAGCTTTTCTTCGCTGGTCTTCGACGTGGAGATGGCGATGTAGCCCTTCGACTTGAACAGGTATGCGACGCTGCCGCCGCCGAGGTTGCCGCCGTTTTTCGTGAAGATGTGGCGGATCTCGCTGACCGTGCGGTTGCGGTTGTCGGTGGAGCCCTCGACCAGGATCGCCACGCCGCCCGGCCCGTAGCCCTCGAGCACGAGCTCCTCGTAGGTCGATCCCTCGAGCTCGCCGGTGCCCTTCTGGATCGCCCGCTTGATGTTGTCGGCGGGCATGTTCACGGCCTTGGCCTTGTCGACCGCGGTCCGCAGGCGCGGGTTCGCGTTCGGATCGCCGCCGCCGATGCGGGCGGCGATGGTCATCTCACGGATCAGCTTGGTGAAGACCTTGCCCCGCTTCGCGTCGAGGGCGCCCTTCTTGTGCTTGATCGTGTGCCATTTGGAGTGACCGGACATCGTGAGTCTCCTGTGCGACGGGCCGAACGCGAAGTCTAGCAGAGCGGCTCGGGCAAAAAAAAGCCCCGGCGCGTTTCGCACCGGGGCGGTTCGTGATGAGTGAGAAATCCCGGCAACGTCCTACTCTCCCACCAGGCTTCCCTGGCAGTACCATCGGCGCTGGAGGGCTTAACGGCCGTGTTCGGAATGGGAACGGGTGTGACCCCTCCGCCATGGTCACCGGGATGGAACTTGTCAAGGAAACCGAAGGTCCGAAATGAAGGCGTTTCGCGAAGGCCGACCCGTCAGGGTCGTGTTTCGAACACTGTAAACATCATGGTCAAGCCTCACGATCGATTAGTACCCGTAAGCTGAGAGCCTGTGCTTTCGCTCGGCTCTTACACCTCGGGCCTATCAACCTCGTCGTCTGCGAGGGATCTTTAGGCAGGTTACCCTGCGGGAGACATCATCTCGAGGCAGGTTTCACGCTTAGATGCTTTCAGCGTTTATCCCAACCGAACTTAGCTACCCAGCTGTGCCGCTGGCGCGACAACTGGTGCACTAGAGGTTCGTCCATCCCGGTCCTCTCGTACTAAGGACAGGCCCTCTCAAGTCTCCTGCGCCCACAACAGATAGGGACCGAACTGTCTCGCGACGTTCTAAACCCAGCTCACGTACCGCTTTAATGG
>DATFEN010000054.1:0-6868 GCA_035251085.1 Vicinamibacteria bacterium | reverse complement strand
AGGCCGGAACCGTGATCACGGCCTTCGCGACCTTCTGGCCGAGATACTGCTCGGCGGCGTCTCTCATCTTCTGGAGGATCATCGCGGAGATCTCGGGCGGGGAATAGGCCTTGCCGCGAACCTCGACGCGCGCGTCCCCGTTGGGCGCTTCGACGACCTTGAAGGGCACCATCTTCTGCTCCTCGCTGACCTCCGAGTAGCGGCGCCCCATGAAGCGCTTGATGGAATAAACGGTCTTCTCGGGGTTCGTGACCGCCTGTCGCTTCGCAACCTGACCGACGAGGCGTTCGTTGTCCTTGCCAAAGCCCACGACCGACGGTGTCGTACGCGCACCTTCCGCGTTGGCGATCACCGACGGGCTGTCGCCCTCCATGACGGCAACGACGGAGTTCGTGGTTCCGAGATCGATGCCGACGACTTTGCTCATCTCTCCTGCTCCTCGTTCGAATGCCGGAGCCTCGTCTGACCAACGGGTTCCGGCCGTCAGACGAATAATACGCACAGGCTTAGTGGTTGTCAAGCATCTATATTGACAAGAATACGCTCATAGCTCCAACTGCTTGTCCTGCTTGATCCTTGAGGGAGGCCATTTTAGAATCAGGGCCCCGACCCCTTCGCGGAGGCTAGCCCTGGAGTCCGGCCCGATTCTCGACGCCAAGATGTGCCAGGTCGTTGGCCTGAACCAGAACTACACCTCGAACGCGGGAACGCCCTATCACATTCAGATCGAGGATCGAGGGCCGCTCGTCGACCGAGTGACCGAGAAGCCGGTACGCCGCGTCAACGTCATCGTCTACGCGAACTATGGCGAGCCGAACGCTCGGATCGTCCATGGCCACGACCACGATTTCGAGGACGTGCGGACTCCCGAGCACAACCGATTCATCGAGCAGCAGATCCAGGAGCTGGCGGTTGCGACCCGAACCGTGATCGAGGAGAAGGAGCAGCGCCTCGTGATGCGGGTGAAGGCGGCCGTCCGTTCCTACTACCTCACCAAGGACGAGTCCGCGAAACAGGAGTTCGAGGAGATCAACACACTCTATCCGTTCCTCTTCTCACGCGCGTGGCGCGAGCTCCGGGAGGAGCGGGCGCGCACGGCGGCGCTGGCCGCAGAGGCGGACGTGATGCCGGCCCCGCCCTCGGAGGAGCCGATCGAGGTCGTCTATCCTCTCGATGCCCAGCTCCGCGAGCACGTCCTGGAGATCGAACGCATGATCTCCGACCTCGTCGTGGACATCGAGGAGCTGCGGGCGCGCGGCAGCGCCGACGACATCCTCGTCCAGACCTGCCGCAAGCTGGTCACGCGAGCCCGTGAGAGCCTCCAGTCACAAGAGGCCTCAGCGTTCGGTACGCGGCGCCTCGAGACCACCCGCAACGCCCTCACGACGACGTGGCGCCAGGTCCGCTCGCGGCTCGTGCGGACCTAGTCCTCGGCCGAAGGCGCGGCCGCGAGCGCCTCGCTCAGGTTGTAGCGCAGCTCGAAGGCAAGCTTCGTGACGCGCAGGCCCGCACGGGCCTTGATGAGGCAGGCCAGGCCGCCCGTCATCATCGGGCCGCCGGGATCGACTTGATACGTGATCTCGCAGTAGCGGCACTCCCCGTTCCAGCAGTACTTCCCCATGCCGATGTCGGGACAGACGTATTGCAGCTGGCGCAGCAGCAGGTTGTTCTCGGGGACCTGGAGGCGCTTGCCCATCACGACGATCGGGATCAGCTTGTCGAAAGGCTGGTAGAAGTCCGACATCGCGAGGCCCGGGATTACAGCATAGAATCCGCGCTCGAAACCAGCGCCATCAGGAGAGCGGAGGCCCCGTGTCCCAGAGTCTCGCGCCGCCCGGGTTCAAGCCCTACGTCGCCGACGAGGAGAGCCTCCCGGAGCTGACGTTCCGCGCCGTTGCCCTCGGATCGCTGCTGGGCTTGTTGTTCGGCGCGTCGAGCGTCTACCTGGCGCTGCGCGTCGGACTCACGGTCTCGGCCTCGGTTCCGATCGCCGTGATGGCGATCTCGCTGTTTCGCGCCTTCTCGAAGATCCTCGGTTCGCGCGCCTCGATCCTGGAGAACTGCGTGGTGCAGACGGCGGGCTCGGCGGGCGAGTCGATCGCCGCCGGGGTCGCCTTCACGCTGCCGGCGCTCGTGCTCCTCGGCTTCGAGCTCGACTGGACGCGCACCCTGTTGCTGTCCCTTTGCGGCGGGGTGCTGGGCGTTCTGATGATGATCCCGCTGCGCCGCTACCTGATCGTCAAGGAGCACGGCGTCCTCACCTATCCGGAAGGGACGGCGTGCGCCGAGGTCTTGATCGCCGGCGAGGAGCGCGGCGCCCAGGCAAGGTTCGTGTTCAAGGGCCTCTTCGCCGGGCTCATCTTCAAGTTCGCGACCGCAGTCACGAGGCTGTGGAGCGGGGTTCCCGAATTCCACATCCCCACGCTGAAAGCCTCGAAGGTGGCCTGCGACATCTCGCCCGAGCTGATGGGCGTGGGCTACATCATCGGATACCGCTCCTCAGCGATCATGGTGGGTGGCGGGCTTCTCTCCTGGCTGGTGTTGATCCCGGCGATCGCCCTCTTCGGCGAAGGCCGCGCCACGCCCCTCTACCCGTCGACAGCCCTGATCTCGGACATGTCGCCGGACGACATCTGGGGCCGCTACATCCGGTACATCGGCGCGGGCGCGGTGGCCGCCGGGGGCATCATCAACCTCATCAAGGCGCTGCCGACGATCCTGGACTCGTTCCGTTCGTCCTTCCGCGATCTCCAATTGCGATCCCAGGGAGGACAGGATCTGAGGCCGCGGACGGAGCGCGACATCCCGCTCTCGGTCGTGGTCGTCGGCTCGCTGGCCCTGGCGCTGTTCATGTCGTTCCTGCCGCAGCTGCGAGCGGTTCCCGGAGTGTGGGTCAGCCTGCTCTCGGCGGTCGCGATCGTGGTGTTCGGGTTCTTCTTCTCGGTCGTCTCGTCGCGGATCACCGGCGAGCTGGGCAGCTCCTCGAACCCCGTCAGCGGCATGGCGATCGCGACCCTTATGGGCACCTGCCTCCTGTTCATCCTGTTCGAGTGGACGGGGCATGCGTACACGGCGGCGGCCCTGGCGATCGGAACGGTGGTCTGCATCGCCTCGAGCAACGCCGGCACCACGAGCCAGGACCTGAAGACGAGCTTCCTCGTCGGAGGAACGCCCTGGCGCCAGCAGGTCGCGATCATCGTGGGCGTGATCACGAGCGTGATCGTGATCGGCTGGACGCTGCAGGTCGTGAATCGCAACAACCGGAGCGTGCAGGAAGCCAGCTACTCGGTCACGCTGAGCGTTCCCGAGGGCGCCGGCACCGAGCGTGGCCTGGATGGCCAGCTCTACCGCATCGCGCGCGCCGGCGGCCGCGCCGACATCCCGGACGGAGCCTACCTGGTGGGCGACGGGGGCCTGGTCCGGTATCGGCTGCAAGAGGGCATCGGCTCCGCGAACGCGCCCGCCCCGCAAGCCACGCTCATGAGCCTCGTCATCAAGGGCATCCTCACGCAGCAGCTGCCCTGGGGGTTCGTGCTGCTCGGCGTCTTCACCTCGATCCTCATGGAGATCATCGGCGTGCCGGCGCTCGCGTTCGCGGTGGGGATGTACCTGCCGCTCGAGAGCACGATGCCGGTGTTCATCGGCGGGCTGGCACGTCGAGCCGTGGACTGGAAGCGGGGATCGGATTCGGAATCGGACGCCGGACCCGGCGTTCTCTATTCCTCGGGGCTCGTAGCCGGCGGCTCGATCATGGGCCTCGCCGCGTCCTTCCTCGCCGCGCCGGGTGCCGAGGCGCTGGCGGAGAGCCTGGGTTTCGGCAAGCAGTTCCTTCCTCCGCTGGTCGGATTCCTGGCCTTCTCGGGCGTCGCCTATCTCGTCTATCGCACGGGCTTGAAGACCGAAGCCACGAAGTGAAGATCGCCTTCATCGGCTCCCACGGTGTGGGCAAGACCACGCTGTGCTTCGACCTCGCGTCCTGGCTGAAGCGGCGCGGGGTCAACGTGGACATGGTGAAGGAGGTCGCGCGGCTCTCGCCGCTGCCGGTGAACCGGAAGACCTCCCTCGAGGCGCAGACCTGGATCCTGATGACGCAGGTGGCCGAGGAGATCCGCTCGGCGAGCGCGCACGAAGTGGTCGTGTGCGACCGCAGCGTTCTCGACAACTACGCCTACATGGTCCTCGCGTGCGGCCGGCAGCGGCCCATCGAGCGTTTCGCGGACTGGTGGATGCGCAGCTACGACCTGCTGTTCAAGGTGCCGGTCGACGAACAGGAGGCCCAGGCCGACGGCTTCCGCGACACGGATGCGTTCTTCATCCGCGCCATCGACCAGCTCGTCGACACGTTGCTGGCGGAGAAGCATACCGAGCACTACGCGCTCCCTGGCGGCGAGCGCGAGCGCTGGATCGAGATCGTGAAGGAGCGAGTGGTGGCCCACCCGGAGATGGGGAAGTTGTTCTAGCCCTCTTCTCGGATGTCGATGCCGAGCTGGCGACATTTCTTGTAGAGGTGGCTGCGCTCGAGGTCGAGGCTCTTGGCTGCGTTCGTCACGTGTCCGCCGTGGAGCTTGAGCCGCTCGCGGATCACGTCGCGCTCGAAGGCGTCGACGAGGTCTCGTAGCGCGCCCTCCGTCGGGGTTCCGCTCTGCGTTCGCGGAGGCGTGGGCAGCGCCTCACGAACGTCGTCGGCGCTCACATCGCCGTCGCTGAGGATGAGGATGCGCTCGACGACGTTGCGCAGCTCGCGGACGTTCCCCCGCCATGCCTGCAGTCGGAGCAGGGCGAGAGCATCGTCCGAGAAGACCCGGGGGCGCCAGCGGTTGCGGAGCGCGGCCGCCTCGGCGAAGTGAGCGACCAGCGCCGGGACGTCCTCGCGATGCTCGCGTAGCGGCGGGGTACGGATCGACACGGTGTTGATGCGGTAGAGAAGGTCCTCCCGAAAGCGTCCGTCGCCGACGAGGGCATCGATGTCGCGATTGGTGGCGGAGAGGAGCCGGACGTCCGCCTGGAGCGTCACGCCGCCGCCCACGCGTGTGTACCGGCCGTCCTGGAGAACACGCAGCAGCTTCGCCTGCATCGAGGGCGGCATGTCGCCGATCTCATCGAGGAACAGGGTTCCGCCGTCGGCCTGCTCGAACAACCCCCGGCGCTGGGCCGCTGCGCCGGTGAAGGCTCCCTTCTCGTGGCCGAACAGCTCGCTCTCGACCAGCTCCGCCGGGACCGCGGCGCAGTTCATCGGAACGAACGGCCCGTCCTTGCGTGGCGAGCCCGCGTGGATCGCGCGCGCCACGAGCTCCTTGCCCGTGCCGTTCTCGCCGACGATGAGGATCGCCGCATCGGACGGCGCGGCGCGCTCCACGAGCGCGCGGACCCGCTCCATCGCCGCGCTCGCTCCGAGCAGGGCGCCGGTCTCGCTGCGCAGGTCGCGGTTTTCGCGCTCGAGGCGGTCGAGGCGCAGGGCGTTGCGGAGGGTGACCAGCAAGCGGTCCAGGCCGACCGGCTTCTCGACGAAGTCGAGGGCGCCGAGGCGGGTGGCACGGATCGCCATGTCGAGGTTCGCCTGGCCGCTCATCACGACCACGGGCACCTCCGGGTCCTTCTCGCGGAGCCTCTGGAGGAAGGCGAGCCCGTCCATCTCGGGCATCACGACGTCGGTGAGCACGGCGTCGACGCGCTGCGCCTCGACCAGCTCCAGCGCACGCGCGGCCGAGGATGCGGCCAGTGCCGTCAGGCCCTCGAGCGCGAACGCCCGCGTCAGCGAGTCCAGCGTCCCGGGGTCGTCGTCCACGATCAGGATCCGCGGTTTGGACAAGCAGGCTCCCTGCGAGCCGAGAGTAGCATCGACGCGGCCGAGGCTGTCTCTAGACGAGCCCCGGCCCGCCGCTCACCGGCAGCGACAGCGTGAAGGTCGTGCCGCGGCCGGCTGTGCTGCGGACGTCGACGCGCCCGCCGTGGTCCGACACGATGCCCTGGACGATCGCCAGGCCGAGGCCGGTGCCGCCCCGTTTCGTCGTGAAATAGGGCGCGAAGAGACGCGTGCGCTGCTCCTCCGACAGCCCCGGCCCGGTGTCCTCCACTTCCACCTCGACGTGGCCGCCGCTTGCTCGCGTTCGGAGTCGCAGGGTGCCGCCCTGAGGCATGGCCTCGAAGGCGTTCGCCACCAGGTTGGAGAGGGCCCGTCCGAGCAGGTCGGGGTCCGCTGTCACCGCGGGCAGGCCATCGGCCAGCTCGGACTCCACGTGGACCGTGGGCGCCCGGTCGCGATGGAGCGCCAGGGCCTGCGTCGCGACGGCGTTGAGGTCGGTCGGGCGGGGCCGCGGCCGCGGCATCCGCGCGAAGTCGCTGAACTCATCGACGATGCGCCTCAGCGCCTGGAGCTCCTGGCGGATGGTGCCGCTCGAAACGCGGAAGAGGTCCGGGAAGCTCGCCGGGTCGCGTTCGAGCGCGCGCCCCAACGTGTCCAGGGACACCTGGATCGGGAAGATCGGGTTCTTGAGCTCGTGGGCCAGGCGCCTCGCCATCTCGCGCCAGGCGGCGACGCGTTCCGCCTGGACGAGGCGCTCGCGCGACGTGCGGAGGTCCTCGGTCATCGTGTTGAACGCGCGCGCCAGCGCGCCGAGCTCGTCGGCGCCGTGCGGCTCCACGCTGGCATCGAAGTCTCCCCGGGCGATCCGACCCGCGCCCTGCGCCAGGTCGTGGATCGGGCGTGCCAGCCGACCGGCCACGAGTGCCGCCGCCAGTACCGCCAGGCCGAGCGCGAGCCCGGCCGCGGCCCCCGTGTCGTTGCGAACGTCGCCGAGGACCCGGTCGAGATCGGCCCGCGGCAGCGCGGCGACCAGCAGCAGCGCGGGTGCGACGGGCAGGGTGGCGA
>DATFEN010000051.1:0-3342 GCA_035251085.1 Vicinamibacteria bacterium | reverse complement strand
CGAAGGGCCTGAAACCGTCCGGCGCGCCAGTCGGAGCTGTCCTCACTGACGAAGAGAAGATCGAGGACGCGAAGTACCAGCCCCGGACGGCGCCGAAACGGCTGTTCGAGGAGGAGCGTTTCGTGTTCCCGGAGACCTACGGGGTCACGCGCATCCGCCTGCTCGTCAAGGACCCCGAGTGGATCTTCGTCCACTGGGACGTCGACCCCAAGACGCTCGCCGGCCTCCGCGCCGAGCTGGGTGAGCGCACGATGGCGCTGACGCGGCTGACGCTCCGTATCGCCGACGCCGAGCACGGCGGCGGCCAGACGATCCTGCTGCCGCCGGGCGCGCGCTCCTGGTACGTCCGCGCCGACGCCAAGGGCCCGCGCGCCTATCGCGCCGAGCTGGGCGTCACGCTGCCCTCGGGCGGTTTCCGGGCGCTCGCGGAGAGCAACACCGTGGTCCCGCCACGCGTGGGGCCATCGCCGGAGGGGGCGCGCTTGAAGCGGCCTTTCGGACGCGCGTCCGCCGCCAACCCTGGGAAAGCCGCCAACCCTGGGTCGCACTCGAGCGATGCCTTCATCGGCGCCGCGCCCATTGCGAGCGCCGAGGCGGCTTCGTCGCCTTGGGAGCCCGCGCCCGCTCGGACGGATGCGGCGGGAGAGGCGCAGATCACGCCCGCTGGAACCGATCGGCCGCGCACGCGGCGCGGCGGATCCAGCGAGCTGGGCGGACGCCCAAATCGGGGCGGCGCCAGCGACGTGAATCGCCGGTAGCGTGGTCCCGGGCTAGATCTCCGTGCCCGTCGGGTACTGGTGCCCGGTCCTTCACGCGCACCTGCCCTACGTCCGCCATCCCGAGTACCCCGAATTCCTCGAGGAGGACTGGCTCTTCGAGGCGATCACCGAGACGTACGTTCCGCTGATCCGCGTCCTCGATGGACTCGTGCGCGACGGCGTCGACTACCGCCTCACGATGACGCTCTCGCCGCCCGTGCTGTCGATGCTCCAGGACGAGCTGCTCGTGTCGCGTTATCACCGCTACATCGACCGGCTGGTGGAGCTGTCGGCCCGCGAGATCGAGCGCACTCGAAAGGAAGCGTTCGAGTTCAACGAGACTGCGCGCTTCTATCACGACGACTTCCGCGAGCTGCGTGGCATCTTCCGCGACGCCTATGGGTCCGACCTCGTGCGCGCGTTCCGCAAGCACCGCGACCTGGGCAAGCTGGAGATCATCACGTGCGGCGCGACGCACGGCTTCCTGCCGCTCATGGACACGGTCCCGGAGGCGGTGCGGGCGCAGGTCCAGATCGCAGTCCAGCACTATCGCCGCGTGCTCGGCGCCGACCCGTCCGGAATCTGGCTGCCGGAGTGCGGCTACCTGCCGGGCCACGAGCGGTTCCTTGCCGAAGCCGGTCTGCGCTTCAGCTTCCTCGAAGCCCACGGCCTCGAGGATGCGCACCCGCGGCCGGCCCACGGCACGCTCGCGCCGATCTTCTCGCCCGGCGGCGTGGCCTTCTTCGGACGCGACACGGAGTCCTCGCGCCAGGTGTGGAGCAGCGAGGCGGGCTATCCGGGAGACGTCGACTACAGGGAGTTCTACAAGGACGTCGGCTGGGAGCTGCCTGCGGAGTACCTCGGCGACCTGCTGCCTGCGGACGGCCTGCGCAAGAACCTCGGCATCAAGTACCACCGCATCACGGGCAAGGTCGGGCTGGGAGACAAGCAGCCGTACGTGCGGGCGTGGGCGATGGAGAAGGCGGCGCGGCACGCGCAGGACTTCCTCGAGCGAAGACAGCGCCAGGTCGAGGCAGCAGCGGGCCGCATGCAGGCGCCGCCGCTGGTGATGAGCCCTTACGACGCCGAGCTGTACGGCCACTGGTGGTTCGAGGGCCCCGAGTTCCTGAATTTCCTGTTCCGCAAGATGCACCACGACCAGGACGTCGTGAAGCCGATCACGCCGCTGCAGTACCTCGAGCGCCACGCCGAGCTGGAGGTCTGCCAGCCTCCGATGTGCACCTGGGGCGCGAAGGGCTACGCCGAGGTGTGGCTCAACCCGGGCAACGACTGGATCTACCCACACCTCGAGATCGCCGCGGAGCGCATGGTCGAGCTGGCGCGCCGCTTCGAATGGCCCGGCGAGCTCGACCGCCGGGCGCTGAACCAGGCGGCGCGCGAGCTGCTCCTCGCGCAGTCGTCGGACTGGGCATTCATCATGAAGACCGGCACCATGGTCGAGTACGCGAACAAACGCACGCGCGACCACATCGCGCGCTTCACGTACCTGTATCGCGGGCTGCTGCGAGACCTGCCGGAAGGCGGGCTGAGCGAGGCCATCGTGCGGGAGTTCGAGGAGCGGGACAACATTTTTCCGGAGATCGATTACAGGGTGTATCGATAGAGCCTCGCGGACGGGTGTAACGTATCCGAGAGACCCGCCTTGACTCCGACGATCCGCCGCCCTGCCGTGGCCGGGAGCTGGTATCCCGGAAGCGCCCCCGCGATCGTCGAGGAGGTGGAGGGCTACCTTGCCGGCGTCGAGCCGTCCGTGCGACCGGACGGGCTCATCGCCCTGGTGTCGCCCCACGCTGGGCTGCGCTATTCGGGGCCGGTCGCTGCCCATGGCTATTCACTGCTGCGCGGCCGATCCGGGCTGACCGCGATCCTCGTCGGGCCGTCGCACCACTACGCTTACAAGGGCGTCGCGCTCTGGTCGCGCGGCGCCTTCGAGACGCCGCTCGGGAGCGCACCCATCGACGAGGCATTGGCCGCGGCCTTGATGGCCGCCGGCGCCGAGTTCATCGTCGACGGACCGAGGGCGCATCAGGAGGAGCACTCGCTCGAGATGCAGCTGCCCTTCCTGCAGCATCTGGTAGCCGACCTTCGGCTCGTGCCGTGCCTGATGGGCAGCCAGAGCCGCCAGGAGGTGGACGCCCTGGCCACGGCGCTCGTGAAGACGATTGCAGCCGCGGAGCGGCCGGTCCTGCTCGTGGCGTCGAGCGACCTCAGCCACTACAACCCGGCGCCCGTCGCCAATCGGATGGACGCCCTCGTCGTCGACGACGTCGCTCGGCTGGACTACGAGCGTCTGATGGCACGCCTCGAGCAGAGCCACGAGCACGCCTGCGGCGGCGGGCCGATGGTGGCCGTCATGAAGGCGGCCCGCGAGCTCGGCGCTCGACGTTCCTCCATCCTCCGCTACGCCGACAGCGGGGACGCAGGAGAGCGCGACAAGAGCCGCGTCGTGGGCTACCTGTCGGCCGCGCTGCTGGCGGCGTGAGCGCGCGGCTCGCCGACGTGGACCGCCGGACCCTCCTCGCCATCGCGCGCGCGGCCATCGCCCGGCGCCTGAAGGTGCCCG
>DATFEN010000043.1:0-7025 GCA_035251085.1 Vicinamibacteria bacterium | reverse complement strand
TTGACGATCGCGTCGTGATTCGACCGCTCGTTCAGGCCGTTCTCGATCGTGCCGCCCCCGCCGTAGCCCATCGAGCAGACGAGCCCGAACTCGCGCACGACCGACCACTCCGCCTCCTCGAGGAGGTCGACGGCGGTGAGGCCCATGTCCGCCACGGCCCGATAGAGCTCGCGCGAGGGGATCTCGTCGTAGCACCAGCGCGAGACCGACTGCCTGAGCCGTCCCTTCGAGACGGCGCGCTCAGCCTCGGCGACGGTCGGGAACGTCGCGCCAATGACGGCGGCGCTGGTCCGGGCGAGCACCTGACGGCGAGCCATCTTCCCCATGATCTTCTCCGAGGAGCGCGGTTGCTTTGAGGCGACCGAGACGTTAGCGTATCGCCGAACCACCTCCGCTTCGCGATCTCGAGGGTACCCGATGCAGATCATCGGTGGGACGAAGGTCTACGACGTGTGCATCGTCGGCTCCGGCGCCGGTGGAGGCATGGCCGCCAAGGTCCTCACCGAGGCGGGAGCCGAGGTCGTGCTCCTCGAGGCCGGCCCGATGTGGGACAGCGCGAAGGATTCGGCCATGTTCAAGTGGCCGTACGACTCGCCCCGGCGTGGGGCGGGCTCGCGCCAGCGCCCGTTCGGAGACTTCGACGGCAGCATCGGCGGCTGGGACATCGAGGGTGAGCCGTTCACCGTCGCGGATGGGGACGACTTCATGTGGTGGCGGAGCCGGATGCTCGGCGGCCGCACGAACCACTGGGGACGCATCTCGCTGCGCTTCGGTCCCTACGACTTCAAGTCCAGGAGCCGCGACGGCGTCGCCGACGACTGGCCCATCGGCTACGAAGACGTCGCTCCCTATTACGATCGCCTCGACGAACTGGTCGGCATCTTCGGCACCCGTGAGGGCCTCGCCAACGAGCCGGACGGGATCTTCCAGCCGCCGCCGAAGCCGCGCTGCTACGAGCTCCTCGTGAAGCGGTCCGCGGACCGACTCAAGATCACGTGCATCCCGGCGCGGATGTCGATCCTGACGCGGCCCTTGAACGGGCGGCCCGCCTGCCACTATTGCGGCCAGTGCGGTCGAGGCTGCGCGACGCACTCGAACTTCTCAACGCCGTCGGTCCTGCTGCCGCCAGCCCTCGCAACAGGTCGCCTCACGCTCGTCACCGGTGCGATGGCCCGCGAGGTCACGACCGACACCGAAGGCCGGGCGACGGGCGTGTCCTACGTGCGCACCTCGGACGGCCGCGAGCAGCGCGTGCGCGCGCGCATCGTGGTGCTGGCCGCGAGCGCGTGCGAGTCGGCGCGGCTGCTCCTGAACTCCAGATCCGTTCGGCACCCGAACGGGCTCGCGAACTCGAGCGGCGCAGTGGGCCGCTACCTCACCGACACCACCGGCGCACACGTCACCGGCTTCTTCCCGAGCCTCATGGACGGCACGCCCCACAACGAGGACGGCACGGGCGGGCTGCACCTCTACATGCCGTGGTGGCTCGACGATACGCGGCAGGACTTCCCTCGGGGCTACCACGTCGAGTTCTGGGGTGGCCGGGGCCTTCCCGACGCGTGGGCCATGAGTGGCGTGCACAAGTGGAACGGCGGCGGGTACGGGAAGGGCCTGAAGGACGATTATCGCCGCTTCTACGGCTCCACGATCGGCTTCTCCGGCCGCGGCGAGATGATCCCCAACGAGGACTCGTGGTGCGAGATCGACCCGAGGACCGTGGACAAATGGGGCATCCCGGTGTTGCGCTTCCATTTCAAGTGGTCCGAGCACGAGATCCGGCAGGTGCGCCACATGCAGCACACCTTCCGGGAGCTGATCGAGGCGATGGGAGGGACGCCGCTCGACGCGATGCCGGACGCCGACGAGGGCTACGGCATCTCCAAGGGCGGCGAGATCATCCACGAGGTGGGCACCACGCGCATGGGCGAAAGCCCCAAGACGTCGGTCCTCAACGGCTGGTGCCAGGCCCACGACGTGACGAACCTGTTCGTGGTCGACGGCGGGCCGTTCGTCACGAACGCGAACAAGAACCCCACGTGGACCATCCTGGCCCTCTCGTGGCGGACCAGCGAGCGCATCGCCGAGGAGCGCCGCAAGGGGAACCTTTGAGGAGGCCATGCAGATCCTGACCGAGACCAAGCCCTACGACGTGTGCATCGTCGGCTCCGGCGCGGGTGGAGGCATGGCCGCCAAGGTCCTGGCCGACGCGGGCGCGGAGGTCGTGCTCCTCGAGGGCGGTCCCGACTGGGACTCGGCCAAGGACTCGGCGATGTTCAAGTGGCCCTACGAGTCGCCGCGCCGCGGCGCCGGCACGCCGTACCGGCCGTTCAACGACTTCATGGGCACGATCGGCGGCTGGGAGGTCGAGGGCGAGCCGTACCTCTCGGCCGAGGGCCAGAGCTTCCTCTGGTGGCGGAGCCGAATGCTGGGGGGACGCACGAACCACTACGGCCGCGTCTCGCTGCGCTTCGGTCCCTACGATTTCAAGATGCGCAGCCGCGACGGGCTCGGCGACGACTGGCCGATCGCCTACGACGACCTCGCGCCGTACTACGACAAGGTGGACGAGCTGATCGGCATCTTCGGCAGCCTGGAGAAGCTGCCGAACGATCCCGACGGAAGGTTCCAGCCGGCCCCGAAGCCGCGCTGCCTCGACCTCTTCGTCAAGAAGGGCTGCGACCGGCTCGGCATCACGTGCATCCCGGCCCGCATGGCGATCCTGACGAAGCCACTGAACGGCCGCGCCGCTTGCCACTACTGCGGGCAGTGCGGCCGGGGCTGCACCACCTATTCGAATTTCTCCTCGCCGCCCGTGCTGCTGCGCCCGGCGCTCCAGACAGGCCGGCTGAAGATCCTGACCGGCGCGATGGCGCGCGAGGTGACGACCGACAACGAGGGCCGCGCCACCGGCGTGTCGTACGTGCGCACCTCCGACGGCCGCGAGCAGCGAGTGAGGGCCAAGGTCGTGGTGCTCGCGGCGAGCGCGTGCGAGACGGCGCGCCTGCTGCTCAACTCGCGCGCCGTCCGCCACCCGGACGGCCTCGCCAACTCGAGCGGCGCGGTGGGGCGCTACCTCACCGACTCGACGGGCACCTACATCCGGGGCTACTTCCCGCAGCTCATGGACGGGATCCCCCACAACGACGACGGGGCCAACGGCATCCACATGTACATGCCGTGGTGGCTCGACAACCGCAGCCTCGACTTCCCGCGCGGCTACCACATCCAGTTCTACGGCGGGCGCCAGATGCCCCAGTACGGAGCGATGCCCGGGATCCAGCGCTGGAACGGCGGCGGCTACGGCAAGAGCCTGAAGGACGACTACCGCAAGTTCTACGGCTCCGTCATCGCGTTCCAGGGCCTGGGCGAGATGGTGCCCAACAAGGACAGCTACTGCGAGGTCGATCCCGGCGTGGTCGACAGGTTTGGCATCCCGGTCCTGCGCTTCCACTTCAAGTGGTCCGATTTCGAGCTGAAGCAGATCCGCCACGTGCAGGAGACCTGTCGTGACCTCATCGAGAAGATGGGCGGCACCACGCTCGACCCGATGCCCGGCAAGGAGCAGGGATACGGCATCACGGTGGGAGGCGAAATGATCCACGAGGTGGGGACGACGCGCATGGGCGAGAGCCCCAAGACGTCGGTCCTCAACGCTTGGTGCCAGTCCCACGACGTGCCGAACCTGTTCGTGGCCGACGGCGGGCCCTTCGTGAGCAACGCCGACAAGAACCCCACGTGGACCATCCTGGCCCTCTCCTGGAGGACCGCCGAGCACATCGCCGAGGAGCTGAAGAAGGGGAATCTATGAGCGAGATCGGACGCCGCGGGCTGCTCAAGGTCATCGGCTCGGTGCCGCTCGCGGGCCTCGTGCCGGCGCCGGCCGCCGTCGCCCAGGCCGGCAAGTCGGCGAAGGCCGCGCGCGGGAAGGCCTTCACCCCGCAGTTCTTCACGGCCCACGAGTACGCGACGGTGCGCGTGCTCGTCGACCTCGTGATCCCGAAGGACGAGCGCTCGGGCAGCGCCACCGACGCGGGCGTGCCCGAGTTCATGGACTTCATCATGGTCGACCCGCTCGAGATGCAGCGGGAGCGCGAGAAGCGCCAGACCTCGATGCGAGGCGGCCTCGCCTGGCTGGATCACCAGTGTGGGAGCCGCTTCGACAAGACGTTCGCGGAGTGCACCGACGCGCAGCGGCGGGAGCTGCTCGACGACATCGCCTGGCCCGCGAAGGCCCGGCCCGAGATGAAGCCCGGTGCGAGCTTCTTCAATGCGTTCCGCGACCTCACGGCGTCCGGGTTCTGGAGCAGCAAGATGGGGATCGAGGACCTGCAGTACCAGGGAAACACCTTCGTTGCGGAATGGAAGGGCTGCCCGCCGGAGGTGCTGAAGCGCCTGGGCGTCGAGGACGCGTGAGCGCGCGAGCGTGAGCGTCGTCGACCGCCGCGAGGCGCTGCGTCGGCTGGGTCGCGCCGGAATCGGCACCGCGTCCACGCCGCTGTGGTTCGAGAGTCTGGCGGCGCTCGCGCACGATCACGCCCATGCGCTGCACCAGCAGGCAAGGCCGTCCGCGCCCGCAACGGACTGGGCGCCCAAGGCGCTCGACGCCCATCAGAACGACATGGTCGTTGCGCTCAGCGAGATGATCATTCCCGCGACCGACACGCCGGGAGCCAACGCAGCGCTCGTCCACCGCTTCGTGGACGCGGTGGTGGACGACGCCGACGACCTCGACCGGCGCGCCTTCCTGAGCGGCTTCGAGTGGCTGGATGCACGCTCCCGTGAGCTGTTCGGAAACGACTTCTTGAATGCGAGCCCGGATCAGCAGGCAGAGCTGCTCACGATCCTCAGCTCGCGCGCGAACAAGACGCTGCTCGAGGATCGCCTCGGCGTCGAGTTCTTCGAGGCGGTCAAGGCGCTGACGATCATCGGCTACTACACCTCGGAGATCGCCCTGAAGGAGGAGCTGCACCTCGACGAGCAGCTCTTCTTCACCGACTCGGGAGGATGCACGCACCCGGAGCACGGCGGCACGCCGCGAGCCGCTACCCCGGCGAAGAGCGGATCATGAAGGCGCGCGTCTTCGACGCCGTGATCGTCGGCTCGGGCGCGAGCGGCGGCTGGGTCGCGAAGCAGCTCACCGAGGCCGGCCTGCGCGTGGCCGTGCTCGAGGCCGGGCGCCGCCTCGACCCAGCCGTGGACTTCAGCGAGCACAAGCTGCCCTACCAGATGCCACTGCGCGGCCAGCGGCATCCGCCTCGAGCGGCGCGCGGGGAGCAGGAGGTCCAGAGGCTCTGCTACCAGTGCGACGAGTACGCTCACCACCTCTTCGTCAAGGATACCGAGCTCCCCTACACGACGGCGGAAGGCAAGCCCTTCGCCTGGATCCGCGGCCGCCACGTGGGCGGCAGATCGATCACCTGGGCGCGCCAGAGCTACAGGCTCAGCGACTACGACCTGAAGGCCGCCTCGCGCGACGGCTTCGGCGTCGACTGGCCCATCAGCTACGCGGAGCTCGCGCCGCACTACGACCGCGTCGAGTCCTTCGTCGGCATCTCCGGCCAGGCCGAGGGTCTGCCACAGCTTCCCGACAGCCGCTTCCTGCCGCCGATGGAGCTGACATGCGGCGAGCGCCTCCTCCAGAAGGCGATCGCGGACAAGTTCGGGCGCAAGCTCACGATCGGTCGCACCGCCATCCTCACGCGGGCTTTGCATGGCCGCCCGGCCTGCCACTACTGTGGCCCGTGCTCGCGCGGCTGCTCGACGGGCTCGTACTACTCGAGCCCCGCAAGCACGCTGCCCGCCGCGGAGGCGACCGGCCGGCTCACGCTCATCCCGAACGCGGTCGTGAGCCATGTCGAGGTGGACGACGCAGGGCGATGCCGCGGCGTGGCCTACATCGACCGCCTCACCCGCGCACCTCGCGAGGCCTTCGGCAAGATCGTGGTGCTCTGCGCGTCCGCGCTGGAGTCCACCCGGATCATGCTCAACTCGCGCTCGGACCGGCACCCGAACGGGATTGCGAACTCCAGCGGCGTGCTGGGCCATTACTTGATGGACCACGTGATGGGGGGCGGCGCCAAGGGCACGCTGCCGGTGCTGAAGGGAATTCCGGACACACGCGCGAACCGTCCGAACGGGATCTACATCCCCCGCTTCCGGAACATCGACGACCGGCATCCGGATTTTCTCCGCGGTTACGGCTACCAGGGCTCGGCTCGCGAAGAGAAGTGGGGCCACGCGTTCGACCTGGCCGGTTTCGGCGCGGCCTTCAAGAACCGGGTGCGCGAGCGGCCTTGGCGGATCCGCCTGAGCGGCTTCGGCGAATGCCTGCCGCGCTTCGAGAACTATTGCGAGCTGGATCCGGTCAAGGTGGATGCCTGGGGCATCCCGGCCCTGCGCTTTAGCGTGGCCTTCGGCGACAACGAGAGGAAGATGGTCAAGGACATGGCCGACGGCGCCGAGGAGATGCTCAGGGCGGCGGGCGCCGAGGAGATCGAGCGGACGGAAGAGATCTCCTTCCCCGGCCTCGCCATCCACGAGGTCGGCACCGCCCGCATGGGCGACGACGCCAGGACCTCGGTCGTGAGCCGCTGGCAGCAGGCCCACGATGTCGGCAACCTGTTCGTGATGGACGGCTCCGTGTATCCGAGCTCCGCCTGCCAGAACCCGACGCTCACGATCATGGCGCTGGCCTCACGGGCCTGCGACTACCTGGTGGAGCAATACCGCCAGGGGACCGTGTAGCGCTTCGGGTTACGATACGACGGGGGGTAAGGAGCCGATCCCATGGACGTCGTGCGCGGCAAGCGACTCGAACGCTCGGATCACTGATTCTGAGAGCTCCTGGCCCGTCACGCGGGCCGGGTCTCCATCGACGTTGGCACGGGCGACGGCCGGTTGCCCCATGCGCGGGCTCAGGATTCGCCCGAGCGTCTGTTCATCGGGCTCGACGCGAGCGTGGCGGCGCTGCAAGAGCTATCGGGCCGCGCGGCCCGCGCTGGCCTCGCCAACCTCATCTATGTGCG
>DATFEN010000030.1:0-3231 GCA_035251085.1 Vicinamibacteria bacterium | reverse complement strand
TTCTTCGTCGGCTTCTTCCCCTCGCCTTTGGCCTGGACCTTCTCGGTGACGATCGGTGTGACGCGGCTGCCGATCTCGATGTCGGTCAGCTCCAGGGCCAGGACTGGTGCGCCGCCCATCCCGGTTCCCGCCTTGGCCTCGGCGACCCGGCCGGACACGCGGGCGCCGCGGCCGGCGACGAGCTGTCCGCCGACCAGGAGGTCCTGCTCGAGGTTCGCCTGGAAACGAGAGCCGGCCTTGGCGGAGCCGGAGCTGACCTCCGAGGCGAGGCGCACCGTGAGGGTGGTTCCCGCTGGAATCGTGACGGGCACGGTCTTGGTGGCCGTGGCCGTGCCCGCGACCTGGCCCTTCGGCGAGTCGACCTGGATGTACTGCTCGGCCCCGGCCGCGTCCAGGTACGGCATGTAGTGCTTGCCGCCGGAGGCGAAGTAGGTCAAGGTGCCCGCCTGTTCCGGCTTCACGTCCGCGGGCAGCTCCTTCAGGGTGACGACGCCGGTGGGCTTCTGGACGACGACGAAGCCCAGTTGCCCGTCCTTCGGCGCGACCTTGTAGAAGGTGTTGGCGTGAAAGTAGTAGACGGTGCCGGCGACCGTCACGGTCGCCACGTCCGCGGGCAGCGCGTTGGCGGGGACGCTCGCGCCCTCGGGCGCGGGCACGACCTTGTACTGCGTCTCGCCTTCGACGTAGGTCTTCTCGTAGTAGACGCCGTCATCGACCAGGAGGGCGGTGCCCACCATGGTGAGGGCGATGGCGCCCACCAGGTCATCGTCGTGGTAGCAGCAGTAGCCGTAGGGAGGCGGCACGGGGTAGTAGCCGCCGTAGTAGGGGCGGTAGTAAGCACCGCCGTAGCCGTAGTACGGCCGGCCATAGTAGTTGTACGGCCGGTAGCCTGCGGGAAGCGTCGAGACGTAGCCTCGGCCGCCGTACGGTTTCCCGGCGACAACGGTGCGGTCGCCATAGCGCCCGCCTTCGACGTCGGCCACCACTCCGCGGCCGTAGGCGCCGCGACCGGCATAGCCCTCCGCCGAGACGTCCTGTCCATAGCGATTCTTGCCCTCGCCCTCGAACTCCCAGCCCGCGCCCTCGCGCTCGGCCTTGCCCTCCCACTCCGCGGTGCGGCCGGAGCGGTCCGTCGCCCTGACGTCGCGCTCGACCGACTCGACCCGGCCGTCGTCGAGCTGGTATTCCTTCTGCTTGCTGACGCTGCCGCCCTGGCTGCCCTGGACGTTGCGGTCCACGGTCACGGTGTCGCCGTCCCGGTTCACGTCGCGGGTCGCTGTCGCGCTGCGGCCGCTCTGCGAATCGTAGGTGGTCGTGCGATGCGAGCTGTCGCCGGACCTCGTCTGGCTCGTGCTGCCGGAGCCGCGCGACCCCGACCAGCTCCCGCCGCTCGGGGTGCGGTTCACGCTACGTACCGATCCGCGGCCCCCGCCGCCGCCCCGGCGCTGGGCCCAAGCGGGCGGCGCCAAGAGCACCGCGACGAGGGACAGGGCGAGGGACGTCGTTACGCGACTCATTGCGACTCCTTCCGGCGCAGCACCTCGCTCTCACTGATGCGCTGCGCGCCCTCGGGGGCCTCGAAATGGAACAGGCCATCCGGGAACTTCGGGTCAGGCGTGAAGCGCCGGATCACGGCTGCGTATTGGGGCGTCCCCGGCTCGTTCACGTAGGTGATCACCAGCTTGCGTGGCAGCGGCTTTTCTCCAGCGTCGATCCAGATCTGCCAATCGATGGCCTCCTGCGAGAAGGCCAGGTGGTGGCAGAGCGTCCCGGCGGCATGATGCAGGCCCTGGTACTCGCCGTAGACGACGCCCTCGATGAGCGTGGCGTACGGGTCCGAGTAGAGCAGGTCAGAGAGCGGGATCACGACGCCGTAGTCGTCGGCGATCGCGTCCAGGGCGCCGTCGATCGTGCCCGGCTTCTCGACACTCACGTAGACGTTCCGGGCCTTGTCGAGGACCGTGAGCGTCCGACCGTCGTACCAGGCCGCGCGGTTCAGCGTGTCGCCGGTGGCGTCCGCCGCGAGGCGGGCGGGGCGCTCGACGCCGACGCGCCTGACGTTGGAGAGCTGCAGGCGCGGGGCGTTGTCGCTGACCTCGTCGAAGGTCTCCTCGGCCTCCAGGGCGAAACGCGGCGTCCCCGCGAGCAGCGCGCTCATCTTCTTCAAGATCTCGTCGGCCCGCGGGTCCACGCGCCGCGGCCTCGGGGTCACGGCCTCGGGTGGAGCGGCTGGCGCGGGTGTGGCGGTCTCCTGCGCGGGCGCTGGCGCCAGGGGCAGAACGGCGAGCGCGGCCCCCAGCAGGGCGGCTCGACCGAGACCAGCCAGTCGCCGCCCCCGCGTTTCAGCCATTTGGATGCTCCTCCAGGTAGCGCAGCAGCTCGCGCTCGATGCGCAGGAGAAGCGCGGTGTACTCCCTGCGCAGGCCTTCCCGCGAAGAAGAAGAAGAATGGGTCGTCTCGAGACGGGACACGGTTTCCGTGCACGCTACGTACTCGACGCAGAGGTCGTGAAAGTCCTCGTCGCGCTCGAACAGGCGCACGGCTTGCTCCTTGATCATCGGAAACCGGCCCGTGATGACTCTCAGGGACGGATGCATTCGGATCGCTCTCTCAGCGGCGAGTCGACACCTGAATTTGGCCGGATGCGCGCCCGACCTCTCAGCCCCTCAGCCCCGCATTCGATGTGCCTAGCATCGGCCAGGCGGCGTCGCCACGGAAGTAGCAGCGAGGTAAGTTACGGTTGCATCCGGAGACTCGAAGGGGCTGTTGAAGGCACTTTAGTCCCCTGATATCCTGTAACTTCCGCTTATTGCGAGCGACGATCCTTGGCGAGAGGCAGAATGGTTTCGGCCGCAACGGTTGCACTCCCCGATAGGGCGGCCCCCAGTCGCGCCACGGATCGGTTTCGACTTCTCGTCGACGGGATCAAGGACTTCGCCATCTTCATGCTGGATGGCGGCGGCAAGGTGGAGACGTGGAGCGCCGGCGCGGAGCGGCTCCTAGGCTACAAGGCCGACGAGGTCGTAGGGGTCGACTTCGCGCTCTTCCACACACCGGAAGGCATCCAAACGGGCCTGCCGAGACGGGCGCTCGCGCTTGCGGAGAGAGACGGCCGCTACGAGGAAAAGACGTGGCTGGTTCGCAAGGACGGCTCTCGCTCCTGGGCGGATGTCGTCATCACCGCCCTCCGGGACGCCTCCGGGCAGCTGGTCGGATACGGCAGCATCGCTC
>DATFEN010000014.1:0-8118 GCA_035251085.1 Vicinamibacteria bacterium | reverse complement strand
CGCCTCCGCCTTCGACTTCGTCTGGACGATCGCGAAGCCGGCGATCAGCTCCTTCGACTCGGTGAAGGGGCCGTCGGTGACGCTGAGCTTTCCCTTCGAGAGGCGGACGCGTGCGCCCTTCGAGCTCGGCAGGAGCCCGTCCGTCGCGAGCAGCACGCCGGACTTCGCCATCTCCTCGATGAACTGCCCCATGGCCATCATGTCGTCCTGGCTCGGGGGGACGCCTGCTTCCATGTCCTTCGTGTCCGCCGGCTTGTAGATCATCATGAATCGCATGGGCTGGGCCCTCTGGTCATCGGGGGGTTACCGCTTGCTGGCCTTGGAGAGCTCTTCGGTCTTCGCGCGCAGCCGCTCATCCTGCTCCCGCAGCTCGGGCGTGAGCGCCGGGCCGAAGTCGTCGGCCTCGAAGATCTGACGGATCTCGATCTCGCTCTCTGCGCCGGTGGGGTTGGGGCAGCGCTTGACCCACTCGATCGCTTCTTCCTTCGACTTCACCTGCCAGATCCAGAACCCGGCGATCAGCTCCTTCGCCTCCGAGAAGGGGCCGTCGATGACGGTCCGCTTCGTGCCGGAGAACCGGACGCGGGCTCCCTTCGAGCTCGCCTGGAGTCCCTCGCCCGCGAGCATCACGCCCGCCTTCACCAGTTCCTCGTTGAAGCGGCCCATGTCCTCCAGGAGCTTCTGGTCCGGGAGCACGCCCGCTTCGGTGTTCTTGTCGGCCTTGACCATGATCATGAATCGCATCTGCGTCGTCCTCCTCTTCTAATTGGGCGACGAACGAAGGTGCCCGACATCGACACCCCGGGCGTTCTTTTTCGGCGGCGGCCAAGTGATTGAAATCAGTGCGCTTGACGAGAGCGGGTCACTTCCCCCGCACGGCATCGAGACTCCACGGGCCGGCCCCGGCGGCCGAGAAGTAGAGCCAGACGAAGCAGTAGATCACCGCGGCGACGCCTTCGTTGATGGTGGGCCAGAACGACCTGGGGAAGTGGAACTGGAAGTACGCGACCGCCATCTCTCCTGACAGCACGAACGCCACCGGGCGAGTGAAGAGGCCCACCAGCAGGAGTCCGCCGCCGAAGACTTCGAGGAAGCCGCCCAGCCAGACCTGGGACGGGAAATGCGCCGTGCTGCCGTCCGGTGGCATCCCCGCGGGGAACGCGAAGAGCTTCATCGTCCCCGCGGTCATGAAGGCGAGAGCCGCCACGATGCGGAGCAGGCTCTTGAGCTGGGGAGCGAAGGCCGACCACTTCGCGACGAGACTGGATTCGTTCACGCTGCGCCTCCTTTGCCCTCAATCGACCATAATAGCGCCCACGAAACGGGAGGGACCATGGGTCTTCTCGACGACGTCCTCAAGCAGAGTGGCGGGCAGTCCAGCCTCATCGCCCTGGCCGCGAAGAACCCCCAGATCATCGCCGCGATCGCGAGCCTCTTGAGCAACAAGACGGACTCGGTGGGCGGGACTGGCGGGCTCGGATCCATGATGAGCGCGTTCGGGAAATCCGGCCTCGGTGACGTGATCGGATCGTGGGTCGGGACCGGGCAGAACCAGGCGATCGACCCTGGTCAGCTGGCGAGCGTGCTCGGCGCGGACACGATGGGCCAGTTCGCTCGGACTGCCGGTGTCGACCCGAGCCAGGCCGGCTCGATCCTCGCCTCGCTTCTGCCGCAGGTCGTCGATGGCCTCACGCCCGAGGGCAGGATCCCAGCCGCGCCCAACCTCGACGTGGCGCTCGGAGCGCTGCTCGGCCGCTAGCGGGGCGGCCGTCAGTCGGCGGCGGCGGATGAGAACGTGTCGCAGCTCTGGATGCGGCCGTTCTGGAGCCCGGTGTTGAACCACTGAGTCCGCTGTTGAGCGGAGCCGTGGGTCCAGGTCTCCGGGTTCACGCCCCCCGTGGCCTGTTTCTGGATCCGGTCGTCGCCCACGGCCGCGGCGGCTCCCATCGCCTCCTCCACGTCGCCCGCCTCCAGGATGTCGCGCTGTTGTGTCGAGTGCGCCCACAAGCCGGCGAGGCAGTCGGCCTGGAGCTCGAAGCGCACGGACAGCGCGTTCGCCTGCGAAGGGCTTCGCTCCTGTGCGGAGCGCAGCCGCCGTTCGAGCCCCAGCAGGCCCTGCACGTGGTGCCCGACCTCGTGGGCGAGCACGTACGCCTGTGCGAAGTCGCCGGGGGCCCCGAAGCGCCGCTTGAGCTCCTGGTAGAAGCCGAGGTCGATGTAGACCTTCTGATCGGCGGGGCAGTAGAACGGGCCCATCGCGCCCTCCGCGTACCCGCAGCCGGACCGCGTGGCGTCGGTGAACAGCACCAGCCGCGAGCGCTCGTAGCTGCGGCCCATGGCCTCGAACTCGCGCGCCCACGTGGCCTGCACGTCGTCCAGCACGAAGGATACGAAGCTCACCAACTTCTGCTCCTCCGGCGACGCCGGAGCGCTGGCGACCGGCACGTCCGGGCCGCCGCCGCTGGTATCGAGGAGCGCGAAGAAATTCTGCTTGAACACGATGCTGAGGACGCCGAGCACCAGGAAGCCACCCAGGCCGATGCGTCCCAGGCCGCCGCCGAGCCGCGCCCCACGCCGATCCTCGACGTCAGGGCTCTGGCCTCGATCCTCCCAGCGCATCGGCGACCTCCGCCCGTCGTCCCGACGAGCTCAGAGCTTCAGTGCGGGATTCTCGGGCTCACCAGATGTGCACGTCCCGTTCGGCATCGACGGCCTCGTTGAGCGCTCGCTGGACCTGGTCACGGCAGTTCCAGGCCACCTCGCCAGCCTGCTTGATCAACGCCTTGTCGATGCGCCATTCAGGCCCGTCGAGCGTCAGCTCGACGATGACCTCGCCCCATCCTTCCGCGAAGGAGGAGGCCAACGCCTCCCGGATCCGATCGTGCTCCTGCTCCGTTCCTCCATCAACCGTCAGTGCGACATATGCCATAAAGGGCCCCCCAACCATGGTTGGACGCCCGAACGAACGCCCTTAGCTCAACACGGTGGTGGCGCTGACGGCAAGAGTTTTTTGGGGCGCGCGAAAGATTCCGTTTGAAACTCCGGCGAACGCTCGTCGAAGTCAGTCGGCGGCGCGCCGGCGGGCTAGAATGCCACCCGAGTCCACCGGAGCGAGAGGATCGTCATGAGCGTATCGATCGGCCAGCGTCTCGGTCCGTACGAGATCGTGGGGCAGCTGGGAGCGGGCGGCATGGGCGAGGTCTACCGCGCCACGGACCCTCGGCTGGATCGGACGGTTGCCATCAAGGTCCTGCCGCCACAGCTCGCCCAGAGCGATGCGTACCGACAGCGCTTTCAGCGCGAGGCCCGGGCTGCCTCCGCGCTCTCCCATCCGAACATCGCCCACGTCTACGACGTCGGCGAGCAGGACGGCATCCATTTCATCGCGATGGAGTACGTCGAGGGCGAGAACCTGCGCGCCGTCCTCGCCCGCGGGCCACTCGATCCCGACAGGGTGGCCGAGGTGGGCATCCAGATGGCCTCCGCCCTCGAGGAGGCGCACGGCCGGGGGATCGTCCACCGCGACATCAAGCCTGCGAACGCCGTGATGTCGGCCCAGGGCCAGGTCAAGGTACTCGATTTCGGCTTGGCCCGCCATGTTCGCGACGGCGCCGCGGCGCTCGACAGCGACCATCGCACCGACACCAACACGCAGGCGGGCGTCGTGCTCGGCACGGTGCCCTACATGAGCCCCGAGCAGGCCCTGGGCCAGCCTGTCGACGCGCGCACCGACATCTTCAGCCTGGGGGTCGTCCTGTACGAGCTCGCAACCGGGAAGCTGCCGTTTGCGGGGGACACCGCCAACCAGACGATCGACCGGATCTGCCACGCAGTACCGGCGCCGATCACGGGCCTGAACCGGATGGCTCCCGAGGCGCTCCAAAGGATCGTCGCGAAGTGCCTCGAGAAGGACCGCGAGCGGCGCTACGCCACCGCGAAGGACCTGCGGGTGGATCTGCGCAATCTGCAGCGGGACCGCGAGTCGGGCGCCGTCGCCGCGGCTCCGCGCAACCGCGGCCGGCGTCTGGCCGCAGTCGGCTCTCTGGTTGCGCTGGTCGTCGTGCTCTCCGGACTGGCTCTGCGCGCCTGGCTTCTGCCGAGCCGCACGTCGATCGAGTCCATCGCCGTGCTGCCGTTCCAGAACCTGACAGGTAATCCGGAGCTCGAGTACCTGAGCACCGGTCTCACCGAGTCCCTGATCAACAGCCTCGCGCAACTGCCGGGCTTGAAGGTCACGTCCCGATCATCGGCCTTCGCCTTCAAGGATGGGCAGGCCGATCTGGGGGAAGTCGCCGGCAAGCTCGGCGTTCGGGCGCTGCTGCTCGGCCGCCTGGCCCAGCAGGGCAGGGAGCTGTCGCTCAGCGCCGAGCTGGTGGAGCCACGAGACCGCCGGCAGCTCTGGGGCGAGCGCTACAAGCTCGGCACGAACGACGCGCCCAAGGTCGAGGACGAGATCGCCCGCACCATCAGCCGCACCATCAGCCCGCGCCTGTCAGGTGGGCGCGCGCCAGAGGTCCGCGAAGCGGCCGTCGACCCGGAGGCGCATCGGCTGTTCCTCAAGGGCCGCCTCTTTCTGGCAGGCACACCGGACGAGCTGCAACAGGCCACCGACCACTTCCAGCAGGCGATCGAGCGTGAACCCCTCTACGCCGCCGCTCACACCGCGCTCGCAGAGTCCTGGGCAACACGCGCCTACCTCATGAGCGAGAACCGGGAGGAGAACGTGCGGAAGGCCCGCGCGGCGGTGAAGCGTGCCCTCGAGATCTCCCCCGACCTGGCGGAGGCTCTGGCCGTTTCCGGCCTGATCCGGCTCTACTTCGACTGGGACCTGCCGGGGGCCGAGAACGACCTGAAAAGGGCGCTCGAGAAGAACCCCAGTAGCTCGATGGCGTACGAGGAGTACACGAACGTCCTGGTCGCCCAGGGCCAGATGGAGAAGAGCCTCGAAGTGGCGCTGCGGGCCAAGGAGCTCGACCCGCTGTCCGTCCTGCCCACGCACCAGCTCGGGATCACTTATATGCAGCTGGGACGCTTCGAGGAGGCGGCGCAGGAGTTCAAGGAAGCACAGCAGATCCGTCCGACCTGGCTGTGGGGCTACATCAAGCGCGGCAAGGCGCTGGCCCACCTCGGGCGGTGCACAGAAGCGCTGGCGGAGGAAGCGCGGGCGGAAGAGCTACTGGGCACGCGGGACCACGAGTCCGCCTGGTCCTGGATCGCGTTCGTCTACGGCAAGTGCGGTCGCCAGGATCGCGCCCGGGAGTACCTGCATCGCATGGAGGAGCTGGAGCGGCGTCGTTTCGTGGATCCGATTACGGTGGCCATCGTCCACGCCGCGCTGGGTGACGAAGGGCGCGTGCTCGAGCGCCTGGAGCAGGCCTATCGCGCGCGCTCGCCGTGGATGTTCTTCGTCGGCAACTTTCCACGCTTCTACTCCATCGAAGGCCTCGCCTCCAACGTCAAGTACCAGGAGCTGTGCCGGCGCGTGCTGCCCGCGGCCGGCCGGAGCTAGTTCACGCTCAACCGGCGAGCGCGCGCGTCAGCGATGCAGGCACTCGCTGTTTGAGATCCCGGTACCGTGCCCACGGGTCACGTGTCTTGCCCGATCCGAAGGCCAGGACGCGGAGCGGCGCCTCCGCGACGGTGAAGTCCTTGGGACCCGAGAGCCGGTCGAGCTCGTCCCACTCCACGGGGGCGGAGACCGGCGCCCCTTCGCGGGCCCGCGTGGAATAGGCGCCGACCGCGTTGGCGCTACGCACGTTGCGCAGGTAGTCCACGAAGACCTTGCCCTTCCGGTGCGTTTTGGCCATGTTCGCCGTGAAGGTCCCCGGCTCGTCGCGCGATAGCCTGACCGCCACCGCCCGCGTGAACTCCTCCAGCTCCGCCCACCCCTGTGCCGGCTCAAGGGGCACGCACACGTGCAGTCCCTTGCCCCCCGTCGTCTTCACGAAGCTCTCCAGCTCGTGCTCGCCCAGAAAGGCCCGCACGCGCCGGGCCGCGGCGGCGACCCGCGAGAAGGGCAGCGTCTCGTCGGGGTCGAGGTCGAAGATCACCTGGTCCGGCTGCTCGAGCCGCGACACCCGCGAGTTCCAGGGGTGAATCTCGAGGATGCCGGCCTGGGCGAGCGCCACGAGGCCGGGCACCGAGTCCACGAAGAGGTACTCCTCCGTCTCTTTCGGGACCGCGAGGCGACGTACCTGGGGCGGCGTCCAGAAGCCCGGGTGCTTCTGGTAGAACGTCTCACCACCGATGCCGTCCGGGCAGCGCAGGAGGGTGAGAGGGCGGCCGTCGAGGTGCGGTAGGACCGCGTCTGCGATCGACACGTAGTAGAGCGCGAGATCCACCTTCGTGAAGCCGAGGTCGGGGTAGTAGACCCGGTCCGGATGGGTCAGGCGCACGCCGAGGAGCTCGACGACCTCCTCGCCGCTCGCGGCGTGCGTGCGTGTGGCGTGGCGGCGCAGCGCTTCCCACGGCCGGCCCGCGGCCACGGTGTCGACGCCCCCGCCCTCCACCGTCCCCGGCCGCTCGCGCACGACGTGCCCCGCCTCCCGGTCGTCGCGAAGCCCGAGGAACACCGGTTGGCGCATCCGGCCCTCGTCCGTCCATTCCGAGAACTCCACCTGGGCCACGAGGTCCGGCTCGACCCACTGCGCGCCCCCTCGCAGCCCGGCGGGGACCTCGGCGAACGGGGACGTCTTCCGCCGTCGCGCTTCCAATCGATGCTTCAGGTCAGCGAGCAGCCGGTCGTTGAGTCCGGAGCCGACCTTGCCCGCGTACACGAGCTGGCCGTCTTCGAAGAAGCCGACGAGAAGCGCTCCGATCGACCCGCCTCCGTCCGACGACAGCGTGAAGCCGCCGATCACGAACTCCTGGCTGAGTCGGCACTTCGCCTTCCGCCAGTCTCCGCCTCGCCCCGCGCGATAGGGCGCGGCGGCTCGCTTGCTCACCACACCCTCGAGGCCGGCCTGCCGCGCCTTCTCGAAGAACTCGCGGCCCTGGCCCCGCACGTGATCGCTGAAGCGCAGCGTCGCGGGCGCCGACTCGAGGAGCCGCCGCAGCACCTCCTTGCGCTCCTCGAGCCTCACCTCCCTGAGATCCCAGCCGTCGAGGTGCAGGAGGTCGAAGACGAAATAGACGAGCGGCGCCACAGGATCCGAGCCGCGGCGCTGGAGGGCCTGGAAGCTCGTCGCCCCGTTCGGCAGCACCGCGGCGACCTCGCCGTCGAGGAGCGCGGTCCCGGCCGGCAGCCGGCCGACGGCTCGGGCGACCTGCGGGAACTCCTTCGTCCAGTCCTTCCCGTTTCGGGAGACGAGCCGCACGTCACCCTCCTCGATCCGGGCCACGATGCGATAGCCGTCGTGCTTGATCTCGTGGAGCCACTCGTCGCCGTCCGGCGGCGCGTCGACGACCATCGACAGGGCCAGAGGCTGGGTGCGGGGCAGCGGCCCGCGCACGGCGCCGGCGAGGTCCGCGAGGCAGAGGGGCGTGCCCCCCTCTCCCGCGACGGGGCCCCCGGGATTCACCTCGCCCCCGGCGCCGACCGACTTCGAGTGCCAGAGACGGTCGCGCTCGGCCGCCACCTCGGCGAGGCCGCGCCCGCTGAGGACGCTCTCCGGGCGAGCGCTCACGATGTCGAACTCGTCCGCAACCCTCGCGTGCTCGTCCTTTTCCTTGATGAGGAGCCAGGCCTTGTCGTCGCCCTTGATCTTCACGAGCACCCATTTGCCGCCGAGCTTCTCGCCGTGAAGCATGAACTTCAGCTCCCCCTTCTTGAGCGCGAGGTGGGGCTCGATCACGGGCTCCCATGTGCCGCGATCCCAGAGCACGACCGCCCCCGCCCCGTATTCGCGCTCCGGGATGACGCCTTCGAACGAGCCGTACTCGACCGGATGGTCCTCCACTCGCGTGGCGAGCCGTTTGTCCTTCGGATCGAAGGACGGCCCTTTGGGCACGGCCCAGCTCAGCAGGACCCCGTCCAGCTCCAGGCGGAAGTCGTAGTGCAGCCGCGACGCCGCGTGCTTCTGGATGCAATACGAGGACCCGCCGGCGGCGCGCTCCTCGCCGGCCGGCTCGGGCGTCTTGGAGAAGTCGCGCTTCTTCTTGTAGTCCTCGAGCGCCATC
>DATFEN010000343.1:0-6016 GCA_035251085.1 Vicinamibacteria bacterium | reverse complement strand
ATCGCGGCGCCGGTGGCCGCCGAGAATACCTGCACCGGCCCCGCCGGGCCGAACGGCGCGATGGGCTTGTCGCCGCACTCGTTGGCGTCGTTCACGACGATCGCCTCGACCTCTTTCCCGGTGCTCTCGCCGAAGTCCGTGAACGTGGCCTGCCAATAGTACGTGATCGGGCTGGCCTCGACCTTCGGCCGCGGCAGCTTGCCCTCCCACAGTCCGCTCTCGCCCGGCACGGCCTCGATGTAGTAGTAGGCGTCGCCGAGGGAGGACTTGAAGTAGACCCGCACGCGCGCGACCTTGTCGGGCGGCGTCACATTGGCAGCCAGCAGGGGGAACTCGTTGGCCACGAAGCAGGTGGCCTCCGGCTGCATCGAGAGCTGGCCCTGGCCGGGCGGCAACTCCGGCGCCGGCGTCTCCTGGGCGCGCGGGATCGCCAGCGCGAGCAGGTCGATGCTGGCCGACGCGACCTGTCCCGCCACCACTGGGAGCAGCGAGGGGCCGTGCCCCACGACGAGGCCCTTCGAGTTCTCCGTCGTGATCAGGTAGCGGCCGGGAGCGAGCTGCGCCTGGAAGGATCCGCCCTGGGAGGAGCGCGCGCGATACACCGCGCCGCTCATCGAATCGACGAGGACCAGATCGACGCCTGCGAGAGCGCGTCCCTCGAGCGTCACGGTGCCCTGCACCATGCCAAGCGCCGGCGCCGAGCTCAACGGGAGCGACGGCCCGAGCATGAGCAACGCCACGAGCAGGTGCGACACGCACTTCCGCATTGCGAATCCCCCTAGGGGAAGGTCCGGAAGGAGTTTACGGGGGCCCGAGGGGGCTTTGCAAGTGCCGGTGGGGCAAGAGGCTAGGGTCAGGCCCGCCGTAGCGGCCGCGGCCCGGCCCGGGCCCGGTCCTCTTGATGCTCGGCGTAGTAGCTTCGGTAGTACTCCCCGTAGTACTGGCTGTAGTAGTAGGAGTTGCGCGCCAGGTCGACCTTGTTCAGCACCACGCCGACGATCTTGCCGCCGACGCCGCGGATCTGGTCGATCGAGCGGTGCACGCCCGGCCGCGTGCCCTGCTCGGCGCCGATCACGAAAATCACCCCGTCGACGAAGGGGCACAGCACCGGCGTGTCGGCCATGGCCAGCGCGGGCGGCGTATCGATCAGCACCCAGTCGTAGTGCTCGCGCAGCGCGGCGACCACCTCGCGCATGCGGTTCGACCCCAGCAGCTCGACCGGATTCGGGGGGATGTAGCCGCAGGACAGGACACTCAGGCCTTTGGTGCGGGCGGGCTGGATCGTCTGAGACGGCGTCGTCTTGCCAACCACGAGGTCCGAGAGCCCCGGCGTCTTCGCGAATCCGAAGTGCTGGTGGACCGTCGGCCGGCGCAGGTCGCCGTCGACGATCAGGACGCGGGCGCCGTTGTGGGCCAGGGCCTCCGCCAGGTTCACGGCGGTCGTGGTCTTGCCCTCGCCGGGCTCGGCGCTGGTTAGGACGAGCACGTGCCCGCCGGAGCCCGCCATGCTGAAGATCAGGTTCGTACGTAAGATCCGATAAGCCTCTGCGACGGCGGATTGGGGGTTCCGGACCGTCGCTTGGACACGCCTCTGGTCTCCGTTCCCTTTCGGGATCACGTCGGGAACCATGCCGAGGAAGGGCAGGCCCAGGCTCAGCTTGACGTCCTCTGGCGTCCGGAACGTGTTGTCGAGGTGCTCGAACAGGATCGCTAGCCCAATGCCGAGCAACAGCCCGATGAACAGGCCCACCTGATAGTTGCGCATCTTGCGCGGGATGATGGGCCCGCCCGGCATCTGCGCCTTCTCAACGACGCGGATGTTGGTGGCGCGCAGCTCGCTCTCGAGGCCGGTCTCCTTGGAGCGGCTCACCAGCTCGCGGAAGAGCTGCTGGTTGGCCTCGACCTCGCGCTTGAGGACGTTGTACTCGATCCCCTTGCGGTTCAGGTCGAGGGCCTCCTGCTTGGTCACCTCCAGGTTCGCCTGCAGGTTGGCCTCCTGCTGGGCGGCCGTGCGGTAGTCGCTCTCGATCGAGCGCACGGTGTTCTGCGCCTCGGCGTGGAGCTTCGACTCGGTGGTGCGGATCTCGTTCGCGAGGCGCACCATGTCGGGGTGCTTCTCGCCGAGGGTCTCCGAAAGCTTCTCGCGCTCCCTCTGCAGCTCGCTGACACGCTCGCGCAGAGACTGCACCAGCGGGCTCGAGAGGATGACCGGGAACGTTTCGAGCTGGGAGGACGGCAGGCTCCTCATCTGGTTGTAGAGCGTCTCCTTGTTGATGCGCTCGGTGCGCGCGCCGATCGCCGAGGCCGCCAGGGCGGAGAGCTTCTGGTCGACCAGGCTCTGGCGCTCCTCGAGGTTGACCAACCGTTCCTTCTCCCGGTACTGCTGGAGCGCGCGCTCGGCGGCCTCGACCTTCTTGCGCTGCTCCGCCACGCGCTCTCCGAGCCAGCCCGTGGCCTCCGAGGAGGTCGTATAGCGGAACTCGAGCGCCTGCTCGATGTAGGTCTGGGCGATGGCGTTGACGACGTCCATGGCCAGCTTGGGGTCGTAGGCGCGGAAATGGATGTTGACCAGACGGCTGCCGCCCACGGGCTCGATGGTGAGGCGTGAGCGGAAGGCGCCCACGGCGGGAGCGAGCGGCATGCCCTCGTTGTCGAGGGTGGCCACCGGCTGTCGGCCGAGGACCTTGCGCTGAAAGCGCTCCCAGGGCGACATGATGGGACCGGTCTGGAGCTCGGCGCTCTTCGTCAGGTTCATGCGCTCGACGACGCGCTCGGCAAGCGTACGCCCGCGCAGCAGCTCGAACTGCGTCTGGTAGTAGTCGGCGCTGCCCTGCATCGCCTCGACCAGCTCCTTGGTCGGCAGCACGTTCGGGATGTCCTGGTCGATCAGGATCTGGGATGTCGCCTGATAGAGCGGGCGGGTCGTGTAGTTGTTGATCAGCGCGGCGACCCATCCGACCACGACGCAGACGCCGACCAGATAGCGCCGCTTGTGGATCGCGGCCAGGTAGCGGCGCAATTCCTGCAGAAACTGGTCGTTCATCAGCCCGTCGTCTCGGAAGGTCAGCCTATTCTAGCGCCTGGGGGCAGCCGAACCTAGCGGTTAGAAGAAACGCTCAGGGACGACGATTGCATCGTCGGGCTCGACGAGGTCCTCTGGCCGGGCCTTGATCTCCTTGCGCTTGTCCTCGCCGTCCTCCTTCACCATCCGCACGATGCGGCTGCGCCCCGCGGCGCCACGGGGCGTCACGCCGCCGGCGAGCGTCAGGGCCTGGAGCACGGTCATGCCCTCCTGGAACTTGTAGGGCCCCGGCCGCGCCACCTGGCCCGAGACGTACACTTGCCGCGCCGGAGCGAAGTACACGGTGTCGCCGGCCCGCAGCTCCACGTTCTGGTCCAGCTCGCCTGCCTGCAGGCGCTTGAGGCTGACGCGGATGAATTCGTTCGATGCCGCGGTCGGGACGTTCGGCGCTTCCGCGTCCGTGGGGATCTCGCTTGGAAGGCTGGGTGGGGCGGCCTCGGACGCCGTCGCGGCGCGGTAGATCACGACCTCGTGGCCGGCGTTCGGTCCGGGCCCGCCGATGTCCCCGAGCAGCGCCAGCAGCGTCCGATCGGCCTTCAGCGGGTAGGGACCGGGACGCGCGACCTCGCCCGTGACCACGACGCGCTGGCTCTGGTACTCCTTCATGGACAGCGACACCTGCGGCCGCTTGAGATAGCCATCGGCGAGCAGGACCGTGAGCTTGCGCTCGAGCTCCTGAGGGCTCAGGTCCGCAGCCTTGACCTTGCCGAGCAGGGGCAGGGTGAGCATGCCGTCGGGGTCCACCACGAAGTCGCCGGTGAGGCTGTCCTGTCCGATCACCACCAGGTGGACGATGTCGCGCGGGCCGATCTCGTAGCTGTCCTGGGCGGCGCCCGCCGGCACTGCGAACATCCCAAGAACGACGAGGGCTCCAAACCGCATCGAACTTTCGATTCTGGTGAGAGCCGGGCCGGGTGTCAACGCCGGCTGGACGGCCGGTAGCTGCCCCCCGTGAACTGGACCGCGAAGCCGACGAGCAGCCCTTGGATTCCGAAGTCGTCGAAGTTCGAGTTTCGATCCAGGTACTCGGCGTCGATGCTGATGCGCAGCCTGGAGCGAAAGCGATAGCCGAAGCTGAGGCCGGCCTGGTAGGAGACGTCGTCGCGTTTGGCCGTGGTGATGGTGCCGTCCTCGGACTCGACCGTCACCTCGCTCTGGGTGGCGAACAGCGTGCGCCGGCCCCACGCCTTCACGTCGAAGCGCTCGCCGAGGTCCTTCTCGAGACGTGCCTCCATCCAACGCGTGGACTGGGTGGGCGTTCGTCCCTCCTCGACCACGAAGGCCGTGTAGCCGAGCGTCCGCCGATACGCGCCGCCCAGCCGGGTGCGCGGCGTGATGTTCCACATGGCGTCGACGTCGATCTCGGGCTCTTGCAGCTCGAAGTTGCTGCTCTGCGGCTGGAAGATCCGCGTGCCGAACAGCGCATGGCCCGCGATCAGCGCGCTCTCGTCGGTCTCGACGCCCACGAGCAGGGTCCAGAAGTCGCCGTCGCGCGCCGGGTCGAAGTCGAAGCGGTCGGCCTGATATTCGCCGCGCACCGCCAGCGACGTTTTGAAGGTGATCGAGTAGCGCAGCCCCGCGTCGGCCAAGTACCGGTCTCCGGTCATGGTGCGGACCAGGTCGTTGCCTGCGAACTCCGTCGGCTCGTCGACCTCGTGGCGCTCGCGGGCGCCGCCGAGGTCGATCCCCATGCGGCCGAACAGCGGCCGCGAGAGCCCGGCCCGGGTCTCCTCCAGGGTCCGCGGAACCCGCTCGTCGACCTCGAGGTTGGGTCGCTGGCTGGTCTCTTCGTATCTCTCCTCGAGGAACGCGCTGCGCGAGGGCCGGTACTCGTCGGGCGCCGCGTCGCGGCGCGCGTCGTAGTCGAGGCGCGCCGTGGCGTAGCCGTCGAGGCGCCGCTCCTCCTCGTGCTCGGCGTAGTAGAGGTAGTCGAGCGCCCCGTCGATCGTGAAGCGCGACACGTTGCGGATCGGCAGCACGATCTCGAGCCCCGGGCCGCCGCTGGCTGTGAAGTCGCCGCGCGCTTCGGTCGCCGTGTAGAGCGCGTTGCTGTCGTAGCCCAGCGTGCCGATGTGGATGTAGGGGGTCAGGTAGAACGGGCCGACGCGGAAGCGCCCGGGGCGCTCCTCCTCCGCAGCCGGGGCATCGGCCTGTGAGGTGGGTTCCGTGGGCGGTGGTGCTTCCTGGCCAAGGGCGGGGCAGGCCAAGCACAGCAAGAGCGGATAGCGCGGGCTCATGGCTCGAGAAGCTTCAGCGTGGTCGCCACGGCGATGTCCTTGAAGTCGTGGTCTGCCGAGAACGACGTCTCGCGTCGAACGATGGCGTGCGCGGCGATCAATGCGTCCCCCGGCGATGCCGTGATGCCCTTGCGGCGGCACCGGTTCGTGACGTCCGTTGCCAGGAGGTGGTCGCCGATGCTGGCAGTGATCACCGATAGCGCATTAGTGAGGATGGTCTTCATGCGCTGGAACTGCGCTTCCTCGCGAACGCCGGAGAGCAGCTCCTGAACCACGAACCCCGGAACGCTGACCTTCTGGCCCGTATTCAAGGGCCACTGCAGGGCGCTCCCAATCTGGTCGCCGCGGGTCCGGCCCTGGCGACGAAGGGCCGCCCGCAAGGCCGACGTGTCCAGCAGGATCACCGAGCGCGGCGGTCCCGCTTGTAATCCCAGTCGGGCCTGAAGTCGACCTTGCCGAAGAGCTCGACGAGCTCCAGCCGGCGTCGGCGCTGAACGTATTCCTGCAGCGCCTCGTTGACCGTCTCACGCTTGGCCCGATGCCCGCCGACTTCGAGGGCTTCGTTGAGAAGCGTGTCGTCGATGATCAGCTTCGTCGGCATGCTCTTCGTGTGACATGTTCCACACAGACTCGTTCGGGTCAAGTTTCGAGCAGCCGATCGTAGACCGCGTCGATGCGCTCGACCATGGTCTCGACC
>DATFEN010000342.1:0-7205 GCA_035251085.1 Vicinamibacteria bacterium | reverse complement strand
CCGGCACGGGATCGTCCATCGCGACCTGAAACCCGCCAACATCGTGCTCACGAAGTCCGGAACCAAGCTCCTCGACTTCGGCCTCGCGAAGCTGGTGCACGCGGAGCGCGGCGCCAGCGAGGCCGCGCTCTCGTCCCTGGGCACCGAGGCGAAGCCGCTGACCGAGCACGGGACCATGCTCGGCACGATGCAGTACATGGCGCCCGAGCAGCTCGAAGGAAAGGACGCCGACGCGCGAACCGACGTCTTCGCTCTCGGCGTCGTCCTCCACGAGATGGCGACGGGCCGCAAGGCCTTCAGCGGGACGAGCCGGGCCAGCCTGATTGCCTCGATCCTCAGCTCCGAGCCCCACCGATCTCCACTGTGCAGCCGATGAGCCCGCCGGCCTTCGACCACGTGGTCAAGTCCTGCCTCGCCAAGGACCCGGACGACCGCTGGCAGACCGCCCACGACGTGATGGCCGAGCTACGCTGGATCTCCGACACGGCATCGCAGCTTAGCGGCGCGGCCCCCGCGATCCGCGAACGCAGGCGCCGCGCGCGGATGGCCTGGGCAGCCGCGACCGTGGTGGCCGCCGCCACCACCGGCCTCGTCGGGTGGAGGATCGGTGCGGCCGTTTCGCCCTCTCGCCCGCCTCTTTACGTGGCGCTGGCTTTCCCACCCGAGACCGCGCTCGCCCCCGGCAACCGCCTGGCCATCGCGCTGTCCACCGACGGCCGCCGCCTCGTCTACACGGGACGCACCGGCAACGACACGCGACTCTACGTCCGCGCCCTGGATCAGCCCGACAGCAAGCCGATCCCCGGAGGAGAGATTCCCGGCGTGTCCGAGGGTAACCCGTTCTTCTCGCCGGACGGCCAGTGGGTCGCCTTCTTCGCCGAGGGCAAGCTCAAGAAGGTGCCGCTCGGCGGCGGCCCGCCCGTCGTCCTCTGCGATGCGCCGAGCGGCCGCGGCGGCAGTTGGGGCGACGACGACACGATCGTGTTCGCGCCCTCGCTCTCGTCCGGCCTCGCGCGCGTTCCGGCGGCCGGCGGCACGCCTGAGGCGCTGACCAAGCCGGATCCGACGAAAGGCGAGACATCGCACCGCTGGCCGGAGGTCCTGCCTGGCAGCCAGGCGGTGTTGTTCACGATCGGCACGTCCGGCAGTTGGGCGACGGGGCACATCGCCCTCCACTCACTCAAGACCGGCGAGCGGAGGCTGATCGCCGACGGCGCTTTCCCGCGCTACGTGCCCACCGGGCACCTGGTTTTCGCGCGGGGCAAGACCGTGCTCGCCATGCCATTCGATGTCCAGCGCCTCGTCCCGACGGGCCCCGCCGTCCCCGTCCTCGACGGCGTCGAGAGCAACAACAACGGCGTCGGCGCGGCCCAGCTCGCGTTCTCCAGGGATGGATCGCTCCTCTATCTCCCTTCGGGCACGGTCGAGCGCACGCTCGTCTGGGTGGACCGCAAGGGCCTTGTCCAGGAAATCCCGGCTCCAGCGCGCTCCTATGTCGGGGTCGCCCTATCACCGAGCGGCGGCCGCGCGCTGCTGCAGGTCGACGAAGGCCCCGCGTCGGACCTGTGGATCTACGAGCTGGAGCGCGGGACGCTGACGCGCCTGACCTTCGGGGGCAGCAACGAGCAGCCCATCTGGGCCCCTGATGGCAGGCGGATCGCGTTCTCGGCTTGGACTGCCGGGGGCTTACAGAAGATCACCTCGCTGGCCGCCGACGGAAGCGGCGCGGCCGAGGAGCTGCTCAACGGCGAGGGAGGCGACGCCGGCTGGCGATGGCCCGGTTCCTTCTCACCCGATGGCCGGTTCCTGACCCTGGACATGACGAGTCCGGGGACCGATTACGACATCTGGCTGCTGCCGCTCGAAGGCGAGCGGAAACCGCGGTCACTCGTACGGACGCCGTACGACGAGCGCGGGGCGCGGTTCTCTCCCGACGGCCGCTTCATTGTCTTCCAGTCGGAAGAAACCGGGCGCAACGAAATCTACGTCCAGCCGTTCCCCGGCCCTGGCGCGAAGAGCCAGGTCTCGACCGAAGGCGGCTTCGGGCCCCTGTGGGCGAGCAGCGGCCGGGAGGTGTTCTACCGGACCGGCGACCTCGGAACGAAGGTGATGGCGGTGGACGTCGAGACGAAGCCGGAGCTGCGGGTCGGCAAGCCGAAGGTCCTCTTCGAGGCGCGCCGGGAGTATGGTCTTGGAGGGGGCGATTTCGACGTCGCACCGGACGGGCGCTTCCTCGTGATCAGGGCCGGTCCGCGGGAGTCGGAGCACGCCCATCTCGAGCTCGTGCTGAACTGGTTCGACGAGCTGCGCCGGCGCGTACCGCCGGGGAAGCGTTAGAGCCGTCGGCGCTCGCGAGGATCACGGGGCCCGGCGGAGGGAAGCTGGATGTCTCGGATCACCATGCCGACGATGCGCCAGCGACCGTCCGTCCGCCCGAGGAACCAGGCGACCTCCTCGTTCCGCCACTGGCGCTGGCGGTTGCTGCCGGTGTCAAGCTTACCGCTGGCGGCGCGCTCTCTTCTTCGGCTCGACGCGGCTCAGCTCGTCGTAGAGGTACACGGCCGACTTCATGCACTTGACCCAGTCGCCGAGGTGGAGGCTCTCGTTCTCCGAGTGGGCGTTGCACTTCGGGTCCTCGACGCCCATCAGCAGGCACGGCGCGCCGCCGAGCAGCGTGGCGAACGGGCCGACGAAGCCGATCGAGCCGCCGGCTCCGATCATGGCGGTCTCCTTGCCGAAGCCGGCCTTGAGCGCGCGCCGCGCGGCCTCGAAAGCCGGACCCTCCGGGTCCGTGGTCCACCAGGGCGTGACGACCTTCCGGCTCGTCCCCACGGTGATCTTCGCGCCGTAAGGCGGCTTGCTCATGAGCTTCTTCTTCAGCAGTGCAGCGGCCTTGTTGCCATCGATGTTCGGAACCGTGCGCAGCGAGAGCCGCGCGCGGGCGGAGTCGATGATCTGGTTCGAGGAGCCCTGGAATTGACGGGCCTCGAGCGCGATGACGGTCAGCGCGGGCCGCGTCCACATCTGCTCGTACGCTGAATAGCCCTTCTCCCCCGCCAGCTTCATGCCCGGCATCATCGAGGCTTCCTTCTTGAACTTCGCCTCGTTCCACGGCAGCGCCCGAATGCGCCCGAGCTGTTTCTTCGACGGCCTGGCGACCATCTTGTAGAGGCCGGGGATGTCGAGCGCGCCGTCGTCCTTCGTGAGGCCCGCGATCAGCTTGCACAGGATCTGCACCGGGTCCGGCACCGGACCGCCCCACATTCCACTGTGGATCGGATGGTCGAGGCACTGCACCTCGATGTCCAACTGGCAGATGCCCCGGAGCTGGTACGTCAGCGCGGGGATCCCCGTGTCGAAGTTCGCGGTGTCCGAGAGCACGATGAAGTCAGCGGCCATCATGCCCTTGTACTTCTCGAGGAAAGCGCCCAGGTTGGCCGAGCCGATCTCCTCCTCGCCCTCGATGATGAACTTCACGTTGCACGGCACTTCACCGCTCGACTTCAGGTACGCGGCCACGGCGGCCACGTGGGCCATGACGCCCGCCTTGTCGTCCGCGGTGCCGCGGCCGTAGAGGCGCCCGCCGCGCTCGGTGGGCACCCAGGGAGGGGAGATCCATTTCTCGGGCCGACCGGGCGGCTGAACGTCGTGGTGGCCATAGAGGAGGATCGTCGGGGCTCCCGGCTTGTGCAGCCAGTCGCCGTAGACGTACGGGTGGACTCCCGGCAAGTCGAGGATGCGCACGTTCTCGACATTCGCCCTGCGTAGCACGTCGGCGACTGCGTCGGCGGAGCGGCGAAGCTCGTCGGGCGGAAATCCGGATGCGGACACGCCCGGGATCCTCGAGAACTCGACGAGCTGCGCCTTGAAATCCTCGTAATGGTCGTCGAGGTAGCCGAGCGCGCTCTTCACCCCACCGTTCGCCTGGGCCATGTCTCCTCCTGCCGCCTCGGCGGCGTTCGAGCCCAGCAGTCTAGAACAAGATCCGCCGCGATACACTCGGCTCACGCATGCGGGGCCCGCAGGACGTATATTCGAGCTCTCGGGAGGCATCATGGCAGTCGCTCACGGAATGCTGATCGACGGTGAGTGGAAGAGCTCGGCCGAGGGGATCGACGTCATCGACAAATACACCGGCGAGGTGATCGGCACCGTCCCGGCCGCGACCAAGGAGGACGTGTCGCGCGCCACGCAGGCGGCGCGCGCGGCCTTCGCGACCTGGGGCGAGACGCCGGCCTGGAAGCGCTCGAAGGTCCTCCTCAAGACCGCCGAAGGCCTGGCCGCGCGCCAGGACGAGATCGCGGAGATCATCGCCCGCGAGGCCGGCAAGGCCTGGAAGTACGCGGTTGGCGAGGTGCAGCGCTCGGTCGAGACCTTCACGTTCGCCGGCGAGGAAGCGAAGCGCATCCACGGCGAGACCGTGCCGATGGACGCGTCGGCGTTCGGCGAGAACCGCGTGGGCTATTACGTGCGCACGCCGGTGGGCGTGATCGGGGCGATCACACCCTTCAACTTCCCCCTGAACCTGGTTGCGCACAAGGTGGCGCCGGCGCTGGCCGCGGGTAACACCATGGTCCTGAAGCCGGCCCACGAGACCGCCCTGACCGCCGTGAAGCTCGGTGAGGTCCTCGAGGCCGCCGGGCTTCCGAGGGGCGTGCTCAACATCGTCCACGGCGAGGGACGCGTGATCGGCGAGGCGCTGGTCCGCGACCCGATCCCTGCCAAGCTCACCTTCACGGGCAGCCCGCCGGTCGGAGCGCACATCCTGTCGGTGGCCGGCCTCAAGCGCGTCACCCTCGAGCTGGGCAACAACTCCGGGACGATCATCGAGCCCGACGCCGATCTCGAGAAAGCCGTGCCTCGCTGCGTCGCCTCCGCCTTCGCCAACTCCGGCCAGGTCTGTATCAGCCTGCAGCGCATCTACGTCCACGAGCAGGTGGCGAAGGAGTTCATCGACCGCTTCGTGAAGGCGACCGCCGCGCTCAAGGTGGGGAATCCAGTCGAGAAGGACTGCGACGTCGGGCCGCTCATCACCGATGAGGCCGCCGCCAAAGCCGAGCGCTGGATCAAGGAGGCCGTCGCGGAAGGCGCGCGCTGCCTGATCGGCGGCAAGCGCGAGGGCCGCATGCTGTGGCCCGCGGTCCTCGTCGATACCCGGCCCGACATGAAGGTCATGTGCGAGGAGGCGTTCGCTCCGCTCGTCTCGATCGTGGTGTACCGCGACTTCGACGAGGCGCTGCGGCTGCTGAACGACTCGCCCTTTGGGCTGCAAGCGGGCATCTATACCCAGGACCTGCGCAAAGCCTTCGCGGCGGCGCGCAAGGTCGACGTCGGCGGTATGATGATCAACGACACTTCGATCTTCCGCGTCGACCACATGCCCTATGGCGGCAACAAGATGAGCGGCATCGGCCGCGAGGGCGTGCGCTTCGCGATCGAGGAGATGACGAACCTGCGGATGGTCTGCTTCAACCTGGGCTGATCGTCAGGGGAAGCGCGCCCCCCCTACTGGACATATCCGAGGGCCTTCAGGTTCTCGCGCTGTTCGGGCGTGAGCGCCGTCTCTGGCACCGGCTCGACCTCGCCCAGCTTCATGTCGAGCAGCCAACGGGCCAGGAGCTGTCGGTAGAACGAGACGACTAGCGGTTTCTCCCGCACGAGGTCGTGCGTCTCGCCGGGGTCCTCGACGAGGTCGTAGAGCTCGTGCGCGCCGAAGCGCGAATGGAAGATGTACTTGAAGCGCGCGTCGCGCGCCATGTAGCGCGGCCGCTCGCTGGTCGTCCGAGAGAAGACGACTTCCTTGCCCGGCGCTCCGGCCACCACCGGCAGCAGGCTCCGCCCGGTGAAGCCCTTCGCCGCATCGCCGGGGATGCCGAGCAGCTCGAGGATGGTCGGGGCGAGGTCGAGCGTGTCCACGAGCGAAGAGACCCGCACGCCGGCGGGACCACTGCCCGCCGGGAAGCGCACGATCAGCGGAATGTGGACGCTGGGCTCGTAGACCTGCTGGTTGTGCCCTACGAACCCGTCGTGTTCGTAGAGGGCCTCGCCGTGGTCGGAGGTCAGGATGACGACCGTCTTCTCCCAGAGCCCGAGCTCCTCCATCGTTCGCCGCAGCGCGCCGATCTCGGAGTCGGCGAAGGCCAGGTTCGCGTCGTAGAGCCGCACGAGGTGCGCCTGCTCGTCGGCGTTCAGCTCGCGGCCGCCCCAGTTCACGCTCGTGATGAAGCGGTCCTCGGTCCTGGCCTGCTTCGGGAGCGGCGCGTCGGGGCCGAAGCGGGCCACGAACTCCGCCGGCGCGTCGTAGGGGAAGTGCGGCTCGCGATAGTGCGCGTAGGCGAAGAAGCGCCGGCCGCGGTTCTCCTCGAGCCACGGCCACAGCTCGACGCGAAACGTGGACGCGGACGAGCCGTGGCCCCGGAACACCTCCTCGAAGTGCGAGAAGCCGCGGCCCAGGCCGAAGGCCGGGCCCGCCATGCCGTTCGCCACGAAGCCCGCGGCCGCAATGCCGCGAGTCTCGAGTCGCTCCGCCAAGGTCACGGAGCCGGAGCCGAGCTTGGCTCCCTGCTCCACGCCGGCGCCGTGCTCGTCCGGGTAGAGCGACGTCCAGAGCGAGGCCATCGAGGCGAGCGTGTAGACGGCCGGCGCGTAGGCACGCTCGAACACGACGCCCTCGCGCGCGATCCGGTCGATCTCCGGCGTCGTGGCTCGCGCGTAGCCGTAGCAGCCGAACTGTTGGGCACGAGCGGCGTCGAGGACGACGAGGAGCACGTCGAAACCCGTGAGGCGGGAGCGGAGCGCAGCGGCGCGGGCGAAGTCGGCGCTGGCGTAGGGACGCCGCGTCGGCGGTGGGGGCGGCTCGTCTGCAACGACGCGCGGCGCTTCCCAGATGCCCCACGCCATGCGCTCACCCGCAATCTCGAGGGAAAGGCGGGCCAGCTCGCCGGCATGCGCCTCGAGCCGCACGCGCACCTCGGTTGGAGCGCTCGTGGCGTCGAGATCGCGCGCCCACAGCTCGCGCGAACCGGCCTCGGTCTCGAGCTGGACACGAAACCTCGGCCGCGCGCCGACGGCGGCCGGGTGGAGCCGAGGCGTGAAGCGCAGCTCGCCGCCGCGCGGCACGCGCAGCGCATAGCGCAGCGCGCCCGCGGTCTGGACGATGCGCGGCGGGTTCCTCTCCAGGGCCAAGGGGGGCGGCGCGCCGCGCG
>DATFEN010000341.1:0-9925 GCA_035251085.1 Vicinamibacteria bacterium | reverse complement strand
CCCGGGCCGGAAGGTGCCGCTTCGGGAACTTGGCCACGACCGTGTAAAGCGGGTCGACCATGTTGGCCACGCGAATCACGGCGACCTGCGAGACGAGCTGATAGGCGTCGGCGCGGTCGAAGCCGTAGTCCGCCGCCAGCCACTCGATCAGCTCCACGAAGGCGATGCGCAGCGCGTCGGAGAGCGGCCGAGCGCTGCCGGCCACCATCAGGTGTTCCGCGTCCTCGAGCCGAGGCCAGGCGATCTCCCTTTTCTTGAGGAGACCGAAGCGTAAGGCCACGTCCATGGAGGTCTCGAGCCCGGAGCCGCACACCTCGCCGTCGCCCTGCAGCGCGTGCCCGTCGCCGAAGTAGAAGAGCGCGCCGGGATGGAAGACCGGCAGGTAGACAGTCGTCCCCTCGCGGACGTCGGAGGCGTCCATGTTCCCGCCGAAGGGCCCGGGCCACAGCCCTCCGAACGCCTCGTCGCCTTCGGGAGCGACCGCCACACGGCCCAGCATCGGGCGGAGCGGGACAGTGATCGACTTGGTAGCGCTTGCGGGAAGATCCACGGTGCCGGTCATGGCCTGGCGGTCGAGCCGCCAGACGTATCGGCCTTTCGGGAAGGCTTCGTTGAGCATGGCCGTGCCCTCGTCGGGGACGAGAGCGCCGAAGTTCCCACCCTGCGTGGAGACCGCGGTATCGCGGTTGGGACGGACCTTGAGGATCTCGACGACGAGCGTGTCTCCCGCCTCGGCGCCCTCGATCGCGATCGGACCGACCTCGCCGGGCCACTTCCCGCCGGCCTTCTCGTACCACTCGCCCCAGAGCGACTCGCTCTCGAGGACGTCGCCGGGCTTCACCGTGAGAACGGGCGGCCGCACCGCGAAGGTGGGATGGCCGGTGCCAGGCTGGAGACGATGTGTTTCGGCGGCGCAAACCACGGGCGACAGGGCCGCGGCGGTCGCGATGGCGAGAACGCGTGAGCGCATGGGAGGTCTCCTTGTCGTGAACTACTGGACGTAGCCGAGGCTGCGCAGTTTCTCGAGCTGCTCGCTGGTCATTCCCTCGGTGCTCTCGGAGTCGGGCCGCAGGCGCGCCTGCAGGGCGCCGCGCCTCCACGCCGCCAGGGCTTGCGCAAGGCGAGCGACGATCTCCGGGTGCTCGCGGGCCACGTCCTTCTGGTCGAGGGGGTCCTTCAGGAACGCGTAAAGCTCGTGCTCCGGCTTGTCGGGCGGGCGCACCAGGTTGTGCACGAGCTTCCACTCCCCGTCCACGATCGCGAGGGATTCGGCAGCGTTCGGAAAGCCCGAGGGCGCCATGGCATTCTTCTCGGCGATGGCGGGCCGCGGCGTCCACGCGCCGCTCCTGCCATTCGTGAGCAAGGGCATCAGGCTGCGCCCCTGAAGGCCGGGGGGCGCGGCGATCCCACTCGCCTCGAGGAGCGTCGGCATCACGTCGACGAGCTGCACGACATCGCCCCGGGCCGGCTGCGCGAGGATCCCCGGCCCGGCGAACACCAGCGGCACGCGGATCATCTCGCCATAGACGCTCTGGCCGTGCCACATGCGCCCGTGCTCCTGGAACTCCTCGCCATGGTCGGCGAAGAAGGCGAAGAGCGTCCGGTCGGCGACGCCCACGCCCCGCATCCGCTCCAGCAGCCGCGCGATCTCGTCGTCCATGCCCCGGATGGAGCCGTCGTACCAGTCCTTGTGCTGTCGCAGGTGCTCGTCGGGATCGATGCCGGCCTTCCGCATCTCCTCGCGCGTGGCCATCCCGCGCTCCGCGAGGAAGGGGTCCCCGATCACCGCCTTGAGGCGCTCCTCCTCCTCAAGGTGGGTGTCGCGGCGCGCCGCGTCGGCCCACATCGTGTTGTAGGGCGGACGGGGCTCGTACGGGCTGTGGGGATCGAAGACGTGCAGGTACACGAAGAACGGGGTCTCCCGGTGGGCCTCGAGCCAGGCCACCAGTCGATCGACGATAGGGCGCGCCGTCTTGCTCGTGTAGGGCCCGCTGCGGCCCGGCAGCGATTCCGACTCGTGGAGCTCGTCGTAGCCCTGGTGCAGGTTCGTCAGGCGTCCCGTGAAGGCGACCGACGAGAAGCCCACGGTGGCGTAGCCCGCTGCGCGGAACGATTCGGCCAGGGTGTGCGCGGAGGCCGGCAGCCGATCCGGGATGCGGTGTACGCCGTGGGAGGTGGGATAGAGTGACGTCATCACCGACGAAGCCGAGGCCTTGGTCCAGCCCGTCTGGGACAGCGCGTTGCGGAACATCACGCCGCGGTCGGCGAGGCGCTTCAGCGTTGGAGCCGTGGGCCGCGCGTACCCGTAGGCGTCGAGGTGGTCGGTGCGCAGGGTGTCGCCCTGGATCAGGATGACTCCGTGTGCTCGCTGCGACCCCGCCGGCTTGAGCTGGCGCACCGTGGGCGCGCCCCAGAAGCCGACCGCGCCGGGGCGCTCGCTGGTCAACGAGAGCTGGAGGATCACGCGCGCTCCCGCGAGGTCCCCGAGCTCGACGCGCTCGCGCTCCCAGCGGTGGGGCGTCGTGAGCGTCCGCTCCAGGAGCGGAACCACTGGCTCGCCGTTGCGGGCCGCCGTCACGCGGAACGTCAGCGGGCCGTCGTCGGGAGTTCCGAGCGACAGGTCCAGGACGGGGCGGCGAGGCAACGTGACCAGGAAGCGCGCCGTCTGGGGCGCTCGAGTCACGATCGTCTCCTGGTAGACGTCGCTCAGGCCCTGCCAGCTCACCCCGGAGGGGAGCTCGGCGAGCCGCTCCTTGCGGAACACGAGACGAACCGACTCGATGGCGAAGCTCGCGCCCTTGGCGTCAGAGGGCCGTAGCAGCACCGACCGAATGCGCGCTCCGGAGATCGACGAGGGCACCGCGATCGTGTAGCTTTCGAAGCGCTCACCCGGAAGGATCGGGGTCGAGAACGTGAGCGGCGCGATGGCGAACGGGTCCTGGACCCGTGCCAGGTCGACGGCGCCGGCCCGCGTCTGCACCGTCAGGTTTGCTCCGGCCGAGATGCGGGCCCGAACCTCGACGGCGTGCAGCAGGTCGGGGTCGTCGAGGCCCTTCTGTCGCTCGATCATGACGATGCCGTTGGCGCTCGTCGTGCGGCCCTCGAGCCGGCCTTCGCGCACGGCCAGGCCCTGCACGTCGGCGTTCGCGCGCCAGCCTCGCGTGGAGGCCAGGGCCGGATCGAGCGGCGACGGGGTCGGGCCGTCGAAGCGCCATTCGGTGCGCGCTGGAGCGAGGTCGGACGCCGCGACGTCGGAGCCTGAGACCCGCTCGGCTTCGAAGATGTCCACGAGGCGGAGCGTGTCGGGCGGAGTGAGGGCAACGCAGCCGCCGACCGGCGCGGCCAGGAGGTACAGAAGAAGGTGCACGAGTCCCGACCGGCGTCTTTGCATGTGCAAGTATAGTCATCGCGAAATGCCCACACGTCGCCGCGAGTTCTTGTCCTCTCTCGGCGCCTTCGCGCTGTTACCGACGCTTCGCGAGGAGGCCGAACTCGTCCTGCACAACGGCAACGTCCTGACCCTGGATCCGAACCAGGGCCGTGCCCAGGCCGTCGCCATCGCGGGCGGCCGGTTCGTGGCGGTCGGCACGGACGCCGACGTCCTGAACCTCGCCACCGTGCGCTCTCGGAAGCTCGACCTGGGCGGCCGCACCGTCGTGCCCGGATTCATCGACGCGCACAGCCACCCCGCCTCCGCAGGCTACGCCCACCTGAAGCAGGTGGACTGTGCGCTGGACGCCATCGGCAAGATCCTCGACGCGCTGCGGGCGCGGGCCGCGAGCACTCCGCCCGGCGAATGGGTTCTGGGCTTCAAGTACGACGATACCAAGACGGCCGAGGGACGCTTCCTGGCCCGCGAGGACCTGGACACGGTCTCGACAGCGCATCCTGTCTACGTCCAGCACCGCGGCGGCCACACGGCCTACGTGAACTCCAAGGCCTTCGAGAAGGCAGGGATCACGGACAAGACACCCGACCCCGAGGGCGGTCGCTTCTATCGTGACCAGGCCGGGCGGCTCACCGGCCGCGTGGCCGAGCGAGCGAGCGATGTGCTCGAGCGGACCATCCCGGACGCGCTGACCCGAGACGAGCGCCGCCAGGGCGTAAAGCTCATCGGGCAGATGATGAGCCGCACTGGCCTGACCTCCGTCACCGACGCCGGCGGCTCGCCGGACGACCTCGCCGCGTACCAGGACGCCCGCGATGCCGGCGAGCTTCCGGTCCGCATCTACTGTCACCTCCGCGAAAGTTACCTGGACAAGATGCTCGCGGCCGGCGTGCGCACGGGCCTCGGGGACGAGTGGGTGCGCGTCGGGGCGGTGAAGCTCGTCTGCGACGGCTCGATCTCCGAGCGCACGGCGCGTCTCGCGGAGCCGTACGTCGGACGCCCGAACGACCGGGGCATCCTGGTCACGCCGGAGCCGGCGCTCTACGAGTCCGCGATGAGGGCCCACGAGGCCGGCTGGCAGATCGGCGTGCACGCGAACGGCGACGAAGCGATCGACCTGGTGCTGCGCGTCTTCGAGCGGCTCCAGCGCGAGCGCCCGCGCAGGGATCCGCGCTTCCGGCTCGAGCACTGTACGATGATCACGGACAGCCTGGTACGCCGCATCGCCGCGCTGGGCGCGATCCCCACGCCCTTCTCGACCTATGTGTACTGGCACGGCGAGAAGATGAAGGAGTACGGGGCGGAGCGTCTCGATCGGATGTTTGCGTTGCGCAGCTTCATCGACGCGGACATCCGGCCGACGCAGGCTTCTGACTATCCGCCCGGACCATTCGAGCCGATGATGGCGCTCCAGTCCGAGGTGACGCGCACGGACACGAAGGGCACCGTCTGGGGGCCGCGGCAGCGCGTGACGGTGGACGAGGCGCTGCGCGTCGGCACTCTCAACGGCGCCTACGCCTCGTTCGAGGAGCGGATCAAGGGCTCGATCGAGGCGGGGAAGCTCGCCGATCTCGTCGTGCTCGGCCGCGATCCGCTGAAGACCGACCCGTCGGAGCTCGTCCGCATCCCCGTGCAGGCCACCATGGCAGGCGGGCGCTGGGTCTTCGAGGCGTGAGCCCTGACGTCGGCGTCACTCATCCGCTGAGATCGTCGAGAAACTCCGACGCCGGGGCGACGCCGGTCACCAGCAGGTGGTCGCGAGCCCGCGTACACGCGACGTAAAGGAGCTGCCGCTCGGTCGCGTAGACCTCGTCGAGGTCGGCGTCGTCCCCGATGGACGCGATACGTTCCTGAGAGGGGATGATGTCGTCGTCGCAGGCCATGACGGCGACCGCCCGGAACTCGAGGCCCTTCGCCAGGTGCATGGTGCTGATCGAGGCCTTGCCTGTGATCGTCTCGACCTCTTCGTCCAGCACCTTGCCCGCGACGCGGGCGACCTCGAGTGCGGCCCGGGCGCGGTCCGATTCCTTCGATGAGCGCACGAACACCCCGACCTCTTCCGGCTTCACGCCCTCGGCGATCCTGTCCGCGATCCACTGTCCTGCCGCTTGGATCTCGGCCTCCGGCGTGCCCGGGGTGCGGATGTCGGGCTCGGGGCCGTTGAAGACCGACATCGCGCCACGCCGGTCCTCCTTGTTCCCGTCCACGTCCGCCATCTCCGGAGCGAGAAGCCGGTCGGCCCGAGCGCGTATCTGGTGAGAGGTACGGTAGTTGATCCGAAGGGTCCGTGACCGGCCACGAATCTCCACGCCCAGCGCCTTCCACGAGAACGGCTGCTGGAAGATCCGTTGGCCGAGGTCGCCGGCGAAGAAGAGACCGTTCGGCCGGCCCGCACCCAGGGCCGCGAGGAACCGCAGCTGCGCGACGCCGACGTCCTGTGCTTCGTCCACGACCACGTGCTCGAAAGGTGGACGCTCGAGGCGACCCAGGTAGCCGGCGACGCGGGTCAGCAGGCCCGACCAGGTGACCAGGCCCCTCTCGGACAGCCTCTCGCGAACCCGCTGGAAGATGCCCCACAGCGTGAGCCGCTGCTTCTCAGGCAGGCGCGTCTTTCGCCCCAGCCTGGGCACGTCTCGATAGGCCTCCCATGTCTCGAGCTGCCAGGCGTCGACGACCTGCTCCCATTCGCTCATCAGGAAGGGCAGGCTGAGCTTCCCGGCATCACCGGTCGCTGCCGCTTCCTTCAACAGTTCGCGGACGGTGTCGCGGGACGCGATCTGGGAGCGGCCGACGTTCAGGTCGTGCAGCCGGCGTGCGATGGCGTTGGTCGCGTGCACTTCCAGCCGCTCGGCGATTCGCGGCTCGTTCCCGATCAGCCGTCGGAGCTTGGTCCGAAGGGCATTGGCCAGCGTGCCCGAGAAGGTCGTGAGGAGAACCCGTGCGTCGGGGTTGGCCCGCGCCAGGAAGACCGCCCGGTGCAGGGCCACGATCGTTTTCCCCGTGCCCGCCGAGCCCGACACCCGGGCGGGCCCTCCGTAGTCCTTCTCGACGGCCTCGCGTTGCGCGGGGTGAAGGAACACCGTCCACTTCTCCCACGGGTACTCGAGCGCGCGCGCCAGCTCCTCGATGTTGGCAACGGTCCTGAATCGGCGCCGGGCGTCCGGGTGTTCGAAGGCCTCGGCATCTGGGACGTTGCTGACCAAGGGTGCAGCCGCCATCTCGTCGAAAACGACGTCCGTCGCGCGGAGAGCCTCGTGCAGGTCGGCACGCATCGGCTCGACGTCGACCACGCGCCGCAGCTTCGCCGGCACGACGCCGGTGGCCAGATCGAGCAAAGCCTCTGCCGCTTCCGCCGGCAGACGAGGGGCCAGCTCCAGCAGGCTGTCCTCGGTCGCCTTGCGCACTTCGCCCAGCCACTCCAGGGGTACGCCGCAGGTCAGGAGGTCCTCCGGCGACACCGAGGCAAAGACCGGAGGCTTGGGCGGCGCTGTCACCTGCGCATCGATGTACTGCGGGATCACGATCTGCTCGATGCGCTCCCGCACCTCGACCCACTGCGCAGCACCGGTCTTCGGATGGGTCTCCAACCGCCGCCGTTCCGCCCACTGGTACGCGGCGTCGTGGTGTCCGACGTACGCGAGCAACAGATTCTGCTGCGTCCTGTGGACGATCAGCCGTACGTCCTGGTTCACGCGCACGGACCAGAAGTTCTTGTCCCTGGCCCGATCGAGGCGATGGAATTGCATCCCCGGCGACGTCGGGTTCAACTGCAGGTCGAAGGCGGTGGTCTTGACGGCCTTCTGCTCTTCGCCCGTGAGGCGCGCCAGGCTGTCCGTGAAGGTGTCGGCGATGCGGAAGTTCAATCCGTGCTCTTGAGGCGCAGCAGTGAGCCGATCCGAACTCGGCCAGGCTCCACGACGACGAACGCGGTTGGAAGCCGGTCGCCGTAACGCTCAACCAGGTCCACGACGGCGGTGGCCAGTTGGCTGCGCGCCGAGCTCGGGAAACGAATGAACACCACCCCGACGTCGCCTTGACCGCCAGCGAAGACCAGCTGCCCGAAGTCCTTGTCCTCCGTGAGCAGCACCCGGCGTTCCTCTATCGCCATGCGGGCGACTCGAGGATCCTTCGAACCGCGCGCAAGCTCCGCCACGGCGTGCACATCATGGCCGGCGGCACGGAGCGCACGTACCACGGCGAAGTCGCAGCTCTCATCTGCGAGGAAGCGCATTGCGCGCCCTTTCAGGAACGGGCAGCGGACTTGGGCGGCTGAGCGGTAAGCACGATCTCTTCGTGTGAGACCGTCTCGGCCGCGTAGGCTAGGGCCGCACGAATGTCATCTGGAGTGAGGTGGGGATAAGCGTTCAGCAGATCGCCTTCCGTGGACCCTTCGCTAAGCTTACGCAACAGCAGATCGACCGTGATGCGCGTTCCGCGAATCACGGGCTTTCCCTGCATGACGTCGGGGTTGATGGTGATCCGATCCGTGAGATTCATCTGCCGCCTCGACCTCGTTCGCAGATCCAGCGACCCACGCGCCTCGCCTGACCCGAGAGTTTACCGCGCTTCCGGCACCCGTGGTCCGCAGTGGTGATTCGCCCGCCGGACGCATCCAGGCTGTTGCACATCCTCAACGGCAACGGCACTGGGGGAGGAAGACGGCCGGCTTCGCCATCATCGAGTTGAACTGGCCGGAGGACGTGAGGAAACGGGCGAGGGCTTCGGCGTCGCCGACGACGTCAGGAAGGCCCGAGAGCAGGGTTCGCATGCTTCATCGTGTCGTCGATACCCTGAAGGATTCGAGCCGGAATCGTCTCGCCGTCGTAACGCACCACGCCGTGTCCACGATCCGACCCATCCACCCAGGCGAAAGCGAGGCGGTTGCTGGTGCCCACGCTCAGCGAGAACAGGCGGTTCCTCGACACGATCCATTCGAGGGAGATCGAGCCATCCGGGTCGGGCGTGATCTCGGGCAGCGGAACATGGATCGGCAGCGTCTTTACGAACTGCTGTGCCGTCGAGGCTGCCGCACTAGCCAGGGGTTCGGCGTCCTCCCCGTCCCAGCCCTGCTCGGCGCACTCGTTCACCAGTCCCCAGATCTGACCGATGACGGCCGCCTTGCGTCCAAAGAGCGCCTGACTCCGCTCGAGCGTTCGGACAGCCGCCTCCACTTGTTCACGCACGGCGTGCGCCTCCGGCGATACGGCGCTATCCGGACGCGCGGGCCAGCAGGTGATCGGCTGCTCCAGAGACCAGTGGCCGATCATCACTCAGACCCGGAACACCTTCATCACCTCGTCTCCGAGGTGGTTGATGACCTTTACCGCTATGCGGCCCGACTTGGGCTTCGCGAACGGCCGCGAGGTGTCGCTCCGGAGCGCCGCCCAGGCCTCTTCGTTGATCTCGGCCTTGAGCGTCGTCTTGAGCGCGCTGTAAGGGTCGCTCGCGCCCAGGAAGTAGGCGTGGCGGACGAAGAAGCTCTCTTCGTTGTAGTCGGTGTCGATGAACCAGCAGGCGATCCCCTCGGCGCTGTCGCTGCGGACCTCCCCCGTGCCGGGGTGGAACACGTCCACGCCCTTCACCTTGACCCGGAGCTGCCGTTCCCCGGCCGGAAGGATCTCGATGTCCGGCTCGCCGAAGATCACGAACAGGTTGCCCTTGCCGGTGTTCTTCAGGTCGTCGGCCATGTGGAGGTCGGCGTTCATGCGCGCCTTCAGGACCGGGATCCGCCCGAGCTTGTCGAACTCCGACGAGTGGGCGTCGTAGCTGAACGCGCACGCCACCAGCACGTCGAAGTCGGCGTCTCCCGCCTCTCGCGCGGCCGCCACCAGGTCCGGCCGCGACACCGTCCCGAACTCCGGCCCGACGAAGATGGCGGCCCGCTTCTCCCTCCCGCTGTCCGTGCCGCCCTCCCGGTAGCGGCCATCCGCGCAGATGAACGTCCCCGGCCACGCCGTGAGCGCCGTGAAGACGATCTTGTCTTCCTTGTGCGCCTGCTGGACGCCCGCGGTCCTGAGGTTCTCGAGGATCATCTCGGTGAAGCCGCGCTCTCCCCCGGACCCGTCGCTCTTCTCGCCGCTCCGACCGATCAGCTCGTCGTTCTCGTCCACCCCGACGACCCGGTGCGGAGACAGGGACTCGACCGTGAACGGCCCCGCCACCCGGACCTTCCGCCTGTCTTCGTAGGGCTTGTCGTAGAGGTACTCGAACTCGGCCTTGGCCGCGATGGACGCGTCGATGTCCTTCTGCCGCGCGATCCGGGCTTCCCACCACTCGGCGTGAAGCTTCTTGGTGGCCTCCGGCCACATGTCGTCAGTCTCGCGTGGGATCTCCCACTCGGCCAACGCCCGCTTGAGAGCAGCGTTCAGGCTCTCCCGCAGCGGATCCAGCTTCGCCTGCCACTTCTCCCAGATCACGTCGATCTCGGCGTTGTTGGCGATGGATTTGAGGGTGATGTGCGGGACCCGCTCGTAGACGAAGCCGTGGCGGACGTTGTCGGATGTGGGCTGCGACGACGGTGCCCTGCCGGTGACTTCA
>DATFEN010000332.1:0-10031 GCA_035251085.1 Vicinamibacteria bacterium | reverse complement strand
AGTCGAGCCTCCACCCGGCCGCCGCGAGTCCAGCTCCCTTCACCGTTTCCGCACCCGCGGCACTCCCTCTTATCCTACCGCGTGCCCAAGGTCGCCCTCGTCCACGACTGGCTCACAGGGATGCGCGGCGGCGAGAAGGTGCTGCTGAGCCTGCTGCGCCTCTACCCGGATGCGCCGATCCACACGCTGCTCCACGTCAAGGGCTCGGTGGCGCCGGAGATCGAGGCCCGGCCCATCCACACCACGTTCGTCCAGCGCCTGCCGGGCGTGGCCCGGCGCTACCGACACTACCTGCCGCTGTTCCCGTCCGCCGCCGAGTCGATGGACCTGCGCGGCTACGACCTCGTGATCTCGACCTCGCACTGCGTCGTGAAGGGAGTGAAGGCCGGGCCCGGGGCGAGACACCTCTGCTACTGCTTCACGCCCATGCGCTACGTGTGGGACCGCTACGCCGACTACTTCGGCCCGGGGCGCGCCGGGCTCGTGACGCGGCTGGTCATGGGCGCGGTCGCCCCGTATCTGCGCCGCTGGGACCGGCGCACCGCGAGCCGAGTCCACCGCTTCGCGGCCGACAGCGGCTACGTCGCCGCGCGCATCCAACGCCACTACGGCCGCGACGCGGACGTCGTCTATCCCCCCGTAGACACGGAGTTCTTCACGCCTGGCCCGGACGCGCCGGGCAGCTACGACCTCGTGGTCTCCGCGCTCGCGCCGTACAAGCGCATCGACCTGGTGCTCGATGCCTACCGCGGCAGCGGCTGGCCGGTGAAGATCGCGGGGTTCGGTCCGGAGGAGGCTCGGCTGAAGGCCATGGCCCCCCCCGAGGCCCGCTTCCTCGGACAGGTCACGGACGAGGCGCTGCGCGAGCTGTACCGCGGGGCGCGCGCCGTGCTCATGCCGGGCATCGAGGACTTCGGGATCGTGCCGGTCGAGGCGATGGCCTGCGGCCGGCCGGTCGTCGTCTACGCGGAGGGCGGCGGCACCGAGACGGTCGTCGACGGCGAGACCGGCCTCTTTTTCCACGAGGCCTCGCCGCAGGCGCTGCGGGGCGTCGTTGACTCACTGCGCGGGGTGCGTTTTAATACGCGGGCGCTGCGCGACAGGGCCGAAGCCTTCAGCCAGGCGGTCTTCGAAAACCGCTTCAAGGCCTTCGCAGAGAAGGCTTTGGCCGAACCTCCCTCGCCACGATCATGCTGAAGGTCCAGGCCAACCGGCTTCCCGCCATCTACGTGCTGAGCGACGTCCTCGTGACGGCGTCGGCCTGGGTGCTCGCCTACGTCCTGCGGTTCGACCTTGGCGTCATGCCAGCGCCGAAGGGCATCCCGGACTTCGACCGCTACCTGCTCCTCATCCTGCTGATCGCCGTGCTCTGGCCGGTGGTCCTCTACTTCCACGGCCTCTACCAGATACGCCGCGGCCGCAGCCGCATCGACGAGTTCTTCTCGATCCTCTGGAGCGTGCTGCTGGCGACATGGGTGACGTGGGGCTTCACGATGTACGTTCGGATCTACCACCGCTACCAGCCGGAGATGGCTCCGCAGTGGGAATACAGCCAGCTCGTCTTCGCGATCTTCATCGCCCTCGACGTGCTGGGCTTGATGGCGAGCCGCTGGGCGATCCGTGCCTGGCTGGAGGGCCTGTGGGCCTCCGGCTACGGAGTCAAGAACGTAATGGTGGCCGGCACCGGCGAGCTGGGCCGCACCGTGGCCGAGACCCTGGCGGCGCACCGCGAGCTCGGCTATCGCGTGGCGGGCTTCCTCGACGCAGAGGCGGCCGGCCAGATCGGACGCTGGCCCGTGCTGGGCAGCTTCGACCAGGCCATGGAGGTCGCCCGAGCACATGCGGTCGAAGAGCTCTACATCGCGCTGCCCCTCGAGGAGCACGCGCGTGTGCTGGAACTGATCCAGAGCGTGGGGAACGAGTGCCTGGATCTCAAGGTCGTCCCGGACCTCGTCCAGTACGCGACCCTGAAGGCCGCCCTCGAGGACATCGACGGCATCCCGATCATCACGCTCAACGAAGTGCCGCTGCGCGGCTGGAACAGCATGCTGAAGCGGATCATGGACATGGTCCTGGGGTCCGCGTTGCTGATGCTGTCCCTGCCGGTCCTCGCAGCCATCGCGGTGCTCATCAAGCTCAGGGGTGGACCCGGGCCGATCCTGTTCCTGCAGGAGCGCGTCAGCGTGGACGGCCGCACCTTCGAAATGTACAAGTTCCGCTCCATGTACCACGACGCCGAGCGCGATACCGGGCCGATCTTCGCGGCCTCCGACGACGCGCGGCGCACGCCCGCCGGCGCGTTCCTGCGCCGCCACAACCTCGACGAGCTCCCGCAGCTCCTCAACGTCGTGAAGGGCGACATGAGCCTGGTCGGACCCCGTCCGGAGCGACCGCCCTTCGTGGCGCAGTTCAAGAAGCACGTTCCGCAGTACATGCTGCGCCACCGCGTCAAGAGCGGGATCACCGGCTGGGCCCAGGTCAACGGCTGGCGCGGCAACACCTCGATCGAGAAGCGCATCGAGCACGACCTCTACTACATCGAGAACTGGTCGCTGCTCCTCGACGTCAAGATCCTGATCCTGACCTTGTTCCGCGGCTTCGGTCAGGAGCACGCGTACTGAGGCCGTGGCTGAGGTGAAATGAATCCGAGAACGGCGATCCCGGCGTCCGCTCCGTTCCTTCGTTCTCGGTGGCCTCGTGTCTCCGGGATCCCCGTTCCCGGGAAGTCCAATGCCTAGGGCGCTCGTCACCGGCGCCGCCGGCTTCCTCGGATCCCACCTGTCGGAGTCGCTGCTCGATCGCGGCATGAGCGTCGTGGGCATGGACAACCTGCTCACCGGCGACATCACGAACGTCGAGCACCTGATGGGCCGCGACTTCGTGTTCGTGAAGCACAACGTCACGGACTACATCCACTTCGAGGGGGACCTCGACTACATCTTCCATTTCGCGAGCCCCGCCTCGCCCATCGACTACCTGAAGCTGCCGATCCAGACCCTCAAGGTCGGAAGCCTGGGCACGCTCCACGCCCTGGGCCTGGCCAAGGCCAAGAAGGCGCGCCTACTGCTGGCCTCCACGTCCGAGGTCTACGGCGACCCGCTCGTGCATCCACAGCGCGAGGGCTACTGGGGCAACGTGAACCCGGTCGGGCCGCGCGGCGTCTACGACGAGGCCAAGCGCTTCGCCGAAGCGATGACGATGGCCTATCACCGCTTCCACGGGGTCGAGACTCGCATCGTACGCATCTTCAATACGTACGGGCCACGCATGCGGGTCGAGGACGGGCGCGCCATTCCGGCGTTCCTGTCGCAGGCCCTGAAAAACGAGGACGTCACGGTCTTCGGCGACGGCAGCCAGACCCGCAGCCTGTGCTACGTCTCCGACCTCATCGACGGGATCTGCCGGCTGATGATGTCGAACGTGGTCGACCCCGTGAACATCGGCAACCCGGCCGAGATGACGATCCGCGAACTCGCCGAGGCGATCGTGAAGCTGACGGGCTCGAAGAGCCGGATCGTCACCCGCCCGCTGCCCGAGGACGATCCGAAGGTGCGGCAGCCCGACATCACGCGGGCCCGCACGCTGCTCGGCTGGGAGCCGAAGGTCGGTCTCGAGGAAGGCCTGCGGACGACGCTGACGTACTTCAGGAAGAAGCTGGGGATCTAGAGCTCGTCAATCCTTCGTCACGCTGATAGACAGGATCTCGCCCGGACGGCAGCGCACGAAGATCTCGGCGGGCTGGCAGCAGACGGGGCAGTCCTCGAAGTAGCTCTGCTCGTCGCCGCCCGTCGTGTCGACGTCCAGGGCGAAGAGCCCGCCGCAGGCGGGACAGTCGACGATGATTTCCTCTAGCAAGCCCCCCTCCCTATCCCGCCCCCCAAGGGGCCGGGAGTGGCCGAGAGAAAGCTGCGTGCTTCGCCTCCCGATGATCGGGAGTCGAGGCATGCGGGTTCATTCGGCTGACCAACCCGGACCTGAACTCTCGGCATCGGCTCAGCGCCTCGACGTCCGCTCTCAGTGTCCGTCGCTTCGTGGCGTCAGTTCTGGCGCCGCGGATCAAGGCATCCATCACGCGGGCTGGATCGGCTCCTCGTCCGGCGGGGACGCGCCCTCCGTGTAGAACGAGCTGCGCAGGTACGCGGCTTTCAGGTCCGCCCAGAACACCGAGAGCGCCGCGGTGGTCGGAACGGCCAGGATCATCCCGGGAAAGCCGAACAGGGTTCCACCGACCAGGACCGCCAGCATGATCACCACCGCGTGCAGGCCCAGGCTCTGGCCGACGATGCGCGGCGAGATGAAGTTCCCCTCGACGAACTGGCCCACGCTGAAGATCGCCACGACCGCGAGCAGGCGGCTCAGGCTGGGGTCGTCCACCCACGCCAGCAGCAGCGCCAGTGGCAGGCCCAGGACGTACGACATGAACGGAATCAGATTGAAGAAGCCGATCACGAAGCCGACGACCAGCCCCATCGGAACGCCGACCAGCGTGAGGCCGATCGCGTAGAAGACGCCCAGCATCAGGCAAACCGTCACCTGGCCGCGCACGAAGGCGGAGAGGAGCCGGCCGACCTCTCCCATCCGCGAGTAGAGGTACGGCCGCAGGCGCCAGGGCACCAGCTCCTTGAGGCCCTGCTGGATGTGGTTCATGTCGTACAGCAGGTAGACCGTGAAAACCGGGATCACCACGAGGTTCAGGATCGTCAGGACGAAAGAGAGCGCGCTGGAGAACGTTTCCTTGATCATCCGCGTCACGGGTCCCACGAGCTCCGGCAGATGGCTCTTCGCAGCCTCCGCGATCCGCTCGCGTGCCTCGGCCGTCTGCTCGGGGTAGCGGAGGTTCAGCCGTTGGTACAGCGGCTCGATCTTCGCCCGAAGCGTGCTCACGTAGCCGGGCGCCTTGGCCACGGTCGCCTTGAACTGATCCGATACGGCCGGAACGGCAAACAGGATCGCGCCGGCCAGCACGATGACGAGGGCCAGCACGAGCAGGCTCACCGCCACCATCCGAGGAGCGAGGCGAGCCCGAAGAGGCTCCGGGAGCGCGCGCCCGAACCATCGCTCGAGACCGTTGACGAGCGGGTTCAGGAAGTAGGCGAGCGCGAAGGCCACGAAGAACGGCGTGAGGATGGGCGCCACGACCTTGAACATCCAGAGGAACAGCACCACGCCGGCGAGGATCGCCACGATGCGCGCGGCGCGCGTGCGAAGCGCCTCGTTCATTCTCCGCCCTCCACGGCGCGGGAGCGCAGACCCTTGCCCGTCGAGGCCAGGTAGACGTAGTGCAGCGCCGAGGCCAGGATCAGCGCCAGCACGGCTCGGAACAGCCAGCGCACGGCCTCGAGATCGCTGCCGAGGCTGTTCAGCAGCAGCACGACGCCGGCGGTGAGCAGCTGTGCTCCGGTCGCCAGCTTCCCGAGCAGAGAGGGCTGGAAGATCCGCCAGCCGCTGGTCAGGTTGATGAGCGCCCCCGTCAGCAGGATGAGGACGTCACGCGAGAGCGCCAGCACGGTCAGCCATTGCGGGATCCGCGTGGTCAAGCCCGCGGTCCAGGTGAGCACGATGAACGCCGAGGAGAGCAGGATCTTGTCGGCGATGGGATCCATCACGGCGCCCAGAGTCGTCTTCTGGTGCCCACGCCGCGCGATGTAGCCGTCGAGCATGTCGGTGAGGGCGGCGACGACGAAGAGCACGAGCGCCCAGGTGAACTCGCGCTGCAGGACCATGACGACCAGAAACGGCGCCAGGGCCATGCGCAGGATCGTGAGCTGGTTCGCGACCGTGAGGATCGGCTCGGACAAGAGGGCGCCCCTCAGTTGGAAAAAGAAAAGGGCCGGCGCGTCGCGCCGACCCCCGGATTCTAAGGCCTCGTTGCGGCTACTGGATGCGTTCTTTCTTCAAGACCAGCTGTGCGACGAAGTCGTTGCAGGCCTTCTCCTGCGCATCCCCGAGCCCGGAGTTCCGCCACTCCTCGGAGTCGGTCCCCGCACCGAAGCCGCTGGTGGCGAAGCTCGCACCGCCGCCCTTGCTGGATTCGCCGTGGCCCTTGACCGAGGCCACGATCTCTCCCGAGGTCACGTCGATCACGCGTGCCGTGAGATTGACCTCGCTCTTCGCCTTCTTGCCGCCGAGCCCGATCCCCTTGATCCGGACCGCCCCTCCGCGCGACTCTGTGGCGAACTTCGTGATCGAGCCTGAGATGATGTACTTGACGCCCTTGATCTTCCCGATCTTCGCCAGCGTGGCGGCCGAAGGATCGGCCCGGTTCGACTGGGCGAAGTCCTGCTCGGCGAGCACGGTGTCGAGCTGCTTGCGCTCGATGACGCGGAACGACCCATCGTTCACCAAGGCGTCGACCACCTGGTCGGACATGCCCTTGCCGATGTCGTACTGGCCCCACCAGTTGTCGATGCTTCCGTACTCGAAGTCCATCACCGCCACCGCCGGGCGGGTTGCCTGGGCGGCGGCTTGACCGGCCGGAACGACCACGGCCGAGGCAAGGCCTAGGCCAAGGACCCACTTCGCGTTCATGCCTGAAACCCCTCCTGAGGGAACTGGACGGGGAACTATAGCATGGCGCTCAGTAGCCCAGCCGGCGCAGCTCCTCGAACAGCTCGCGCTCGCGCGGCTTCAGATCCTTCGGGATCTCGGGCTGGACCTGCACGTGAAGGTCGCCGCGCTTCTCGCGGGCCTCGAGCTGCGGGAGCCCCTGGCCGCGCAGGCGGAAGACGCGCTCGGGCGGCGTCCCGGCCGGGACCTTGATGCCGACCGGGCCCGAGAGCGTCGGCACCTCCGCCTCTCCACCAAGCACGAGCAGGGTGATCGGTACACGCGTCGTGGCGTGGAGGTCGTCGCCCCGGCGCTCGAAGACCGGGTGCGGCAGCACGTGGACCCGCAGATAGAGATCGCCGCGACGACCCTCCGGCCCGCCGCCCTCGCCTGCGACCCGCACGCGTGATCCGTCGCGGACGCCCGGCGGTATCTTCACCTCGACGCGCCGGTTCGGTCCGTGACCGCTGATGGCCAGCGTCCGCTGCGTGCCATGAAGAACCTCCTCCAGGGTCAGCTCGACCTCGCTCTCGGCGTCCACGGGCCCCGCCGCGCGCCGGCGTCCGCGGCCGAGGATGTCCTCGAAGCCTCCGCCCACACCGCCTCCGCCGAAGAAGGTCTTGAAGAAGTCGGAGAACCCTCCCAGGTCCTCGGCATCGAGCCCTTCTGTGCGAACGCGGAAGCCGCCGGGGAACCCGCCGAAGCCCGACGCGCCTGCGTGCTGGTAAGACGCCCAGTCGGCGCCGAGCTGGTCGTAGCGCTGGCGCTTCTCCGGGTCGGAGAGCACCTCGTTGGCCTCGTTGATCTCCTTGAAGCGCGCCTCGGCCTGCTTGTTCCCCTGGTTGACGTCCGGGTGGTGCTTGCGCGCCAGCTTCCGGTAGGCGGCCTTGATCTCCTTCTCCGAAGCCGTTCGGGGCACACCCAGGATCTTGTAGTAGTCGCGGTACTCGACCGCCATCAAGCCACTTCCGCGTGGTCACTCACGATCGAACGCGCACGGTGATCCATGGGCATCGAACAACATAGACGCCGGCAGGCTTCGGCGCAAGAGACCGGCGAGCTACGAGACGGCGCTCGCCTGCAGGAGCAGGAAGACCAGCACGACGATCGAAGCGAAGATCACCGCGCGGCGCACGCCGCCTCCTGGCTGGCAATATAGAGCGCGCCACCAACCCTTTTCAAGGCTGGGCTGACATGGGGCGCGGCTATACTCCGAGGCCATGGAGGTGCGCGGCGCCTCGGCCCTCGTCACCGGCGCTGGCCGCGGCATCGGCCGCGCCGTGGCGCTCGCCCTGGGCCGCGAGGGAGCGGCGGTCACCCTCGTCGCCCGAACCCGATCCGAAATCGAAGGCGCCGCCGGCGAGATCGCGCGCCTAGGAGGGCGCGCCCACGCCTTCGCCGGGGACCTGCGGGATCGCGAGACGTGCGACGCTGCGGTTTCCGAAGCCGTCCGCGTTCACGGCGGTCTCGCGATCCTCGTCAACAACGCCGGCGTAGGAGGTGCATCACCACTGGCAGAGACGACAGACGAGGACTGGGAACGCATCCTCGGCCTGAACCTCACGGCCGTGTTCCGCGTGACGCGAGCGGCCCTCCCCCACCTCACCCGGGCCGGCGGCCACGTCTTCATGATCTCGTCCCTCGCCGGGCAGAACCCGATCCCGAACCTGGCCGCCTACTGCGCGAGCAAGGCGGCACTCGACCACCTCGCCGGCTGCCTGATGCTGGAGGTGCGGCAGTCGGGGGTGAAGGTGACGACGATCGCGCCGGGCTCGGTGGACACCGGCTTCGGCGGGATGCCCCGGGGCGGCGACTCGTCGTGGATGCTCACGGCCGATGACGTCGCCCGGACCGTGCTGGACCTGCTGCGGATGCGCGACGACGCTCACCTCTCTCGCGTCGAGATGCGGCCGTCCCGTCCGAAACCTCGCGTGTGATCTGGCTCGCGGCCCGCGTCGCGTGGCGGGCCCTCGTCCGCTTCTTCGACCACAACGGCCCCGACCGCGCCGCGGCCGTCGCGTACTACGCGCTGCTGTCGCTGCTGCCGTTGCTCATCTTCGTGATCAGCATCGGTGTTGCCGTGCTCGGCTCTTTCGAGGCCGCCTACCAGGGCACGCTGTTCCTGCTGCATGGCCTGGTCGTGCAGCTGGACGAGCAGAGCCTGCTGTCGTTGCGCCAGTTCGTCGAGCGCGCCTCGGAGCTCACCTGGCCAGGCATCCTCATCCTGGCTTGGACCTCGAAACGCATGTTCGCCTCGCTGTTCTCGGCCCTGGACCGGGTCTTCGAGGTGAGCGGTCAGGGCTTCCTGCGCGGGCTGGCCCGCGGCAACCTGGCACCCTTCGCGATGGTGCTCGTGACGGGCGTGGGGCTCCTGGTCAGCCTGTTCGCGACGCTCGTGCTCGCGGCCGTCGAGGGATTCGTCCTGCGCATGGGGTCGATGGGCAGCGCATTCCATACTTTTCAGGTCTTCGTGCTGGCGCAGGTGCTGCCCGTCTTCGTGACGTTGACCTTCTTCTTCATCGTGTATCGCTTCGTGCCCCACCACACGCTGCGCGCTCGCCACGCCCTCGCGGGCGCCGTGCTCGCCACGGTCCTCTGGGAGCTCGCGAAAGCAGGGTTCGGCTGGTACCTCAAGAACCTCGCACACTACGCCGGCATGTACGGCACGCTGGAGGGGATCATCGTCCTCGCCCTGTGGCTCGAGGTCTCGGCCTCGATCATTCTCTATTGCGGCGAGGTGGTGGCGGTCCTGATCGCGCCCGAGAGCTGACTGAGTCAGCCGCCGCTGATCGCCGGCAGGATCACGATCTCGGAAGCCCCCACGACGGGAGTGTCGAGTCCCCGCGCGAAGCGGATGCTCTCGCTCCCCACGAACACGTTGACGTGAGGACGCAGGGCACCCTGCTCGTCCAGCACGCGCAAGCGCAGGGCCGGATGGCGGGTGAAGAGCTCCTCGAGAGCCGCGCCGACGGTCTCGACGTTTCCACCGACGTCGACGCGCGTCCGGCCGTCCGTGTAGGGCGCGAGAGGCGAAGGCAGCCGGACGGAAGGCATCAGGCCCGGCGCCGCGCCTCGTCCCCGATCGCCGCCGTTTTTACGCAAACCACGGGCGGCAGGCCGTCGCGCACGAGCTTCCACGAGTCGCCATCGTCGCGCGAGGCGAAGAGCTTGCCGCTGCGCGTGCCGACGTAGACGCCGGCAGGATCGCCCGTGTCCGTGGCCAGCGCGTCGCGCAGGACCGTCTCCAGGGCGTCCTTCTGCGGCAGGCCCTTGCCGAGCGGCCGCCACGCCTTCCCGCCGTTGCGAGTGCGGAAGACCCGCATCCTGCCCTGAGGCGTGCAACGGTACTGGTCCGATTCCAGCGGAACGATGTACGCGGTCGACGCTTTTCGCGGATGGGTGGCCATGGCGAATCCGAAGTCCGAGGGGACGCCGTTGGCGACATCGCGCCAGCTCTGGCCGTCGTCGTCGCTGCGGTACAAGCC
>DATFEN010000322.1:0-8880 GCA_035251085.1 Vicinamibacteria bacterium | reverse complement strand
GGGCCGTCGGGGGCCGGCAAATCCACGGCCGGCCGTGCTCTCGCGACGCGCCTGGGCTACACCTTCATCGACACCGGGGCGATGTACCGTGCGCTGGCGCTCAAGGCCCACCGCACCGGCATCGACCCAGGCGACGTCGTGGCGCTGACCGCGCTCCTCCACGACGCGAGCATCGATCTGCGCGACGACGGCCGGCGCGTGCTGCTCGACGGGGAGGACGTGACCGAGGCGATCCGCACCCGCGAGGCCAGCGCGCTCGCGTCGCGCGTCTCGGTCCACACCGCGGTGCGGCGCGAGATGGTGGCCCGCCAGCGCGCGCTGGGTGAGCAGGGCGGCGTGGTCCTGGACGGGCGCGACATCGGCACAGCCGTGTTCCCCGACGCCGATGTGAAGTTCTACTTCGACGCCGATCCGCGCCAGCGCGCCCGGCGCCGACAGTCGGAGCTGGCCGCCGCGGGAGCCCACGCCGACCTCGGGGCGATCGAGGGCGAGATCCGCGAGCGCGACCACGCGGACGCCACCCGCGCCGACTCGCCGCTCGTCCGCGCCGAGGGCGCGATCGAGCTCGACACGACGGCATTGACCCCGGAGCAGGTGATCGAGCGAATGCTGGAGGCGGTGCGGTCTACAGGCGAAGCTTCGCGAACTCGTCGAAGGTCGTGACCCCCTCGGTGACGAGCTTCAGGCAGCGGGAGCGAATGGTGGTCATCCCGGTGCCGATCGCGATGGACTCGATGTCCTGAGCCGACATGCCGTTCTGGATGGCGGTGCGCACCTCGGGCGCGCCCGTCATGACCTCGAAGATCGCGCGCCGGCCGCGATAGCCGACCTTGTTGCAGGTCGGACAGCCCTTGCCGCGGAAGAACTTGAGCTTCGCGGCCTCCTCGGCCGCGATGCCGTGGTTGGCGAGGGTCTGCGGCGCCGGTGGCTCGCCCGCCATGCGGCAGATCCGGCACACCTGGCGCACGAGGCGCTGGCAGGTCACCGCGGCGATCGAACCGGCCAGGAGCTGGGGCGGCACCCCCATCTCGAGCATCGACGACACGGCGGCGCCGGCGGACTGGGCCGGCAGGACGGCGACAACGAGGATGCTCGAGGCCAGCTGCGTCGCCAGCAGAGCGGTTCCGCGGTCGGGCACCGACGAGAGCGCCACGACCTCGGGCCGTACCGCAACCACCGAGCGCAGCGTCTCCTCCATGTTGAGCCCGGCGACGCCCTGCTCGACCTCCACCTGCCGCACGCCCTCCAACGGCCAGTGCACCGGCGCCTCGAGGGAGACGACGTCGCGCTGGGCCTGCACGAGGAAGTTCATCACCGAGTAGAGGGTCGTGCCCGAGCCGTTGAACACGGGGGCGGAGACGAGAAGAAGGCCGAAGCTGTTGCGCAGCTCTTCGAGCAGACGCACCCGATCGTCGACCTCGAGGCCGAGCGTCGTGAAGTCCTTGATGAAGGTGCTGCGATTGATCAGCTTGATGGTCGCCGACACCCCGTGGGCGGTCGGCAGCGTCTGCGCCACGAAGTCGAACTCGTGCTCGCCGAGCTGGCCGCTCGAGCGGGCCGTCTGGGGCTTCCCCTCCCTGCCGGCGTCGAGGCGGAACACGTCGAAGAGCTTGTGGGTGAAGGGCCCCTGGAACTTCTTCGGGATCGGGTCCACTCGGAAGAAGAAGCCGTCGATGCGGTACTTCACCGAGATGGAGTCCTCGGTCGGCTCGATGTGCACGTCGGAGGCGCCCTTCTTCGCCGCGAGCCCCATGATGTACTGGATGATCGCGTCGGGAGCGCTCTGCTCCCAGACCGGGCTCGCCGCGTACTCGGCACCCATCGTATCGGTGAGCGGATTCACGCCCTGGCTCTTCAGCGCCTGCTGGATGTCCTCGTTCTTCACCAGCTTGCGACTCAGCAGCACCTCGCCCAGCTTCTTGCCGGTCTCGCGCTGCTCGACGAGCGCCTCCAGCAGCTGGGGCGTCGTCAGCTTCTTCATCCGGATCAGGATGTCGCCGAGGCGGTCCTTGCTCCGGGACAGAACCTGGATCTCCTCGACGAGTTTCGAGGGCGCCGTCTTCCAGAACTCCTGCTTGTATTTCTCGCTGGCGTCGCAGAAGCAGCGGAAGCAGAACGGGCAGAGCTTCGTCGGGTTCTTCGGGTCGCAGGAGCACCAGACGGCGTTGAGGGCGTCGAACTCGCCCAGGCAGTTCCAGCAGAGGGTCAAATGTGTCTCGATCGCCGGCAAATCCCTAGCCTCAAGAGCTTCCGGTCGTCGGGAGAGTAACCTATAACTCCTTCCTTTTCAAAGTGCTGCAATCATTGACCGCTTCAGGGCCGTATGGTACGTTCCTCGCCCCTCATGGACGCGGGCGCGCTTCGCAAGACACCCCTCAACGCCGTCCACCGCGAGCTGGGCGCCAAAATGGTCCCCTTCGGGGGCTGGGAAATGCCCGTGGAGTACTCCGGGCTGATCGCCGAGCACATGGCCGTCCGGACTTCGGCCGGCCTGTTCGACGTGTCCCACATGGGGGAATTCGAGGTGACCGGGCCCGGCGCCGCGGCCTTCCTCCAGCGCGTCACGTCGAACAACGTCGCGAAGCTCGCTGATGGCCATGCCCAGTACTCGGCGCTGCCGATGCCCAACGGCGCGCCGGTGGACGACGTGATCGTGTCGCGCAAGGCGCCCGACCGTTACTTCCTCGTGGTGAACGCGGGCAACATCGACAAGGACTACCGCTGGCTCCGAGAGCAGAGCCCGACGGAGTGCGAGCTGCACAATCGCAGCGACGAGTTCGGCCTGGTGGCGCTGCAGGGGCCGCGCTCGCCCGAGATCCTCCAGCCGCTCACGCCGCTCGACCTGGCGGGCCTCGGCTACTACCGCCATGCGGAGGCAACCGTCGCGGGCTGCTCGGCGACGCTCTCGCGCACGGGATACACGGGCGAGGACGGCTTCGAGATCCTCGTCGCCTCGCAGGAGACCGAGGCGCTGTGGCGCGCACTGCTCCAGGGCGGCAGTGAAAAGGGGCTCGTGCCAGCGGGGCTCGGCGCGCGAGACACGCTCCGACTCGAGGCACGCATGTGCCTTTACGGGAGCGATATGGACGAGACCACCTCGCTGGTCGAGGCTGGGCTGGGCTGGATCGTGTCCCTGGACGAGGCCAAGGGGGACTTCGTGGGCCGCGACGTCTTGGAACAGCAGAAGAAGAACGGCACACCGCGCAAGCTGGTCGGCTTCGAGATGGTCGGCCGCGGCATCGCGCGCCATGGCTATCCGGCCTACGTGAAGGGTCACGAGGCCGGTGCCGTGACCTCGGGGACCTACGCCCCGTTCTTGCAGAAGAACATCGGGCTGTCGTACCTGCCGGCCGTCCACAGCGCCGTCGGGACCGAGTTCGACGTGGAAATCCGCGGGCGTCGGGTCGCCGCCAAGGTGGTTCCCACGCCCTTCTACAAGCGGGCCAAGTAAGGAGCCGCCGCCATGTACCCGGAGAACCTCCGCTACACAAAGGAGCACGAGTGGATCCGCGTCGAGGGCGACCGCGGGACGATCGGCGTCACCGACTACGCCCAGCAACAGCTGGGCGACGTGGTCTTTCTCGAGCTGCCGGAGGCGGGCCGGGCCTTGAAGGCCGGCGAGAACTTCGGCACCGTAGAATCCGTGAAGGCCGTCTCCGAGCTGTTCTGTCCGGTCGCGGGCGACGTGGTCGAGTCGAACGCCGCGCTCGTGAAGGCTCCCGAGTCGATCAACAGCGACCCCTACGGTCAGGGCTGGATGATCGTGGTGAAGCTGAAGGATCCGGCCGAGCCGGCGGCCCTGATGGACGCGAAGGCTTATGCGGCGCTGGTGGAAGCGGAGGGGAAGTAGGAGAACGCCAGCCATCAGCTCTCAGCAAACAGCCATCAGCAAGCGCAGGCTGTAAACGGACCGCTGATCACTGCCTGCTGACGGCTGAGTGCTGACCGCTGATTGCTGAATGCTGAACGCTGATGGCTGAGCGCTTCGATCCTCTCGTTTCCTGCGATACCTTCCTCGAGCGCCACCTCGGTGTCGGCGAGCGCGACCTCCGTGAGATGCTCGCGTCGATCGGCGCGCCGTCGCTCGAAGCGCTGATCGACGAGACCGTTCCCGCGAGCATCCGCCGCCCTTCCCTGCGCCTCCCCGAGCCCAAGGGCGAGAACGAGCTGCTCGACGAGCTGCGCATGCTCGCTCAGCGGAATCAGGTCTACCGCTCCTTCATCGGAATGGGCTACTACGGCACGATCACCCCGGCCGTCGTCCAGCGCAACATCCTCGAGAACCCCGTCTGGTACACCGCCTACACGCCCTACCAGGCCGAGATCGCCCAGGGGCGCCTCGAGGCGCTGCTCAATTTCCAGACGCTGGTCGCCGACCTGACCGGGCTGCCCCTCGCAAACGCCTCGCTCCTGGACGAGGCCACCGCCGCGGCCGAGGCCATGCACATGTGCGCCGCTTTCGCGAAGGGTGGCAGGAACGGCTTCTGGATCGCGGAAGACTGCCATCCCCAGACGCTCGCGGTCGTGAGGACTCGCGCGGCCGCATTGGGGATCGCCATCCACGTCGGGTCGACCGACGCCGTCGACCCGGGCCGGGGCCTCTTTGGCCTGCTTCTCCAGTACCCGACCACGGACGGGCGTGTGCGCGACTACGCGGCGCTGGCAAGCCGGGCGCACGACGACGGCGCCATGGTGGTGGTGGCCGCGGACCTACTGGCGCTGACGCTCCTGCGCCCGCCGGGGGAATTCGGCGCCGACATCGCCGTGGGATCCTCCCAGCGTTTCGGCGTCCCCGTGGGCTTCGGGGGGCCCCACGCGGCGTTCCTCGCCACGAGGGACGAATACAAGCGGCAGATGCCAGGGCGCATCATCGGGATCTCGAAGGACGCCGAGGGACGGCCGGCCTATCGAATGGCCCTGCAGACCCGCGAGCAGCACATCCGGCGCGAGAAGGCCACGAGCAACATCTGCACAGCTCAGGTGCTGCTGGCCGTGATGGCCGGCATGTACGGTGTCTACCACGGCCCGGACGGGCTTCGCCGCATCGCCCGGCGGATCCACGGCCTCACGACGCTCCTCGCCCTCGGCCTGCGCCGACTCGGTCTGGACGTGGGCGACGACCCGTTCTTCGACACGCTCCGCGTGCGCCTTGCGCCGGGACAGGGCGCGAAGGCCCTGGCCGCCGCGCGTGAGAAGCGGATCAACCTGCGCCCGTACGACGACGGATCGGTCGGCGTGTCCTTCGACGAGACGACCCTCCCGCGCCACCTCGGCCGCCTGTTCGAGGCGTTCGCCGACGGACGGCCGGTCGGATTCGACCTCGACGACCTGGTGAACGAGGCGCGCTTCGAGATCCCGGCGCCCCATGCGCGGACCAGCGCGTTCCTGAAGCAGGACGTCTTCAATCACCACCACACGGAGCACGAGATGGTGCGGTACATGCAGCGGCTCCAGGAGAAGGACCTCACCCTGGCGACGTCCATGATCCCGCTCGGGTCCTGCACCATGAAGCTCAACGGCAGCTCCCAGATGGCGCCCGTGACGTGGCCCGAGTTCTCGCGCATCCACCCCTTCGCGCCGCCGGGCCAGACCGCAGGCTACGCCGAGCTGTTCCGCAACCTGGAGGAGTGGCTGGCCGAGATCACCGGCTTCTCCGCGGTATCGCTGCAGCCCAACTCCGGCGCGCAGGGGGAGTACGCCGGCCTGCTCGCGATCCGCAGCTACCACGCGAGCCGCGGCGAAGGCCACCGCAACGTGTGCCTGATCCCGGTCTCCGCCCACGGCACGAACCCGGCGAGCGCGGTGCTGGCCGGCTTCAAGGTCGTCGTGGTCGCGTGCGACGACAAGGGCAACATCGAGGTCGCGGACCTCCGGAAGAAGGCCGAGGAGCAGCGGGCGAGCCTGGGCGCCCTCATGGTCACCTACCCCTCGACGCATGGCGTGTTCGAGGAGGCGATCCGCGAGATCTGCGACGTCGTCCACGTGAACGGCGGCCAGGTCTACATGGACGGGGCCAACATGAACGCCCAGGTGGGGCTGACGAGCCCGGCCGCCATCGGCGCCGACGTCTGTCACCTGAACCTGCACAAGACCTTCTGCATTCCCCACGGCGGCGGCGGCCCGGGAATGGGACCGATCGCAGTGGCGCAGCACCTGGCGCCGTTCCTGCCCTGCCACCCGGTGACGGGCCTGGGCGGGCCGCACTCGCTCGGGACGGTGTCGGCCGCTCCCTATGGGAGCCCCAGCATCCTGGTCATCCCGTGGGTGTACATCGCTCTCATGGGCGGCGAAGGCCTGACCGAGGCCACGCGCATCGCGATCCTCAACGCGAACTACATGGCGAAGCGGCTCGAGAGACACTTCGCGATCCTGTACACCGGGGTCAACGGCCGCGTGGCCCACGAGTTCATCGTGGACTGCCGGCCCTTCAAGGCCTTCGGCATCGAGGCCGAGGACATCGCGAAGCGGCTCATGGACTACGGCTTCCATGCGCCGACCATGTCGTTCCCGGTGGCCGGGACCCTGATGATCGAGCCGACCGAGAGCGAGCCGCGGGTGGAGCTGGACCGCTTCTGCGACGCGATGATCGCGATCCGCGAGGAGATCCGCGCGGTCGAGGAGGGGCGCATCGGACGGCAGGACAACCCGCTGAAGCGCGCGCCCCACACCATGCACGCGGTGACGGCGACGGAATGGGACCGCCCGTACACGCGCGAGCAGGCGGCATTCCCTGCGCCCTGGGTGCGGGAGCACAAGTTCTGGCCCGCGGTCGCCCGTATCGACAACGTGTACGGCGACCGCAACCTCGTCTGCGTCTGCCCGCCCCTCGAGAGCTACTAGCGCCGGGGAGCCCGCGATGAGAATGCACGCGCCCGCCGCCGTCTTCGTGTTGGCCGCCGGCATGGCCTCGACGCAGTCGTCGCCGCCTCAGGAGCCGCTCGTCCGCCGCATCGCCTTCGGCTCGTGCCTCGGACAGGACGGCGTCCAACCGATCTGGGACCAGGTCCTCAAGACGAAGCCGGACGTCTTCGTCTTCCTGGGCGACAACGTGTACGCGGACACGGTGGACCTCGTCGAGCTGAAGGCCGCCTACGCGAAGCTCGGGTCGCAGCCCGGCTTCCAGAGGCTCAAGAGGGCGACGCGCGTGCTCGCCACTTGGGACGACCACGACTACGGCCTGAACGATTCCGGCACCGAGCTGCCGAGCAAGGAGGACTCGAAGCAGATCTTCCTGGACTTCTGGGGCGTTCCCAAGGACTCGCCGCGGCGCGAGCATGATGGCGTCTACTACGCCGAGGTCTTCGGTCCACCCGGCCGCCGTGTCCAGTTCGTGCTGCTCGACACGCGGTACAACCGCTCGCCCCTGGCCTTCAAGGAGAACAAGGCGGACCTGATCGACGGCGGACGCTACCAGAGGAACACGGACCCGGCCGCGACCATCCTGGGCGCACGCCAGTGGGCCTGGCTCGAGGAGCAGTTTCGCGTCCCGGCGCAGATCCGCGTCATCGCCTCGAGCATCCAGGTGGTCGACGAGGACTACGGCGGCGAGACGTGGGCCAACTTTCCGCTCGAGCGCAAGAAGCTCTTCGGCCTTCTGTGGCGGACGACCGGCTCGCTCTTCATCAGCGGGGACCGCCATTTCGCCGAGCTCTCGATGATGGATGGGGAAGCCGGGTACCCGATCTACGACCTGACCGCCAGCTCCCTCAACTGGTCCGAGCATGTCTTCCGCATGATCGAGCGCAACCGGCACCGCATCGGCGTCGTCAATCGCGGCGACAACTTCGGCCTGATCGAGATCGACTGGGAGCGCCGGGACCCGCTCCTGCGTCTCAAGATCGTGGACGAGGACGGCGACATCCTGCTCCAGCACAAGGTGGAGCTGAGCGTGCTGCGCGAGTCGAACCTGCCCTGGTGGAACGTCGTACCGGCGCCGGCCGAGCCCGAGTAGCCCTATACTGAAGCCCTCCAAGGCCTGAAGCGAGACGGGGCACGGCGACGCTGCCGGGGCCCGGGACCAGACCCGAAGCAAGGAGGTCGAGTTGACTCGCGGCGGCTACAAGGTGCGTCTCGACGATGGCAGCGAGATCGATCTCGACCTCCAGGCGGTGAAGGACTGGCGCACCCAGGGGCTGCTGAAGCGGGACAGCCCCATCCTGAAGCCGGGATCGAGACGTTGGCTTCCTCTGCACCAAGCGCTCGAGCTTCAGGACCTCAGGTCGGCTTCGCAGAAGCGGGTCGCGGCGCAGAAGAGGGGCGAGCCCGTTCCGGAGCCAAAACGCCCGCGCGCGACCCTGCAGCGCCAGACCTGGCGCATCGTTCTCGCCGGCATCCTGCTCATCGCCGCGGCGGTCGGCGCCGGCTTCTTCTGGCGGCGGCCGGAGCGCTGGCTGCCGGCGCTGGATCGGGCGCCCTGGCTGGAGATCGCCGTCTCCCTCCTCGTCGCGGGACTCTTGCTCGTCCGCGGCTGGGAGTGGGGAAGGCGGATCGTCCAGATCCTCGCCGTTCCGGCGGCCTTCGTGATGTTTCCGCTGGCCGGGCTGCTCATCGTCGAGGGCGTGCGCGGCCGGGCTCTCGTGGTGCTGGCCGCGGCCTGGTTGATGCTCTCGGGCTTCATCGCGCTCCTCTCCGGCGCGTGGCTGTCGCAACGGCAGGTGGCAGGCAGCCTCCTGATCGTGTTGGCCGGTGCCGCGGGAGTCGGATATCTCGGCCTCGTCGAGGAGAGTGAGGAGCAGACGCGCGTGCGTGAGTTCGTGGCCAGCGAGCGCTCCCTGACGGACGCCGAGCTCGGCTTCAGCCTCGACGCGCGCGAGCCCTGGCGTCTTCTCCGGGCGGGCCAGACCGCGGCCAGCGTGCCGCCGGAGGCGCGCGCCGTGCTGG
>DATFEN010000321.1:0-4562 GCA_035251085.1 Vicinamibacteria bacterium | reverse complement strand
ACGCCCGCATCGGCGTGTCCCTCGGCATCGCCACGTATCCGAGCGAGGCGCGCTCCAAGGAGTCGCTGATCCGCCTCGCCGACGAGCGCATGTACGGCGACAAGGAGGAGAGGCGGCCCGCGCGCTGATGCGGCTCCTGCTCCTGAGCAACTCGACGAACCATGGCGCCGGCTACCTCGACCACGCCGAGGGCACGGTGACCGACTTCTTCGGCGCGGCGCGCCGGCTCGCCTTCATCCCCTTCGCGCTCAAGGACCGGAACGCGTACACCACGAAGGCGAAGGCGCGCTTCGCGACCCTGGGCTTCGAGCTCGAAGGCGTCACGGCCGACGACGCCGGCCGCCAGGCGCTCCTCGAAGCCGAAGGCGTCTTCGTCGGCGGCGGCAACACGTTCCGCCTGCTGCGCACGATGCAGTGGAGCGGGCTGGTCGAGGCGCTGCGCCAGCGCGCCAGGGACGGCATGCCATACATGGGCGCCAGCGCCGGCACCAACCTGGCGTGCCCAACGATCCGCACCACCAACGACATGCCGATCGTGGAGCCCGACGGCTTCGATGCCCTGGGCCTCGTGCCCTTCCAGATCAACCCCCACTACCTCGACGCCGATCCGGCCTCGCGCCACATGGGGGAGACGCGCGAGGAGCGCCTGCGGGAGTTCCTCGAGGAGAACGAGCGAGCCGTGGTCGGGCTTCGCGAGGGCGCCTGGCTGCGCGTCGAGGATCGCACGTGCCGCCTCGAGGGCGGCTCGGCGCGCCTGTTCCGGCGCGGCTCGACGCCCGAGGAGCTCGCTCAGGGCGCGTCGCTCGACGCGCTGCTATCGAGCTCCTGAGCCGGGCGCGCGCTGGCCAGCGCTACGCCGCGCGGCGGCGAGTGGCGCGGGCGATCAACATGTATCCCGAGGCCCAGGGGACGAGCGCGTCCAGGGACGCCCAGGCCGCCACGAAGGGATGGAGCAGCGCGTAGGCGCGAAAGGCCCTGCCATGCGTGGCCACGTCCGCTCCCGTCACGACCATGCCCTTCGCGGAGCCCTTCTTGCCGAGCCGCTCCACACCCGCGTTGATCACGGTGTCGACCAGCTCCGAGAAGAAGCGCGAGTACGTCCGATGCTCCTCGAGGTCGAACGCGGCACCCAGCAGCTCCGCCAGACGAGACGGCGTGTAGCCGGGGCGGAGGTGGCCGTGTTTCTCGTCGGTCTGGCCGAGCGCGTGGCGGAGCCGCCGCAACAGGGTTCGCTTCAGGTGGGGCGTGTTCACGATCAGCCGCCCGCCCGGCTTCGTGACGCGCGCGAGCTCGCCGGCGAAGGCCGCCTCGTCGCGCACGTGCTCGAGCATGTCGACGACCACGACCCGATCGAACTCGCCGTCGGCGAAGGGCAGGCTCTCCGGATCGATGCGGTGCACGTCGTCGCCCACCAGGCCCCGAATGCTTCCCACGGCCTCTTCCGTCAGGTCGGCCGACGCCCAGCGCCCGCCCTGCTGGCGCAGCAGCAGGCTGATCACGCCGTTGTCGGAGCCGAGGTCCAGGCAGCGCAGCCCATCCGTCGGTCCGAGGCTCCGAGCGATCTGTTCGAACTTGCGCTGTTTCAGGACAGACCTGCGGAACAGCGCCAGCGCCCACCCCTGCTGCAGCTCGAGGGCACTGGCCCTAGCCACGGGACGGCTCCAGACGCAGGATGACCGGCGAGCCGAAGGCGCGCACGAGCCCCAGTCTGCGCGCGACTCCTTCTATCGAGCGTGACAGTGGAGACAGGCGCAGTGCGCGGTGCAGCGCCATCGGGAGGAGGAACTGAGGCCGCCGGCCCGTCGGCCGGAAGCCATGCCGCGCGAAAGCCGCCTCGAGCTCCGCGTCGCGGAAGACCGCGAACGGCCGCGTGTCGCCCTCGACGCCGCGCTTCGCGTCGAAGAGAGCGCCAGCCATCGCATTGACGCTTCGCGAGCTGGGGTAGTCGACGACCACGGCACGCCGCGCCACCCGACACAGCTCGCCGACGAGGTCTGGCCAGCGCGAAACGTGGGGCAGCAGCCGATAGGACAGCACCACGTCGAACGCGCGGTCGGCGAAGGGCAGCGCCAGCAGATCTCCGGCCTCGAAGCGCGCGCGGCCGGCGGCGACCCAGTGGCCGACGCGTTCGCGACAGAGCGGGTCCGAGCCGAAGATCGTCACCGCGTACCCGGCCTCGACCAGGGGCCCCGTCAGCTGCCCGTGGCCTCCACCAACGTCCAGGGCCGTGGCGCCCGCGAAGGGCGCGAGCAGATCGAGGGTGGCCCGCGCCTGCGTCTCGAGGAAGAACGCCCCGACTGGCCCGGAGAAGCGCCTCGCGTAGCCCTCCGAGGACGTCTCCACATCGGCGTCCTCCGCCTTTGCGGACATCGGCGAAGTGTATGCTCTCCAGCCCATGAGCGTCGACGTCGCGCTGTGCTTGATGGCCGTGTTCTGGGCCACGAACATGATCGTGCTGAAGTCGCTGCTCGGTCACCTGTCTCCGCCCGCGCTGAGCGGTGTGCGCTTCGCGATCGTCGCGTGCATCGGCCTCGCGGTCCTCGCGGCGCGGGGCGGACCCTTCCGCGTCGAGCACCGCGACTGGCCGCGCCTGGCCGTCTCAGCGTTCCTCGGCATCACTCTGTACCAGGTGCTGTTCATGGAAGGCCTCGACCGCACGACGGCGTTCGTCTCGAACCTCATGCAGGGCACGGAGCCGCTGTGCGCGCTCGTCCTGCTCTCCCTCGTGGGCAGGAAGGTGCTGATCCGGCAGTGGGCGGGCGTGCTCGTCGCCTTCTTCGGTGCGATCCTGTTCTTTCTTCAGGAGTCGAAGGCCGGTCTCCAGATCTCATTCGGCCTCGGCGACGTCCTCAACGTGACGAGCGCCATGGCGTTCGCGGCCTACGGGCTCCTCAGCGGCGACCTGTTCGCACGCTATCCGGGCCGCACGGTGATGGCGCTTTCGATGACGATCGGAGTGCTGCCGCTCCTGCCCTGGGCCTGGTACGACATCCTCGCCACCGACTGGAGCGCGCTGCCCTGGAGCGTGTGGGCCGCCTTGCTGTTCTCGGCGATCCTGCCCGTCTACGTCGGGTATTGGATCTGGAACTGGGCCGTCGCGAGGAAGGGCCTCGCCCACGCCTCGCTCTACATCTACGTGGACATCGTGCTGACGGGCGTCTTCGCATGGCTCTTTCTCGGCGAGCGCTTCTCCGGCCTTCGCTTGCTCGGCGCCGCGATCATCCTGGCGGGCGTACGGCTGGCACGGTAGATTGTGCCGATGGAGAGCCGACTTCGCTCCGCGGTGAGGCTGGCGCTCGCCGGTGTCGCGCTCGTGGCCGCGTCCTGTGGCGGAGGCGATTCCGCCATGGACGCTTCAGCGACGGAGAGCTGCACGACCCTCGGCCAGGTCGAGTTCGTTCGCGACACCCTCCAGGACATCTACTTCTGGTATCGCGAGCTGCCGGATCCCGATCCGGCGGCGTTCGCCTCGCCCGAGGCGTACCTCGAGGCGGTGCGCTACCGCCCGCAGGACTCGAGCTTCAGCTACGTCGCGGACCAGGCGGAGAGCGAGGCCTTCTTCTCCGAGAGCCAGTTCATCGGCCTCGGCCTCTCCACGCAGCAGACGAGCGTCAGCGAGCTGCGCCTGTCGCAGGTCTTTCCCGAAAGCCCGGCGTCCCAGGCGGGCCTGGAGCGGGGCGACTTCCTGCTCAGCATCAACGGACGCGCCGTTCCAGAGCTCCTGCAGTCCGGCGAGATCGCTTCGATCTTCGGCCCCGCCGAGGTCGGCCTGGTGGTCTCGCTCACCTGGCGTCGCCCCGGCGAAAGCGGCACGCAGGCGGCCTCGCTCACCAAGCGAGCCGTGACGATCCCCACGGTATCGGTCACCAGCGTCTACGACCTGCGGCGCGGTCCGCGCGTGGGCTACGTGTTCTTCCGCAACTTCGTGCAGCCGTCCACGGCCGCCCTGAACGCCGCATTCCATACGCTCCGTGAGGCGGGGGCGGAGGAGCTGGTGCTCGACCTGCGTTACAACGGCGGCGGGCTGCTGAGCGTCGCCCAGCACCTGGGCGGCCTGATCGGCGGCGAGGCCACGAACGACCAGGTGTTCGTCGAGCTCTTCCACAACGACAAGCAGCAGAGCCGCAACAGCATCCTGCGTTTCCAGCGGCCCGCCGAGGCGATCGGCTTCACGCGCCTCGTGGCGATCACGACGCGCGGCTCGGCCTCGGCGAGCGAGAGCGTGATCAACGGCCTGCGCCCGTTCTTGCCCGTGACCCTGGTCGGCGACACGACGTATGGGAAGCCGGTGGGGCAGTACGGGTTCGACTTCTGCACCAGGACGCTGTTCCCGGTGGCCTTCGAGGCCCGCAACGCGCGGGGCGAGGGCGACTACTACGGCGGCATCCGCGTGGACTGCGCCGCCGCCGACGACCTCGACCATGCGCTCGGCGATCCGGACGAGGCCTCGCTGGGCGAAGCCCTGGAGTTCCTTCGCGTCGGGCGCTGCACTCCTGGCGCCGAGGCCGCGGCGCGCGCCCACGCGGCGCGCGAGGCCCGGATCGGCACCGGTCAGCCGCGCG
>DATFEN010000317.1:0-21259 GCA_035251085.1 Vicinamibacteria bacterium | reverse complement strand
GCGTCGGGAGGCGCGGCCTGCGCGAGTCCGGAGGCCCGCGCCGCGCGTCGCTCGGCCTCGGCCTTGCCGCCGCGCAGGTCGGCGTTTTCGCGTCGCAGGCGCTTCAGCTCCTCGCGCAGCTCCTCGAGGCGTTCGCGATCGGCGGACTGCTTCCGCTCGCTGTCCTCGGCGCGGCGCTCCGCGTCGCGCACGTCCCGGGCGCTGGCGGCCTGGACGTCGAGGAGCGCCTCGACATACTCCCAGGAGGGTGGCGTGCACGAGGGCGACTCGCGCCAGTTCTCGAGGCAATGCTCGGCGACGTGGTTGAACTCCTTGCGAAGCGGCTTCGACTCCGAGAGCGCCGCCATCCAGAGCGCTTCGAGCGGCCGCTCGCGGACCGCTCGCCACCAGGCGTCCATGTCGGCCGGCTCGCGGTCCCACCCGACCTGCTCGTGGAGCGCCTGTGCGAGCGGCGCTGCGAAGGCCCCGTCTTCGAGCCCGATGGAAGCCGCCAGGCTGGCCCACACCTCGTTCGGCATCTCCCGTGCGGAGCGTCGCGGCATGGCGTCCTTCAACAGGCGCCTCAAGGTCGGCAGCGGCAGGGCGCCACGCACCAGCGTGTAGAAGGCCCGCGCGCGGGCGAGCCGGTCGAAAGCGCGCCAGACGCGCTCGGGGTCTAGCTCTTCGCGGGGGCTCCGGGCCGCCGCTGCGCGCCTCACCGCTGCCATGGCATCGATTCTATGCCGGGCCCGCAGCCGTAATAGAATGCCGCTCTATGTCGGACTTCAAGGTGATCGTGCGAAACAACGGGCCGCTGCGCCTCGAGGGCGACATCACCATCCTGGACCAGGAAGGCAAGGCCTTCGGCCTCGCCGGCCGGACGGTGGTGTCGCTGTGCCGCTGCGGCCAGTCGCAGAACAAGCCCTTCTGCGACGGCTCCCACAACAAGGTCGGCTTCGAGTCGCTGTGTCCGGCCCGCGACCTCCCGCCTCCGGCGCCCAAGGCATGAGCCGCGCGTCCCGCGTTCTCGGAGCGGCCGTCGCCGCGCTGGCGATCGGCGCGTGCAACAGCGACAGCCCCAACCCGACGCCGGGGGTCCTGGTCGCGGTCCTCACCGTGACCGTCACGCCGAACCCGATCGCGACCATCCAGTCGAGCCCCGCCGGGCCCACCTGGAGCGTCAACTACATCGTCAAGCTGACGGAGACGAACGGCCTGGGCGGCAAGATCGAGCTGCTCTCCGGGGCGCTCTACGACGATGCGAACGGCGCCTTGATCGCGCGGAACCAGTTCGACGACCGCGACTTGATCGTGTTCGTCGGCGCGAACCGCGTCGAGCCCAACGGCAGCCTCGAGATCCGCCAGGACCTCTCCTACGTCGCCTCGGCGAAGAGGCCGACGAACGTTCTGGTCGCGGTCCGCTTTCGCGACGACCGCGGCAACCTGACCGAACCGTCCCTCATCGTGCGAGCGAACTAGAAGCGCGCCGTGGCTCCGCGAACGAGCGGGCTGCTGCTCCATCCGACCTCGCTCCCCGGTCCCTGGGGCATCGGAGACCTGGGGCCCGAGGCCCGCGCGTTCGTCGAGTTCCTGGTCGGGGCCAGGCAGGGCCTCTGGCAGGTCCTTCCCCTCGGGCCGACCGGCTACGGCGACTCGCCCTACCAGTGCTTCTCGGCGTTCGCAGGCAATCCGCTGCTCGTCAGCCTCGACGACCTCGTGGAGCGTGGCCTGCTGGCGCGGTCGGCGCTCGCGGCGGTCCCCGCTTTTCCCGAGGGCCGCGCGGACTTCGAGGGCGTGCAGACGTTCAAGGGGCCGCTGCTGGAGCAGGCGTTTCAAGCCTTCGAGGCCGACGCCGACGCAGGGACGCGCGAGCGCTTCGACGCCTTCTGCACCGCGGAGGCGCACTGGCTCGACGATTTCGCGCTCTTCATGGCCCTGAAGGCCGAGAACGGCGGACGCGCCTGGCATCGCTGGCCGCGGGCGCTGGCTGTGCGCGAGCCGCGCGCGCTCGACGAGGCGCGCTCGCGGCTGGCCGACCGGCTCCGCTCGCTGTGCTTCACGCAGTTCCTCTTCTTCGAGCAGTGGCGTGCGCTCCACGCGCTGTGCCGGAAGCGTGGCGTGCGCCTGATGGGCGACATCCCGATCTTCGTCGCCCACGACAGCGCCGACGTCTGGGCCCATCCGGAGCTCTTCCATCTGGCCGCGGACGGCCACCCCTCCTTCGTGGCCGGCGTGCCTCCCGACTACTTCAGCGCCACGGGCCAGCTCTGGGGCAATCCGCTCTACCGCTGGGACGTGATCGCCCGCACCGGCTACCGCTGGTGGATCGAGCGTTTCAGGGACAGCCTCGCGCTCGTCGACCTCGTCCGTCTCGACCACTTCCGCGGCTTCGAAGCGTACTGGGAGGTGCCGGGCGACGCGAAGACCGCGACTTCGGGCCGCTGGGTCAAAGGTCCGGGCGCTGCGTTCTTCGATGCGCTCCAGGCGGCGCTCGGCCCGCTGCCGATCGTCGCCGAGAACCTGGGCGTGATCACCCCCGAGGTGGAGGCGCTTCGTGAGCGGTACGGCTTTCCGGGCATGGCGATCCTCCAGTTCGCGTTCGGTACCGACGGCTCCGCCGACACCTTCAAGCCTCACAACTACCCGCGGAACCTGGTCGTCTACACGGGGACTCACGACAACGACACGATCGCCGGCTGGTGGAGCGCCGGCGTCGGCGACTCGACGCGCACCCAAGAGGAAGTCGAGGAGGAACAGGCCCTCGCCAAGCTGTATCTGGGCAGCGACGGCACCGAGATCCACTGGGTGTTCGTGCGGGCGGCGCTCGCGTCGGTGGCGGACACCGCGATCGTCCCGGTTCCGGACCTGCTGGGCCTCGGCAGCGAAGCGCGCATGAACCTGCCGGGCCGGAGCGCCGGCAACTGGAGCTTCAGGCTCGAGGACGGCCAGCTCACCGACACGCTGCAACGGCGCCTCGGCCGGCTCACTGAGATCTACGGCCGCGCGCCCGCGGCGGCCGAAGAGGCGGCCGGATGAGGGAAGGCGAGGCCCGCAAGCCGGACCTGACGCTGTTCCAGATCTTCAACATGAGCGTCGGCTTCTTCGGGATCCAGCACGGCTTCGAGATCCAGTTCGCCCGCATGAGCTCCATCTACGAGAAGCTCGGCGCCCAGCCCGACGAAATCCCATTCCTGTGGCTGGCGGCGCCCGCGACCGGGCTGATCATCCAGCCCATCATCGGCTACCTGAGCGACAAGACCTGGATCCCCGCGCTGCGCATGCGACGGCGCCCTTATTTCCTGGCCGGCGCGCTGCTCGGCACCCTCGCGCTGTGCCTGATGCCGAACTCGGGGACGCTGTGGATGGCCGCTGGCCTGCTCTGGGTCCTGGACGCCTCCCTCAACGTCTCGATGGAGCCGTTCCGCGCCTTCGTCGCGGACAAGCAGAACTCGGCCCAGCGTCCCACGGGGTACGCGTTCCAGGGCCTGATGATCGGCGTGGGCACGATCCTCGGGAACGGCATCGCGTCCCAGCTGTCGATGCACCACGCGTTCTATGCCTGTGCATCGATCTTCCTCGCGTCGGTCGTGTACACCGTCGTGACCACGCCCGAGTACCCGCCGGAGCACCTGGACTCGGAGCCGACCGGCGGCAGCACGCTCGAGGCGCTGGCCCGCTGGTGGCGCGAGACGTCGAGCTGCTACCTACAGATGCCTGGCGTGATGAAGCGCCTCGCGGCGGTCCAGTTCTTCACCTGGATGGGCCTCTTCTGCATGTGGATGTTCTACGCCGTGGCGGTGCCTCACCACGTCTTCGGCGCGACGGATCCCCACTCGGACGCCTACGAGCGCGGCGTCCGCTTCGCCGCCCTGACCACGACCGTCCGCGGCATGGCCACGCCGCTGTTCGCGCTTCTGATCCCTTGGCTCGTGAAGCGGCTGGGCCGCTCGTTCACCCACGCCGGGGCGCTGCTCGCAGCCGGCCTCGGCCTGGTCTCGGTCGGCTTCATCCACGACCCGCGCCTGTTGTTTCTGGCCATGATCGGAGCCGGGATCGGCTGGGCGTCGGTCGTGTCGATGCCGTACGTGATCCTGGTCGAGCACCTTCCCAAGAATCAGTACGGCATCTACATGGGCATCTTCAACATGTTCATCGTGATCCCGGAGATCTGCGTGGCCCTCGGCCTGGGCGGCGTGATCATGGACCTGCTGGGCGGCAACCGGGCCTACGGAGTGGCCTTCGGCGGGGCCTTGATCCTGACGGCGGCGCTGCTGACGGTGCTTCTGCTGCGCCGCTACGAACCCGAACGGGCGACATGACGCCCGGGCCGGTCGTCGCTCTCGCCGTGATGCTGGCCGCGTCGCGCCCCGAGGTCACCAACGTCGAGCCGCCAAGCTGGTGGACCGGGTCGTCGTTGAACCCGGTGCGGCTGCTCGTGCGCGGCAGGAACCTCGCGGGCGCGCGCCTCGAGGGCAGGGCGCCAGGTCTGACGTTGGCAGACGTCGAGGTCAACGAGCGCGGAACGTATGCCTTCGCGGACCTGACGATCGACCCCGCGGCTCGCCCCGGAGTGCACACGCTTCGGCTCGCCACTGCGGGAGGGAAGGCCGACCTCCGCTTCGAGGTCCTGCCGCCCCTCGCACGCGACGGTCGCTTCGCGGGGATCACGACCGACGATGTCGTCTACCTGGCCATGCCCGACCGCTTCGCGAACGGCGATCCCGCAAACGACGACCCGCCGCGCTCGAGGGGCCTGCTCGACCGCACGAAGGGCCGCTTCTACCACGGAGGCGACCTCGAGGGCATCCGTCGGCGGCTGCCCTATCTCAAGGACCTCGGGATCACGGCGCTGTGGCTGAACCCGTGGTACGACAACGTCGACCATCTGAACCGACGCGAGACGTACGAGGGAGCGGCGATCACCGACTACCACGGTTACGGCGCGGTGGATTTCTACGCCGTCGACGAGCACCTCGGGGATCTCGCTGAGCTGCGCGAGCTCGTGGACGCCGCACACGCCGTGGGCATCAAGGTGGTGCAGGACCAGGTGGCGAACCACACCGGGCCCTACCACCCTTGGGCGACCGACCCGCCGACCCCGACGTGGTTCAACGGCACGAACGAGAAGCATCTCGCGAACGTCTGGCAGCTCTGGACGCTGGCCGATCCCTACGCGACCCCAGAGGTTCAGCGCCCGACCCTCGATGGCTGGTTCCTCGACATCCTCCCCGACCTGAACCAGGACGACCCGGAGGCGGCGCGCTACATCGTGCAGAACGCGCTGTGGTGGGTCGGCGTCGCGGGCCTGGACGGCATCCGCCAGGACACCCTGCCTTACGTCCATCGCCGCTTCTGGCGCGAGTGGATGGCGGCGCTGAAGAAGGAGTATCCGCAGCTCACGGCGGTGGGGGAGATGTTCGACGGCGATCCGGCCCTCGTCTCGGTGTTCCAGGGCGGGCGCGCAGCCTTCGACGGCATCGACTCGGGCTTCGACACCGTGTTCGATTTCCCGCTCTACTACTCCCTGCGCAGCGCCTTCGGGCAGGGCGGCGAGCTGCGGGACGTGGCGAAGGTGATCGCCCGCGACCGGCTCTACCCGCGTCCGGACGAGCTCTGGACGTTCCTCGGCCTCCACGACGTCGAGCGCTTCATGAACGAGAAGGCGGCGACCCACGCGGGCCTGAAGCTGGGCTTCACCACGCTGTTCACGGTGCGCGGCGTCCCACTGGTCTATTACGGCGACGAGATCGCGCTGCCGGGCAAGGGCGACCCGGACAACCGTCGCGACTTCCCGGGCGGCTTTCCGAGCGACGCCCGGAGCGCGTTCGAGGCCGCGGGGCGGACCGCCGAGGAGCAGGACGTCTTCCAGCACGTGCGCCGGCTCGCGGCCCTGCGCCGGGAGCTCACGCCCCTGAGGCGCGGCTCCACCGTCACGCTGTCGGAGGCGGCCCAGACCTGGGCCTTCGCGCGCGTGAAGGACGCCGATGCGGCGATCGTGCTGCTGAACAACGCGCGCGAGCCACTCGAGATCGCGGCCCCGGTTGCCGGGCTGGGCGTGACCGACGGCAGCCTGACGGACCGGCTGGGTGGAGCGGCCGCGGCAGTGAAGGACGGCGTCCTGAGGGCGACGCTGCCGGCTCGCTCCGGCGCGATCTACGCCGCGAAGTTGTCGAAGTAGTCGACGGCGGCCACGCGCAGCCCGACGTCGCGGCCGAGCCGCTCGCTCAGCAGGCGCTCGTGCTCGAGCACGCGCGGCAGGGCCTCACGGACCTTGCGGCGCGTCAGGGAGCGGCCAGCGGCTCGGCGCAGCAGCTCCTCCGCGCGACCTTCCGTGGCGCGAGCGATCACGTACTCGAGCGGCAGGGGGATGGGCATGTCTGCGTTTCTCCTCGCACCAAGATACGGGCTCCGTCTGTAAGCAGTCCAACTCATCGTAGTAATATGACCCATGAGGAACGCTCATGGATGTAGACTTGCGACGGCTGGCGGTGTTCCGCGAGGCGGCGCTGCTCCGCAGCTTCACGCGGGCGGCCGCGCGACTCCACTTGACTCAGTCGGCGGTCAGCCATCAAGTCAAGGCGCTCGAGTCCGAGGTGGGGGAGCCGCTCTTCCATCGCGGACGTCGGGGCGTCCGCCTGACCGAGCGCGGCTCCCGTCTCCTCGAGGACGTGGCGGAGCTGTTCGAGGCCGCCCAGCGCGTCGGCGCCACGCTCGGCGCCGCGTCTGCGCCCACGGGCCGGGTCCGCGTCGCCGCCGCGACCCAGGCCTTCGTGCACCTGTTCGTGCCCTTCTTCGAGGCCTTCATGCGCGCCCACCCCGGCATCGAGGTGACCTTTCGCACGACGGCGTCGACCGACCAGACGATCGCCGACCTGAAGGGCGGAGCGGCCGACGTCGGCTTCGCCTCGTTACCCCTCGAGCCCTCCGTCCTCACCGTCACGCCCCTCTTCGAGGACGAGCTGGCGCTGGTCGTTGGCTACGCGCATCCTCTGGCCGGCCGTGACGAGGTGGGGATCGAGGAGATCCGAAGCGAGCGCTTCATCCTCTTCGAGCATGGCGCCTCGGTCCGGCGGGCGACCGACCGGTTCTTCGCCGATGTCGGCCTGCAGCCCGCCCTCGCCCTCGAGTCCAATGACACCTACTTCATCAAGCTCATGGTGGAGCGCGGGCTCGGCATCTCGCTGCTGCCGGCCTGGGCGGTCAAGGACGAGGTGGCGTGGGGCTGGCTGTCGCGGGCCCGCATCCGCGGCCGCCGCCTGCGCCGCACGGTCGCACTGCTCCTGCCGGGCCGCTTCCTGCCGGCCGCCAGCCGGGCCTTCGCCGACTTCACGCGCGCGCGGCGGGCCGAGCTCCAGAGGGCCGCGCTCGGCGAAGCCTTGAGGTCGAGAAGGCGCATGCGAAGCCAGGCTCCCGGGCGTCATTGAGATCGCTCGGCGGCCGTTGTAGAGTGCGCCATCCCGGCCAGGGCGCACCTCTTGACTCAGGAGGGGACGATGTTGTTCGCGACGGCACCAGCGGTGGTCCACAGGACCCTCGAGCCGATGGACCTGGCGATCATCGCCGTCTACTTCGTCATCGTGTTCGGGATCGGCTTCTACTTTTCCCTCAAGGAGCGCACATCCGAGGATTATTTCCTCGCCAGCCGCGACGTGGGCTGGTTCGCGATCGGGGCGTCGCTCTTCGTCTCCAACATCTCGACCGAGCACTTCATCGGCCTGGCGGGATCGGGCGCGACCTCGGGGCTCGCCGTGGGCCATTTCGAGTGGCTCGCCTGCCTGATCCTGCTGATCCTGGGCTGGGTGTTCGTGCCCTTCTATCTACGCTCGAACGTCTTCACGATGCCCGAGTTCCTCGAGCGGCGCTACAACCGCCAGTGCAGCATCTATCTCGCCAGCGTATCGATACTGGCCTACATCTTCACGAAGATCTCGGTCCACCTCTACGCCGCCGCGATCGTCCTCGAGCGCGTGGTGGGGTGGAGCCCCATGACCGCAGCCATCCTGCTGGTGGTGGCGACCGGGGTCTACACGGTGGCCGGCGGCCTGGCCGCGGTGATCTACACCGACATGGTCCAGACCCTCGTCCTGCTCGCGGGAGCGATCGCCCTGACCTGGATCGGCCTGGACAAGGTGGGTGGCTTCGAGGGCCTGCGCGCGGCCGTGCCCGCGGACTACTTCAGCATGATCAAGCCGATGGACCACCCGGAGTTCCCCTGGACCGGCATCTTCCTGGGGGCGCCGATCCTGGGCCTCTGGTACTGGTGCACGGACCAGGTGATCGTGCAGCGCGTGCTGTCGGCCAAGGACGAGGGGCACGCCAAGGCGGGCACGATCTTCGCCGGCTTTCTCAAGATCCTGCCCGTGTTCATCCTGGTGCTTCCGGGGCTGATCGCCTTCGCCCTCTTCCGTGACCTGTTCAAGATCGAGAACGGTCACGTCACGAACGGCGACATCGCCTATCCCACGCTGATCGTGAACCTGCTGCCCCCGGGCCTGGTCGGCTTGATGATCGCAGCGTTGCTCGCGGCCCTCATGGGCGCCATGAGCTCGGTCTTCAACTCCGCCTCCACGATGGTCACCCTCGACTTCTACAAGAAGGTCCGCCCCGAGGCCACCGAGCGCCAACTCGTCAACTTCGGCCGCGTCGCCACGGCGGTGATGGTGGTCCTCGGCCTGCTCTGGGTCCCGTTCATCCATCTCCTCAGCTCGCAGCTCTACATCTACCTTCAGAGCGTGCAGGCCTATATCTCTCCACCCATCGCCGTCTGCTTCATCTTCGGGATCCTCTGGCCGCGGCTGAACGGGGCCGGGGCGATCTGGTCGCTGCTGGTCGGCTTCGTGCTCGGGAGCGTCCGCTTCGTGTTCGAGGTGCTCGACAAGACGCGCCACTACGACTCCGCGGCGATCCGCTGGCTGGTGGACATGAACTTCCTGCACTACGCGATCCTGATGTTCGCGCTCTGCGCCGCGGTCCTGATCGCCGTCAGCCTCGCTACTAGCCCGCCCGACCGGCGGAGGCTCGCGGGGCTGACCTTCGCCACCGTCGACGACAAGATCGAGACGACGCCTGTCGCGCCGGTCCACGCCCTGGCCCGCGAGACCACCCTCGAGCACCGGCTCAACGTGCTCTTCAGCGGAGCGTTGCTCGCGACGATCATCGGCCTCTGGATCTACTTCCGCTGACTTGACGACCAGGGAGGCAGCCTGGCTGCGATCCACAGCTTGAGGCCGAACGTGACGCAGGCCCAGGCGGTGGAGCGCCTCAAGGGCGGCCTCCTCAGGCTCCCCAGCTTGCTCGGTGGCAGGGCGGCGCTGCGGTCCGTGGCCGACGCCTACCTGCCCTTTCACGTCTACGAGGTCGAGGTCACGAACGCCGCGCGCCCGTACGTGTCGTGGCTCGCCGTGGACGCGGTCAACGGGACGCTGGATCCGTACGCGTTTGAGCATCGTCCGGTGGCAGCCGATCTCACGCTGGTCGAGACGCGGAACCGGCCGGAGCCGGCCCTTGCGGAGGCTGAGTCGGTCGCACGCCTCGAGGAGAAGCTTCGGCGTATCGTCTACCAGACCGGGTTCTTCCGAGTCCGCCGCCTGTCCTTCCGGACGACGCGCCTCCCCCTCGACCTGCACGTGCCTTATTGGCTCGGCTTCTACTGGCGCGGCGGCGCCGTTCGCCTGCGGGTGCTGGACGCCGTGCGCGGCCGCTTCGAGGGCGGGAAGGCGCGGGCGCTGTTCGAGGGCTGGCTGGCCGGAGCCCGGTAGCCGGCGCCAGCGCGCCTCGTCCTCAGCCCGGCGCGAGCCGCCGCTTCAGCGCCTCGAGCTCGCGCCGCGTGTCGTCGTCGCCAGGGGCGATGCGACGCGCTGCCTCCAGCTGATCCAACGCTTCGCGAAACCGGCCCTTTGCCGCGAGGGCACGGCCCAGGTTGTAGCGGGCGTTCAGGGAGTCCGGGTCCAGCGCGACCGCGCGACCGAGGGGGGCCGCCGCTTCCCCCGCACGGCCCGCCGCCAGGAGGGCGCCGCCCAGGTTGGTCAGGGCGCCCGCGTCGTCCGGTCGAAGCCGAACGACCTCCGCGTAATGGGGCACGGACTCGGCGAAGGCGCCCACGGCGACGAGGGCGTTGCCCAGGTTGTACCGGGCGTTCGCATGGCCGGGGTCGGCTCGCACCGCGTCCCGATACGCCTGCAGCGCCTCTGCAGAGCGACCGAGGGACTGCAGCAGGGCCCCGAGGTTGTTGAGCGCCGCCGCGCTGCTCGGACGCGCGCGCAGCGCCATGCGGTACTCCTGAAGCGCCTCCTCGCGCTGGCCGCGAGCCTCCAGCACTGCGGCCAGGTTTGCGTGAGCGACGAAATCCCCGGGGTATTTCTCGAGGCGCCGGCGCATGAGCGTCTCCTGCAGCGCCACGCGATCCTCCGGCGAGCGCGGCAGCAATTGCAGCCACAGATGGCCCATCTCGTCCGAGGAGCGATTGCCGGCCCGCACGCGCTGCGGCGGGTCGCTCGGGTTCCTGGGGTTGTCCGCGGAGTTGTCGTACGTGATCCGCATCTCGATGCGGGAGCCGCGCGGGAGGAACACCGGCGCTCGATAGCGGTAGACGGCCTGCCAGTTGAGGTCCCAGTCGCGGATCCAGATCAGCCACACTCGCTTGCCGTCGGGAAGCGTGGCCCAGCCTTGAACGTCGCGGCCCAGGTAATGAGCGTGGGGATACACGCCCAGGACTTCGACGTCCACGGGAAGCGTGTAGCGATCGGTCACGGCGAAGTCCTTGCGGCCCGGCGCGATGTCCAGAGCGCCGTCGTGCTCGAGCTGCACCAGCATCGGGAAGCGCGTGGGGCCGCGGTCGGTGAAATACAAGCCCACGGCGGGCCTGATGGACTCCGGCTTGCCCGATGGCTGCAAGTGCAGGTTGAGCACGAGGTCGGTGCCGCCATCGACACGCCAGGCCATGTCCTCGGGCTCCGTAACCGCGGCGGTGCCGGGCTTCCAGAAGAGGAAGTGACTGTCCGGCTCGAAGTTGTCGGATTCCAGCTCGACGTCCATCCCCGCGAAGCCTGGCCCTGCCTCGCGGTCGTCCTGGCGGCGGGCCGAGCCGGTGCGGTCCACCAGCACGTTGGCATGGTGAACCACCCGCTTGTCTCCGGGTCGCAGCTCCATCGCGCGAACGTAGCGGGTGGCTGGGACTGTCACGGGAAGGACGAAGTTGTGGAACACGTCGGTGCCTTCGGCGGGGACGCTGAACGACTGGTCGAGCTCGAGCACGAGGTCCGGCGGCCCGAGCTGCCAGCCTTCCGTGAAGTGCGGCGGCGTCGGGCGATCCTGGGGTGCGCCCTCGGGCGCGCCCGAGTCCACCCAGCGTCGGATCAGGTTCACCTCCTCCTGGCGCAGCCGCCGTGCTCCAGCGAAGTCCCCGTAGCCGGGCTCGGGCGGCCAGGGAGGCATGTAGCGCGCTCCCGTGACCTCGACGATCTGGTCCACCCGCTTCTTCACGTCCGTGTAGGTGAGCAGGCTGAACGGCCCGGCCTCGCCGGGCCGATGGCAGGGCGCGCAGCTTCGATGCAGGAGGGGAGCGATGTCGCGGTTGAAGGTCACCGTCCGAGGAGCTGCGTCCGCGCGCGACGCGGGGTGGCCGACGTCGTGACACGCGAGGCAGGCCGTCGCAGCGAGGAGGACCGCCGCGGCGCGGCGGTTCATTCGAGGGGCGCTATGGCGCAGCCGATCGCGGTGGTCGTACGGGTCGAGACCGCTTTCCTCTCCGCCAGGGCGGCCAGGACGTTCTCGAGATCGCGCGAGGTGGGAGCCGGCCGCGTATTCCCGAAAGCCACGTGGCGATCGTCGATACGGCCCCGGTAAACCAGGCGCGGGCCTCTCGCGTCTCCGACGAACACGGCGGCCTCGGGCGTCACGCGCGCGCCAGCGAGGCGGACGAGGCTGTGTCTCGGATCCCGGAGCGGCGCCATGCCGTAGCTGAACTCTGCCGCGTGCCGCCGCACCGCCTCGGGAGTCTCCCCGGGGTCGGGATAAACGAGCCAGAAGCGCATGCCCTTCGGCTCGAAACGGTCGTGTAGTCGGCGTAGCTCGGGCGCGTAGCGGTTCATGATGGGGCAGTCGGTTCGAGCGAACAAGAATACCGTCGTGGGCCCTCCGGCGGCTGGCAGGGCCGCAACCGGCCGGCCGTCCAGGTCCAACGGCTGAAGATCGGCCGATGTCACGCCCTCCACGGCAGCCAGAAGGCCGATCAGCGACAGGCCGAGCGAAACGTACGTCATCGCCGTATGGGGATTATAACGACCTGCCTGCGTGTCACTTCGTGCCGGGGGCGCGGTCGGGGCCGAGGGCGATCAGGTGCGCATCCGTGCGCAGGAAGATCCGCCCGTGGGCGACGGCCGGCGAGGCGGCGGTGCGCTCGCCCAGCGGATTGCGGGCGAGGACGCGGGGCTCCCGGCCGGCGGCGAGCACGATCGTGTCCCCGGTCTCGCTGGGGAGATAGACCTTGCCGTCGCCTGCGACGGGCGAGGCGGTGAAGATCCCGGCGATCCGCTCCTGCCAGACCCGCTCGCCGCTCTTCGCGTCGATGGCGCTCACCACCCCGACGTCGCTCGCCATGTAGACGAGGCCGTCGTAGTAGACGAGCGAGGAGACGTACGGCGCACCAGTCGGCACCGACCAACGCACATGCGTCCCGGACACGTCGCCGCGGCCTCCGGCCTGGATCGCCATGTAGGGTCCGCTGCGGTAGCCGCGGCTCATGTAGAGGATGCCGTCGTGGAAGGCGGGAACCGGAACGGCGAACCGGTGCGGCTCGCCCGTCCACCACAGGAGCGCGCCGGTTCTGGGATCGTAGGCGTCGATCCGCGTGGTCGAGTTCACCACAAGCTCGTCGGATCCGTTCACCTTGACCACGGTGGGCGTGCTGTAGGAGATGGATCCCTTCGTCCGCGTCACCTTCCAGCGCTCCTTGCCGGTCCGCTTGTCGAGGGCGAGCAGGTAGGATCCCGGCTCGTGGTCGCAGAGCAGGATGATCTGGTCGCCGAAGAAGGCGGGCGAGCTGCCGTGTCCCCACGAGATCGTGAAGGGACCCAGCTCGCGGGCCAGGTGGCGCTGCCAGACGGGCTTTCCGTCATGGCTCAAGGCCACGATCTGCCCGTTGCCGAACCAGGCGAAGACGAGCTCGCCGTCCGCAACCGGGCTCGGGCTGGCCAGGTTGTGCTTTTCGTGGACCTCGGGGAGGTCCCCCTCGGCGGCGATACGGTGCTGCCAGAGGCGCCGGCCGTCCTTCCGGCTGAACGCTTCGACGAGAAACTCGACCTTGGCCGCGGCTTCGGAGGCGCCCGCCCCCAACGGCTTCTCGTCCTTGGCCTCGTCGCCGCGAGCCAGGGTCGGATGGTTGCCTGGCCGCAGCGCGCCGCGGCCGGCTTGCGAGGTGACGAAGACGCGATCGCCCCAGACGATGGGCGAAGAGATGCCGAGCCCGCCCAGTGGGGCCTTCCAGCCGACCGACTCTGCGCTCCAGCGCGTCGGCAGGTTCTTCTCGGCCGACACGCCGTTGCCCTGAGGCCCGCGCCACTGCGGCCAGTCGTCGGCAGCCACAGGAAGTACCGCCGTCGCAAGCGCGATGAGCGTCAAGGCTGCTCGCATGGGTCCTCCGATCGAGATTGATGATCTCACTCTCGGCAACGCCTTGCCGGAAACGAGAAAGGAGAGGCCTTTCGGCCTCTCCTTTGGGTTGGCGGCGCCTGATCGGGCGCCGTCAGAACGTCAGAACTGGAAGCGCAGCGCGAACTGCAGGTTCCGCGGCAGGGCGTTCGGCGCCATGCTCGTGATGAACCCCGCGCTCGGGTTGTTGTTCCCTGGGACGCCGATGTTGCCGTCCGGGTTGTTGTCGTTGATGTGGTTGAAGACGTTCTGGGCCTCCACGCGGAACTCCAGGCTCTTGGCGCCGCCGAGTGGGAAGCGCTTGAACAGGGAGGCATCCACGTTCCAGAAGCCCGGCCCGCGCAGCTCGTTGCGCGGCAGGCTGCCGAACGTGCCTCTCGCGGGACGTCCGAACGCGCTTCCCGCCGTCCCGATGGGCGTGACGTTGTAGTACGGGCTGGTGATGCCGTCGCCGCTGCCCGTCTGGGGATCGCCGATCAGGTCGGGCCGGTTCGGGCCGACGTCGCGGTCGGAGCCGGAATCCCGATAGTCGACGTTGAAGGGCAGTCCGCTCTGGATCGTGACGTTCGTGTTGAACTGCCAGTTGCCGAAGATCGCCTGCGTCGCCCCCTCGGCGTCGCTCAGCCACCTCCGGCCCCTGCCGAAGGGCAGGTCGGCGTTGGCCGCGAGCACGAATACGTGGGTGCGAATGAAATCGGCCGGGCCGTAGTTCACGTCGGGGTCGATGAAGAAGTACTCGCCGGAGTTGTTCTTGGCGTCCTGATACGTGTAGTGAGTCAGGAGCGAGTAGCCTCCCGAGAAGCGCCTGGTGAGCTTCGCCTGGAACGAGTTGTAGCGGCTCTTTCCCGTGTTGCTGAAGTAGTCGATGTTCTGGGTCCAGCCGTAGGCTCCGCTGAGGCCGTCCACGGTCGGGACGAGCCCGGCGAAGAACGGCCGGCGCAGGTCGCGCGGGATCGTGCCGAAGCCCTGGATGGTCGGCGAGTTGGTGTCCGTCGCGGGATTGTCGCCGAAGAAGCCCTCGCCGCGGTTGCCCACGTACGCGATCTCGGCCGAGAGGTTCTCGGTGAGCTGCCGCTGGATCGTGACGTTGTAGGCGTCCACGTGCGAGAGGTTCTGCTGGTCGGGCAGCAGCCGGGCGAAGGTGCCGTTGGGTAGCGGGAAGCGACCGTTCGCCGGAACGTCGACGAAGGTCGGCGCCGGCGGGCCCTGGTCCAGGTTGAACACGCTGAGGAAGTTGGCCGGTGGGTTCAGGCTTTGGGCCGAGAGCACCGGGAGGTTCTGGGTCACCGAGTGGCCGAACGTGGACCCGAACACGCCGATGTCGTAGCTGCGGCCGTAGCCCGCGCGGAGCACGGTCTTCGGGTTGAGCTGGTACGTGACGCCAAGTCGAGGCGCCCAGTTGATCTTGTTCTCGACGTTGCCCTGCAGGTTTATGTCTCCGACGCCGCCCACGCGGATCTCGCCTGTGTTGATGTCGAGCCAGCCGCCGTTGCCCGGCTCGTTCACGGCCTGCGGGTTGATGATGTCGGTGCGCAGGCCGTAGTTGAGCGTCAGCTTGTCGGTGGCGCGCCAGGTGTCCTGGATGTAGAAGAACTCGCGCCATTGCGTCTCGCGTGCGTCGGTGCTGGTGCTGGTGTAGCGGTTGAGCCTTTGCACGTTGCCGAGCAGGAAGGTTGCGAGGCCCATACCGCCACCCGTCGACCCACGAGTGCCGTCCGCATCGAAATAGAACTGGCCCGAGCGATGCGAGTCACTGGGCACGCGCAGGTTGTAGGCGCGCCGGATGTCCACTCCGAACTTGATGGTGTGGTTGCCGGCGGCTTTCGTGAGGTTCGTGACGAACTGGAACTGCTTCTCGTGCTCGGCCAGCGGGCAGTTGCAGCGTCCGGCGTCGAGGCCCGAGCCGAAGCGCATCTGTGCCGTGCCCCCGTTCAGCTCGAAGAAGGGCAGGCCGGAGCTGAAGTCGTCGAGGTTAACGCCCGGGATGCCCGCGTCCGCCGCCGGGGTCGTTCCGAAGTCGTTCGGAAGCACGTCCACGCCGTACTTGAAGAAGCCGAGGCGCACGTCGAGGATGGTGGTCGCGTTGAGGGTGATGTCGGTGCCCAGCGCCACGCTGTGGTTCCGGACCTTCGACTTGCCGCCCAGGCTCACCAGCTCCTGTCCGCCGCCGGCCCCGAAGGCCTGGGGTCCGTCGATGTCGTACTTCGCGTAGCTGTAGCGCCCGAAGATGTTCAGGCTCTCGCTCAGCCGCCCGTCCAGGCGGACGTTGAAGCTGTCGTTGTTGAACTTCTCGGAGCCCGAGGCGACGTAGTTGTCGCGCGTCCCGTTGGCGCTCCCCGGCGCGTTCGGCAGCGGGATCAAGTCGAGGACCGCCAAGGCCTGGGGCGAGAGCCGGTCGGACGGGATCACGTTGCCAGGGAACTGCGCGCGGCCGTCGGGGGCGCCGGTCGTGGGATCGAAGATGTTGACGCCGTACGCGCTGAGGTCACCGTTCCTGGCCGCGGCGGTCGGCACGGTCAGCAGGCGGGAACCGCCCACGTTGGAGCGCGTGCCCTGGTAGTCGCCGAAGAAGAACCACTCGTTCTTCACGATCGGGCCGCCGATCGAGCCGCCGAACTGGTCGCGCTTCGACTCGGGTAAGAAGCGGCCGGTCAGGGGGTCTTCCTGGAACTGGCTGTAGGGGTTGCGGGCCTGGAAGTTGTCGCGCTGCAGGAACTCGAAGGCGCTGCCGTGGAGCTCGTTGGTCCCCGACTTCGTCTGGACGGAGACGACACCCGCGATGGCCTGGCCGAACTCGGCGTCGTAGTTCTGCGAGGTGATCTTGGTCTCTCCGATCGCCTCCAGGTTCGGGTTGATCACGATGATGCCGAGGATCGGGTCGCGGTTCTCCGTGCCGTCGAGCTGATAGCCGGTGCCGCTGAAGGTCTGCCCGTTGACGACCGTCTGCGCCGAGCCCTGGGGGTTCTCGCTCGCGGCGTGGTTCCAGGACTGCTGCTGGGTCCCCGGCGTGAGCAGGATGAACTTGGTGAAGTTGCGATCGAGCACCGGCAGCTCGGTGAGCTGCTTGTTCTCGAACGTCACTGCGACGTCGGCGCGGTCGGTCTTCAGCGTCTGGCCCTCGGCTGACGTGACGGTGACCTCTTCGGTGAGGGCTCCGACCTCGAGGGCGAAATTCACCATCGTCTGGGTGTCCACGTTGACCACCACGCGCGACACGACCTTGGGCTTGAAGCCCGAGAGCTCCGCCCTCACGGCATACGTTCCGGGCAGCAGGCGGTCCTTGGTGTAGCGGCCGGACTCGTTGGTGATGACGGTGTCCTCGGTCTGGCGTTCGACGCTCTTGATCGTCACCGTCGCGCCCGGCACCGCGGCACCGCTTGCGTCGTCGACGGTGCCGGCGATGCTGCCGTAGACCGCCTGGGCCCACGCAGGCGGCGCGAGCACGCCGATGGCCAGCGCCAGCGCCGCCAGGCAGGTGCGGCCGAGCTGCAACTTCATGAGTTCCTCCCTGCGTCGCCGTGCCTCGAGGCGGCGCGAAGACATCGTCGTAACTTTGATGCTGCGGAGCATACGTCGACCGCGGGGGGCGCTGTCAACTGCTTTCTAAACCGATTTCTACCTTGTGCATCTTCGACTTGGGGAGATAATGCGGCCTCCCTCGGAGAGGCTCATGCGATCGTCCAGGCGTTTCCGGCTGGCGGCGCTCGCGGAATTCCTATGCGCGGTGGGCTCGACGGCGCTCGGCGCCGAGGTGCCGCGCTTCGACCTGCCGCAGAGCGGCCTCGTCCTGGAGCAGCCCGCCCGCTCCGGCCGCTTCTTCTCGGTCGCCGGCCGGCGTTCTGCGGTGTTCGGCTACGAGAACCGAGGCCTCGAGGCCTGGGTCTACCCGCTCAAGGTGCTCGACGAGCTGCGCTTGTCCTTCCGGATCGCGGGGTATCCCCTCGAGATCGAGGGGGCGGACATCCTCGCGTCGGTGAGCATCCGGCCGGAGGCGACCGTGTTCGTCTACTCCCATGCGGCCTTCACGGTGCGCCAGATCGTGTTCGCGCCCGTCCACGAGCCGGGGGTCGTGGTCCTTCTGGACGTCGACTCCTCCCTTCCCATGACGGTGCTGGGATCGTTCCGGCCACGGCTCAAGCTGATGTGGCCCGCCGGCCTCATGACGGCCAACGTCGAATGGGACGAGAAGGCGCGCCTGTACCTGCTCACGGAGGAGACGAAGCGCTTCGTGGGCGTGATCGGCACGCCGGGCGGGACCGACCTCGCCGTGATGCCCTATCAAGAAGAGCCGAAGGACGTGCCGCTGCGTTTTTCCGTCGAGGTGCCGCTGTCGGAGCAGCGCGAGGGCTTCGTCCCGCTGGTGATCGCTGGCGGCGTCCAGGGCAAGGACGAAGCGAAAGCCTCGTGGCAGCGGCTCCTGGGCTCGGCGCGCGCTCTTTACGAGGCGAACGTCGCGCACTATCGCGAGCTCCTGGCGCGCACGGTCTCGATCGCGACGCCGGATGCTCGACTGGACACCGCCCTCGCGTGGGCGAAGGTCGGCATCGACAAGGGACTGGTCACCAACCCACTCCTGGGCACCGGCTTTCTCGCCGGCTACCGGACCTCCGGGGAGAGCGAGCGTCCCGGCTTCGCCTGGCTGTTCGGACGCGACGCGCTGTGGACGGCGCTGGCCACGACGTCCTACGGCGACGTGTCTGCGACGCGCACCGCGCTCGAGTTCCTCGGAGCGCACCAGCGCGCGGACGGGAAGATACCCCACGAGATCTCCCAGAGCGCGACGCTGATCCCGTGGTTCGACAGCTACGAGTTCCCCTGGAACAGCGCCGATGCGACGCCTTTGTACGTGATCGCCCATGGGGATCGCTTTCGGGCCACGGGGGACCGCGACTTCGTCGCCAGAGCGTGGCCCTCGATCCTGAAGGCCTGGCGCTTCACCGCGGCGACCGACACCGACGGCAACGGACTCGTGGAGAACACGAAGTTCGGCCACGGCTGGGTGGAGGGCGGCGGGCTCTATCCCGCCCACGAGGAGATCTACCAGCAGGGCGTCTGGATCGAGGCGTGCCGGTCCCTGGTCGAGCTGGCGGAGGCGATGAAGGACGCGAAGTCGGCCGAGGCGGCGCGGGCCTGGGCCGAGCGGACCCGTGCGGCCGTCGAGAAGACTTACTGGCTGGCCGAGCGGGGGTTCTACGCGTTCGCGACCGCGAGGCCGCGCGAGAAGCCGCCCGAGGCCGAGCCGGGCCCGAGCCGGGAGCGAAGGCAGGCGCGCATGGAGGCGTTGGCCGGTGGCGGCCTCGTCGACGAGGACACCGTGATGCCGGCCGTGCCGATGCTCTGGGGAGCGCTGGACGACGACCGCGCCCAGTCGGAGCTGGACCACCTCGGCGGCGCACCGCTCGCGACCGACTGGGGCGCGCGGCTGTTGTCGGATCGAAGCGCGCTCTACGACCCCTTGTCCTATCACGCCGGGTCGGTCTGGCCGCTGTTCACCGGATGGTCCTCGCTCGCAGCCTATCGCTACGGCCGGCCTGCCGTCGGGTACCAGGCGCTCATGGCCAACGCGCTGCTCACGTTCCAGGGCGCCCTCGGCTCCGTGACCGAGCTGCTCTCCGGCGACCGCGCCGCGCCGTTCGGACGCTCGTCGCATCATCAGATCTGGTCCCAGGCCATGGTGGTCGCGCCGGTGCTCCGCGGAATGTTCGGCATCGAGGCGCGCGACGCGGGCCGAACGCTGGTGATCGCTCCCCAGCTCCCGCCGGACTGGCCCGCCGCCGAGGTCCGCAACGTGGTCGTCGGCGGGTCCGTCTGCGACCTCACGCTGAAGCGTAGCCTGGGCCGGAGGACGCTGGACGTCGCCTGCCGGGAGAAGCCGTCGCCGCGCCTCGCCGCCGCGCTGGCCTTTCCGCTCGATGCGCGGATCCGCTCGGTCATGTCCAACGGCCGGGCCCTCGCACCCGAGATCTCGCGCCAGGGTGACGTCCAGCGCGCCCGCGTCACGCTCGAGGGCGGCTCGCCACGCGCGTCGCTCGTCTTCGGGCTGGACGAGGGCGCCGAGGGGTTCGTCCCCGCCGTTGCGGCCGCTCACGGGGCGCGCAGCCAGGGCCTCCGGCTGCTCCGCTCCCGAGCCGAGCCCACGGCGCTGCGGCTGCTCGTCGAAGGTTCACCGGATGGAGTGGGTACGCTGCTCGTGAGCTCGCCCCGGCGGCCGGGCGAGGTGGATGGTGTGACGGTGGCGCCGGCAGGCGAGAGCCTGTGGCGGCTCGAGGTCCGCTTCGAGGGGCCTCCCCAAACGTACGTGCGCCGCGAGCTCGCGCTGCCATGGCCCTGATGGCGAAGCCGGTCACGATTAGGGACGTGGCCCGACGCGCGGCGGTGTCCCCCGGCACCGTGTCGCGAGTGATGGGAGGCTATCCCGGCGTGGCCGAGGGCACGCGTCGGCGAGTGCTCGAGTTCGTCGAGGCGCTGGGCTACCGGCCCAACCCGGCGGCGCAGCGTCTCTCGTCGGGCAAGAGCCTGACCGTGGCCGTCACGGTGCCGTTCTTCACGCTGCCCTCGGTTTCGGCGCGTCTGAACGGCGCGATCAACCTGCTGGCGGGCACGGCGTACGACCTGATCGTCCACAACATCCAGGTGGCCGAGGAGCGCCCGGCTTGCTTCCAGAACATCCCGCACCGGCGCCAGGCCGACGGGCTGTTGATCATCTCGATCTCCCCGTTGTGCGAGACGGAGGCGACGTCCCTCGAGCGGGCCGACATACCGATCGTGATGATCGACGCGGACCACCCCGCTCTCACCGGCGTCCCGCGCGTCGTCGTGGACGATGAAGAGGGCGGCCGACTCGCCACGGAGCACCTGCTTCGGCTCGGCCACCGGCGCATCGGCTTCCTCGGCGATCGCGCCGACAATCCCTTCCACATGACCTCGACGCGCGACCGGCTTCGGGGGCATCGGCAGGCTCTTCAGGCGGCGGGCGTGACGATGCGCGCCGAGGACCTGCTCGAGGCCGGACACACCCGGGCCGAGGCGCGCTGCCTGGCCCGCCGGCTGCTCGCGTCGGCGGACCGGCCCACCGCCATCTTTTCCGCCAGCGATACGCAGGCCGCCGGCGTTCTCGAGGCCGCGCGCGATCTGGGGTTGCGCGTTCCGGCGCAGCTCTCGCTGGTCGGCTACGACGACATCGAGCTCGCCGAGATCGTTGGCCTCACGACCGTACGGCAGCCGCTGTTCCGGTCCGGGCAGCGGGGCATGCAGTTGCTGCTCGACGCGCTGCGGGGCCATCCCTCGCCGCCCATCCGCGAGGTCCTGCCCCTCGAGCTCGTCGTCCGCGGCACCACGGGCCCGGCCCCCGCGTAACGCCCCTTACGACGGCCCGAGGACACGGAGGAAAGGGAGGAAACGGGAGGAACGGCGCGAGAGAACGAAACCAAATATGTTGAACTCGTTTCGAGCTCGCGCTCCGTTTCTCTCCTTTCCCCTCCCGTTCCTCTGTGGATACCGGGCCGTCGTATCGGCGTTACTGAGCCGTTGAGCCTTCGTGGATCGTAACGGTTCGGCGGCCCGCGACATCACGCAGCACGTCGACGTGGCCGCTGGGCCAACGGACCTCCACCGCGTCCGCTTTCTTCGCCGC
>DATFEN010000316.1:0-11234 GCA_035251085.1 Vicinamibacteria bacterium | reverse complement strand
CACGGCTCACCCGCGTGCGCGACGTGTGCAACAACCTCCTGGGAGCCGTGGGCGAGAGCGTCGTCAACAAGCACTACTTGAAGGCGAAGGCCGAGCTGGACCGCGGTGCGGGAATCGACGTGATCGACGAGGCCATCCAGCAGATCGTCCGCGCGGCCTCCATCCTCAAAGGCCCTCAGACCGCCGATCAACTCCTCGAACAGCTCAGGGCCATGCGCTGAGCCGCGGGCTCGTCGTCGTCGCCTTCCTCAGCGCCGCTTGCGGGCTCGCCTGCGGGGAGCGACCACCCGCGGATCCGATCGAACGGCTTCTGTACGACCTGCGCCGGGCCGCGGCGGCGCAGGACGCCGATGCCTTCGCCGAGCACCTGGCGGACGACTTCAGAAGCGAGGCGGGCCTAGCACGGTCCGAGGCCCTCGCCGAGCTGCGCAGCTATTTCGCGCTGTACGAGAGCGTCGAGGTGGGAACCGCGGGGCTCGAGGTAGACCGCTCGGGTCCTTTAGCCACGGCCCGCTTTCGTGCCTCCTTCGCCGGCAAGCCGAGGAACCTCCATGGGCTCGCAGCCATGCTCCCGGACGCAGCACGCTTCCGCTTCGAGCTGGCGCTGGCCGATGCGGGCGGGACGTTGAAGGTCAGACAAGCGAGCTGGCAGCGGATCGAAGGCGACCCGTAGCCCGCGAGGTTACATCTGCTTGCCCGATACTGCCGCGATCAGCCCTTTGTATCGCGCCATCACGACATCCCAACGGTAGTTCGCCGCGACGTAGCGGCGGCCGTTCTCGCCGAGGGCGGCGCGGAACGGGGCGGTCTTCGCGAGCAGGTCCAGCGCCTCCGTGAACTCCGTGGCGTCCCGGTAAAACAACCCTGCGTTGGAGCGACGGCAGTGATCGACGAGGACCGGCGACGTCGCGGTGGCCAGCACCGGCGTGCCGAGAGCCATCGCTTCGAGCAGCACGATCGAGAGGCTCTCATACGGGCTCGGGCAGATCACGGCGCGGGCGCCGGCCATCGCCGCCAGCTTCTCGCGCTCCGCCAGGAACCCGAGATAGCGCACGCCGGGCTCCCGCAGCCGGTCCATCGCCAGCTTGCCAATCAGCAGTAGCTCCGCCCCGCCGCCGACGCTGCTGCGGTAAGCGCTGAAGTCCCGCAGCATCGCCTCGCAGCCCTTGCCGGCGTCGATGCGGCCGGCATACAGAGCGTAGGGTCTGCGCACGTCGTGGCGAATCCGGAAGCCTTCGACGTCGAGGCCGCCCGCCTCCACATCCACGCCGATCCCCGTCACTGCCCGCGGTTTGCCGTCGATGTAGAAGCGGGAGCGGACGAGCGCCTCCTCGGGCGCCGAGCAGAAGGCGAAGGCCCGCGGCGCCTGGAACACCCGCTGCATGATCCCGAGGCGCAGCGCCGGCTCGTCGTGGGCGGTCGGCACCAGGATCGACCGCTCCGGCACGGCGCGCAGGCCCCAATAGGTCGGGAAGTACAGGTAGGTGAAGAACAGCACGGCGTCGTAGCGATCGCGCTCTGCCTCCAGGCATTGCACCAGGCGCGGGACGTCGGGCCCCTGTCGCTTCAGCCACTCGAGCTCCTGGTCCTCCCCGTGCGGGCGGTCATAGAGCAGGTCCGAGTAGCGGTTGAAGGACGCCAGGTCGCGCTCGGCTTCGCTTCGAAAGCGCCTCACTTCGACGCCGTTCTCGATCCGCTCGCCCTCCGGCAGCTCGTTGCGCCAGGTCACGTAGTCTCGCGCGCAGGACGCGAAGACCACGACCTCCGCGTCTCGCGTCAGCCGCTCGGCGACGGCACGAGCCAGGGTTTCGGAGCCACCGGTGACCTCGGCTCCGTAGCGCTGCACCACGACCGCGATCCGCGGCCTCACGCATCGACCCCCACAGAAGCCAGGTGTCCACGCAACAGGGCCTCGACGGATTCCGGTGCGAAGGCGGAGAGCCTGCGGCGCTGTCCGGCGAGCACGGCCTCGCGCAGGGCGGCGTCGCTAGCCAGGGCGTGGGCCATTTCGCCCACCTCGTCGAAGCGCTTGGCGTCGAAGCGCACGCCGGCGCCGGCGAGCGTGAATGGCACCGCTGCAGCCGAGTACGCCAGCACCGGGACGTCCATCAGCATCGCTTCGACCAGGGGCACTCCGAAGCCTTCGTGTTCGCTCATGCTGAGGAAGACGTGGGCGCCGGCGTAGCAGGCGAGCAGGTCGGCGTGGGGAATGTGCCCGGCGAACACGACCTCGGCCGCCGTGAAGCCTTCCTCGTACATCAGGGACTGGAGCGCGTCGAAATAGTGGCGCGGCAGCGCCTCCCCGCCGCCCGTGAGGCGGCGCGGCAGCTTGCCCACGAGGAGCAGGCGGAGGTTGGGATCGATGAAATGGCGCCAATAGGACGCCAGCTTGATCAGATCCTCGTGGCGCTTGTTCGGAGCGACGCGCCCCACGAACAACAGGTTGACGCGTCCGTCGCGGAGCTGCCGGAGCGCCACCGAGCCAGGCGGCTGGCGATAGCGCGCGAAGTCCAGGTAGATCGGCAGCACTCCCGTGCGTTCGAAGCCGGCCTCTGCGAGCTCGCGGCGATTGAACTCGCTGTCGCCGAGGGCGAGGTCCACGTGGCCGACGAGCGTGGACAGCGCGCGGCGACCCTCGCTGCAGATGCGGGCCATCTCGGGGTCCCAGCCGGCGAAGAACTCGGGCGGCGTGATGTTGTGATGCAACAAGACTCGTCGGCCACGCAGCTCGAGCAGCGCCGCGGTCAGCGGCGACGGCACGGCGTAGTGGAGAATGACGACGTCCCCTGGCCTCCCGGGCCGCCACTCGGCGAAGCCACGTCCGTCTCCCGCCAGGACCGCGTCCAGCTCGAGCGCGTAGACGTCGGCCGTGTAGCCCCAGCGCCGGAACGCGTCGCGCATGAGCCGCGCGGAGTCGCCGATGGCGTCGCCGCGGTGCAATGCGGGGACCCACTGGTCGATCCTCACGCTTCCAGCACCGGGAGCAAGCGTGAGCGCAGCAGCGCTCCGAAGTCCGTCGCGCGGATCACGGCGATGGCGCGGCGCTGCGCCTCCAGCACCGTTGCGCGCAGCGTGGCGTCGGTGATCACGCGGTGGACCAGCTCGGCCACGAGCTCGGGATGCTTCTCCCGAAGCAGGATTCCGCCGCCGCGCAGGGTCTCGGCCACGGCCCCGGCGTCGTAGGCGATCACCGGCACGCCGAAGTGCATCGCCTCCACGAGAGGCACGCAGAAGCCCTCGTGCTCCGAGAGGCACACGAACGCGTCGGCGACGCGGTAGTACGCGAAGAGGTCGGCGTCGTCCACGTGGCCAGCGAACACGACCTCGTCCACGCGCAGCTCGCGGACGAGCTGGTTCAAACGGTCGAAGTAACGCTCGAAGCCTTTGTGCTCACCGACCAGCAGCAGCCGGCTGCGCGGCTCGATGTAGCGCTGATAGACGACGAAGCTCCGGATCAGCTCGTCGATGCGCTTGTTCGGGATGATGCGCCCCACGAACAGGATGTTGCGGCGCCCGTCCCGGAACATCGCCTCGACCACCGGCGACGGAGGGCGGTCGTACTTCGTCAGGTCCAGGACGATGGGCAGTACGGCCGTACGCGCGTAGCCGGCGGTCTCCAGCTCGCGACGGTTGAACTCGCTGTCGCCGAGGCCCAGCTCGGTGCGGGACGCGAAGGCGGCGAGCTCCCGGCGCCCGTGATAGCAGAGACCGGCCAGGTGCCGGTGAAAGCCCAGGAAGAAGTGCGCCGGCGTGATGTTGTGGTAGATCGAGACCAGCCGATCGGGGGCGGGATGGATGAGGCGGCCCGAGGCGCTGCCGATCGAGAAGTGGAACAGGCAGATCGTCTCGGGAGACGACACCCTGGGATAACGCCAGAGCGGCTGCGCCAGATGCGCGACGCGCGGGTGCACGTGCTCGGAATAGATCTCGGAGTCGAAGCCCATCCCGCGCAGGTGCGACTGGATCGCGAGGGCCTCGTTGCCTATGGCGTCGCCGTACGACAGCGCGGCGAGGAGCTGATGGACCTGGCGCGGCGTCGACCGGCTCACGACGCCCTCGTGCGCCCGGCGTCCTCCGCGCGCAGCCGCTCCAGCACGTCGAGGTACTTCCGCTCCACGATCTCCCATGCGTAGTTGGCGTCGAAATAGCGACGGCCGTTCTCGCCGAGGGTGCGCCTCAGGCCCGCGTCGGCCTCGAGCGTGGCGAGCGCCTCGCGGAACTCGTCGTAGTGGGCGAAATAGAGGCCGCCGTTCGAGCGCCGGCACTGGCCGAGCAGCACCTCGCAGCGCGCATTGGCGAGCACGGGCGTGCGGGCCCACCACGCCTCGAGCGTGACCATGGAGAGGCTCTCGTAGCGCGAGGGGATCACGAGCGCCTCGGCTGCCGCGAGCGCATCCCACTTCTCCTGATCAGACACGAAGCCGAGATGGACGATCGCAGGGTCGTCGGGGATCTCCAGGACGGCCTTGCCAATGAGAAAGAGCCGCAGCGCCGAACCGGTCTCATCGCGATAGCGCCGGAAGAACTCGAACAGTTCGTCGCAGCCCTTGTTGAGGTCGATGCGGCCGACGTACAGCAGGAAGGGACCCAGGATGGCGCGCTGCCGACGGAAGGCATCCGGGTCGAGGTGGTCGGGCAGCTCGGAGCCGACGCCCACGACCTCGCCGGGCACGGCCTCGTTGCCGGTCGCCTCGCGGATCATGTCGCGCTCCTCCGGACTGTTCCAGACGATGGCGCGCGGCATCCTGAAGAACGCTTGGAAGATCGAGAGCCGGTAGATGCCGTCGTTCTCCGCCGTGGGCACGAGGACCGCGCGCTCGGGCGCCGCGCGCAGCCCGTGGTATGTGGTGTAGTAGCGGTAGGAGAAGAAAAGCAGGAAGTCGTAGGCGCTGCGGCGCCGTTCCACCTCCGCCACGAGGCGCGGCGAGAGTGGGCCTTCCTCCTCGAGCCAGCGCAGCTCGTCCTCCTCGACGTGGGCTGCTTCGATTCGGCGCGACCATTCGGCGAAGCGGTAGATCTCGCGGGGGCGCTCGACGGCGAAGCGCTGGACCCGCACGCCGTTCAAGGACTGGGTGCCTTCCGGGTAGTGGTTCTCCCAGGTCACGTAGTCGCTGGCGCAGGTGGTGAGCACGTCAACCTCGGCGTGGCGCGCGAGGTGTTCGGCCACGAGCCGGCAGTGATACTCGGCGCCGCCCGCGATGTCCAGCCCGTAGCGCTGGACCACGAAGCCCAGCTTCAAGCCCCGTCCGCGCCCGTCTTCTCCGGCTCCTCGCGGTAGACGACCATCTCCTCGAGAGTGCGCTCGCGGCGGGCGTCGAGATCCACCTTCGCCTGCAGGGCCAGATGCCGGTTCTTCAGGTCCTGCAGCTCGAGGTTCAGCTTCGTGACCTCGACGGCGAGGTTGGTGAGGAGGTGGACGTAGTAGGCATTCAGGTCGGACTGCCGCGAGAGCGCCGCGATCATCGGATTCGGGTTCCAGAACAGCTTCTGCACCGGGTTCAACAGGCGGCGCAGCGCGCGGAGCAGCTGGCCCACGAACCCGCGGCTCGACTCGTAGAGCGTCTCCTCGTGGAACGCGAAGTTCCAGCGCGTCGGCAGCGCGCGGAAGTCCTTGACGAAATCGGGGTTGAAGTCGTGGGCATCGAGGACCGCGTCGAGGCGGCGCTCGGCGATCTCGCGGATCTCATCCTCGGTGTAGAGCCCCTGGCGCTTCTCCTCGATCCGCTTGCGGATCGCGGTCATCACGGCCTGGACGTCGACGCCGTCGGCCTTGATCTCGAAGCTCATCGGATCGGCGCCGGCGCCCCGCCGGCGGTGTACACGATCGCGACCAGGGCCATGGCCCACAGCGCGACGTTGACCAGGATCGGCCGGTCGGTGAGCAACAGGTCCGTTGGGCTGCCGCCCTGCTCCTTCCGATGCACGAGGTAAAGATACCGGAAGATGCCGTAGAGCACGAAAGGGATCGTCCACGGGAGCCGGTCGGTCTGAAACTTGGCGATCGTCTCGGGCGCCGTCGTGTACGAGGCGTACGCCATCAGGCAGGAGGCGGTGACGACTGCGATCATCTGGTCGAGGAGGTACGGGCTGTATTCCTCGAGGCTCTTGCGGTGGTCCGAGGCCTGGCCTTCGAGGGTCGTCAGCTCGTGGCGACGCTTGCAGAAGGTCAGGAAGAGCGCCAGCAGGATCGTGCAGATCAACAGCCAGTCGCTGAAGACCACCCCTATGGCGACCGCGCCAGCGACGGCGCGGACCACGAACCCGAGGCTCACCGCGATCGCATCGACGATCACCACCTCCTTGAGCTTCAGCGAGTACAACAGGTTGAGCACCAGGTAGGCCAGCGCCGCGAGCGCGAAGGCCGGACCCAGCACCAGCGAGGCCAGCAAGCTGCCGCCGCCGATGAGGCCCGCGAGGCGGAGCGCCGTCCCGGGGCGCAGCGCCCCGCTCGCGATCGGTCGCAGCCTCTTGCTCGGATGGAGCCGGTCGCCCTCCAGGTCACGAACGTCGTTGACGAGGTATACGGCGCCCGAGAGCCCGCAGAAGACCAGGTACGCGAAGACCGAGCGCAGCAACGGCGCCGTCTCGAAGAGGTGCTTGCTGAGCGCCAGGGGCGCGAAGAGGATGAGGTTCTTCGTCCACTGGTGCGGCCGGAGGGAGACGAGCAGCGCCTTCAAAACGGGCGCTCCGTACGGGCGCCGCGCTGATCCCTAGAAGCTCTTGATCGCCTCGGGTTCCGAGTCGTAGGTCTCGAAGACCGTGAGCAGCTTGGTGATGGCCAGAAGGTCCTGGATCTTCTTGGTCAGGTTGATCAGCTTCAGCCGGCCGTTCTTGCGGCTGACCGTGGTGTAGCAGCGGACGATCTCGCCGAGCCCGGCGGAGTCGACGTACGGCACGTCGGCCAGGTTGAGCAGGATCTTGGTCTTGCCCCCGTCCACCACGCGGTTCACCGCATCCCGGAGAGCGTCATCTCCCTCGCCGATCAAGATCTTGCCGTGAAGGTCCAGAATCACCACGTCCTCGACCTGGCGCTCGACGATCTTCATGGACGTTCTCCCCGTATTCTCAGGTAGTTGTAGGAGGCGGCACACTACCACAGCGTTTCCGCGGATGTCAACGAAACGGATCTCCGCCCCGGAGCCATGGTAGCTTCGGAGCCCCATGGACTTCCTGGAGCGGCTTCGGACCCGGGCACGGCAGGCGCCGGCTCGGATCGTGCTACCCGAGGGGACCGAGCCGCGGACCCTACGCGCGGCTGTCCGGGCGCGTGAGCTGGGCATCGCCGAGCCCACGCTGCTCGGCGAGCCGGCGGAGGTCCAAAAGGCGGCCGCGGGAGCGGGGGTGGACCTCGCAGGGGTCGAGGTCGCAGCCGTCCCCACTTCGGGAGCGGCGTTTGAAGCCGCGCTGCGCTCCTACGAGGATCGTGTTCGGCACCGAGGAGTTCGGCCGGACGAAGCCCGCGAACACCTAAGGGATCCCCTGCTCTGGGGGGCTCTGGAGGTGGCGGCGGGGCGTCAGCAAGGGATGGTCGCCGGTGCCCGCTCGACGACGGCCTCGACGCTGCGCGCGGCGCTTCGAGGCATCGGGGTCCGGGAGGGGGTCTCGAAAATCTCCTCGTTCATCCTGATGGTGACGCGCAGCCCGGCGCTCGGCGACGACGGCCTCCTGGTGTTCGCGGACTGCGGGGTCAACCCGGACCCTGGCGCTCCGGGCCTGGCCGAGATCGCGCTGCTCACAGCCGAGAGCGCCCGCCTCTTCCTGCGCGAGGTTCCGCGGGTCGCGTTCCTCTCCTTCTCGACGCGCGGGAGCGGTGACCATGCGCGCTCACGTCGCGTCCGCGAGGCGTTCCGGCTCGCGGCCGCGCGCGCACCGGAGCTGCTGGCGGACGGCGAGCTGCAGCTCGACGCGGCGCTCGTGCCGGAGGTCGGCTCGAGTAAGGCGCCGGGAAGCCTGGTGGCCGGCCGCGCGAACGTGCTGATCTTCCCCGACCTCGACGCCGGCAACATCGGCTACAAGCTCGTCGAGCGCATCGCCGGAGCGCGTGCCCTCGGCCCCCTCCTTCAGGGTCTCAGGCGGCCCGCCAACGACCTGTCCCGGGGCTGTTCCGCGGAGGACATCGTGGACGTGATCGCGGTGACCGTCGTCCAGGCGAACGCCGTCCAAGAGCAGGTGGGCTCGACGGCTCGAAGGGCCTGAGGGTCCGTCGAGGTCACTGCCTCGCCGCGCGCCTCGAGCCGAAGCAGTCATCGCAGTAGACCGGACGGCCCTCGCGGGGCCGAAACGGCACCGTGGTCTCGCGCCCGCACTGGGCGCAGGTGACCGGCGTCTTTCGTGCGTTGCTGCCCGGCCCAGCCTTGTGCCGCGTGCGGCATGCGCCGCAGCGTTTGGGCTCGTGGCGCAGGCCGCGGCCGGCATAGAAGAACTGCTCGGGAGCGCTCCAGACGAAGCTCGCGCCACACTCGGCGCACTGGAGCGTCTTGTCCAGGTAGTCCATGACCCCTTCCGGTCGAAGGCGGTCCGGGGCTCCTCGCGGGAGCCCCGGGGAAAGAGTGGAACCTACTCGCCCTCTCGGCGCAGCTTCTTGCGATTGCGCTTGCGTGCGAGGGCCTGCTTGGCGCGCTTCCTGTCGCCGGGCTTCAAGTAGAAGCTGTGCTTCTTGATGTCTTTGATGATGTCTTCCTGCTGGACCTTGCGCTTGAAGCGGCGAAGGGCGTTCTCGATGGACTCGCCTTCCTGGACTTTGATCTCCGCCAAAAATAGATGCACCCCCACTCCGCCCTGGCCGGGCCCGAATAGGTGATGCTAGGCGAGGATCGGGGGGCAGTCAATAATGGCCCTCCCGCGCCGATGCCCTCCCCTGGAACCCTCTACGTGGTCGCGACTCCAATCGGCAACCTCGAGGACATCACGCTTCGCGCGCTCCGGGTCCTGCGCGAGGTGGATCTGGTGGCGTGCGAGGATACTCGGCGCACCGCACAGCTTCTCAAGGCCCATGGGATCAGCGCCCGGACCACGTCGTTCTTCGAGCACAACGAGCGCTGGAAGGGGCCCCGCTTGCTCGACGAGCTCCGCTCGGGACGGAACGTCGCCCTCGTCTCGGACGCGGGCACACCAGGCATCTCGGATCCCGGCTTCCGGCTCGTCCGGGACGCCCGGTCCGCGGGCCTTCCGGTCGTCCCCGTCCCTGGGCCCAGCGCGGCGACCGCGGCGCTCTCGGTCTCCGGGCTGCCGACGGATCGGTTCCTGTTCTTGGGCTTTCTGCCACCTCGTCGTGGTGCTCGGCTTCGCGCCATCGAGGCGCTCCGGACGCGCGCTGAGACCCTCGTCTTGTACGAGTCGCCGGTGCGCCTGCCGGAGACGCTCGCCGACCTCGCCGCCGTGCTCGGCGACCGCAGCGCGTTCCTCTGCCGAGAGGCCACAAAGATCCACGAGGAGTACGTTCGGGCGAGCCTGATGGACCTCGCCCGAGAGGCCGGTGAGCGGGGCGCCTTGAGGGGCGAGCTCGTGGTCGTCATCGCCGGTGCCGAAGCGAGCGCGCCCAGCACGGAATCACCCGAGGTGGTTTTCAGGCGCCTGGTCGGATCCGGTCTGACCCGCCGCGGGGCCGTCAAGGAAGCAGCACGGCTGACCGGGCTCCCGGCCCGAGAGGTCTACCGCCGCGCCCTCGCCGCTGAAGCGGCCGAAGGTGGCGATTGACACCCGTGTCGTTCCCGTGGCAGTTTGTGCCAGCTTCGCGATGAGAATCCTGGTCGTCGGCAACGGCGGGCGAGAGCATGCACTTGCCTGGAAGATCAAGCAGAGCCCGCTGGTCACCGAGGTGTACTGCGCTCCCGGCAATCCCGGAATGGCCGAGCTCGCCGATTGCGTTCCCATCGACACCTCCAACATCGTCGAGGTCGCGGACTTCGCCCAGACCATAAAGGCCGATCTGACGGTGGTCGGCCCCGAGCTGCCCATGGTCCTGGGCATCGCGGACGAGTTCGCCCGCCGCGGATTGCTCATCTTCTCGCCGAGCCGCGCGGCGGCGGAGATCGAGGGCTCCAAGGCTTTCGCCCGGGAGTTCATGACCCGCCACAAGATCCCATCGCCCGGCTACCGGATCTGTCAGTCCGCCGAGGAGGCCCTGGCGGCGGTCGGCAAACCGCCCTTTGGCTTTCCGATGGTGATCAAGGCCGATGGCCTGGCGTCCGGCAAGGGCACGATCGTCGCGCAGGACAAGGTCGAGGCGAAGGCGGCTGTCGACCTCATGATGACCGACAAGAAGTTCGGCAGCGCAGGGAATCGGATCATCCTCGAGGAGTTCCTGGCGGGCGAGGAGATCTCGTTCCTGGTGCTGTCGGACGGCGCGCGGGTGGTCCCCCTGATGTCCGCTCAGGACCACAAGCGCGTCCGGGACGGTGACGAGGGCCCGAACACGGGCGGCATGGGCGCAGTCTCCCCCGCCACCAACATGACGGTGGATGCCCACAAGCAGATCATGCACGAGAGCGTGCTGCCCAGCATCGCCGGGATGGCGGCCGAGGGCCGGCGCTACCAGGGCACGCTCTACGTCGGCCTGATGATGACAGACAAGGGGCCCAAGGTCCTCGAGTTCAACGCCCGTTTCGGCGACCCGGAGACGCAGGCGATCCTGGTCCGCATGAAGTCCGACATCGTGCCGATCCTGAGCGGGGTGGCACAGGGACAGCTCGGGGACATGAAGATCGAATGGGCCAAGGAGCCCTCGGCCTGCGTGGTCATCGCCGCCAGGGGCTATCCGGAGGCGCCCGAGACCGGACACGCGATCTCCGGACTCGACGCGCTGAAGGACATCCCCGACGTCGTCGCGTTCCATGCTGGAACCGCCAAGAAGGACGGCGGCACGGTCACCGCCGGCGGACGCGTCCTCGGCGTCACGGCGCTGGGAGCCAACCTCGAGGCCGCGATCCAGCGCGCCTACGAAGCCGTCGCCAAGGTCTCATTCGACGGCATGCACTACCGACAGGACATCGGGAAGAAGGCGCTCGCCCGGCTGCAGGCGCGCTGAAGATGGCGCCGCGCCCTGCGGTCGCCATCCTGATGGGCAGCGATTCCGACCTCCCGGTCATGGCGGAGTGCGTTCGGGTCCTGGAATCCTACGGGATCGCCTACGACATGCGCGTGCTCTCGGCGCATCGCACCCCGGTGGCCGCCACCCGGTACGCGCGTGCGGCGGAGGGCCGCGGCGCACGCGTCCTGATCTGCGGCGCGGGCGG
>DATFEN010000312.1:0-24085 GCA_035251085.1 Vicinamibacteria bacterium | reverse complement strand
TGCAGACGCCCTCAGAAAGCTTCGCCGGTCCATCGTGCCTCCATTCGAACGGGAGCGAGGCATTATCGGACCACCGCCGCCTACCTGGTGCGCAATCCCCTCTCGCTCGAGAAGCTCGTGTTCCTGGACGGCCAAGAGGCGTTGCTCTACCGCTCGAAGCTGAATCCCTTCTCCAACTGTCGTTTCGTGCCGGCTGCCAAGGCCGCGCGAACGCTAGCAGCTACCAACAGGCGCGCTCCTTGCTCGATCGCGGTCCCGGCTCGCATGGCGGCCTGAGTAGCGTTCAGGCCCACCAAGTACTCGGCGACGAAACGGGCCTCACAGTTCGCCTGCTGGATAGACAGGGAAGTGCGCTGGGTACGCAACGAGGTGCCAGTGGCGATACCCATCTGGAGCCCTGTGCCTTCGATTGCCCGCCGCTGCCGTGTGTCATCAGCGTGCCGTTCATCTGTACGTCGTGTGCCGCCATGGCTCGCGCGCAGAGTCCGCAGGACCCTAACGGCTGGCCGACGTCTGTGCGCACTGTTGAGGGCGGGCCGCGTTCAGGCCGCGAGTGTGGTGGAGGGAACTGACGGGAGGAACGTCAGCGCCACACTCGGGCTGAGAGTAGCACGGGAGGCCCGGCCAGGCCCAAGGGCTGTCGTCCAGACGAGAGCAGCCAGAATCTGGAGCGATTCCCCTCCCAAGTTCCGGACGATGATCAGGTACCGACTGGACCGCGGCCCTAGCCCCCAGACCGCTTCGACTGCAGCCCGCGAGCCCTGAGGGCGGCCTCGACGCGGTCGCGATGATCGCCCTGGAGCTCGAGCCTCCCGTTCTTGACGCTGCCGCCCGTACCGCACACAGCCTTGAGCTGCTTGGCGAGCGCCTCGATCTCGACCTCGTCGCCGGGCAGTCCGGTCACGACGGTGACCACGCGGTCCGAGGGGCGACGATCGAGCTGAACGCGGATGCGCCGTCCATTCGATTGAGTTGACTGAGCGGGCATGGGCAACTTGTCACGCCGTTCGCCGCCGGTCGAATACGCGAGGCGCGTCTCGGGACGCCGGCTTGGTGAGCTCGAGCGGGCGCGAGGCTTGGGCACGGTTGGAAAAGTACCCCCGTCTCCTTTCGAGGACAAGGGGGCCGCTCAGTGCTGTGGTCAACTTTCGCTGTGTCAATCACTTCGGGGAAAAGGGGCCGGCGCGATCTGCTGGCACCTTCCCTGCATCGAGGGTGGCCGGGCGGCGCGCCCCTGGAGCCGCCGAAGGAGAAAGCATGCGTCGAGCGACCGTACTGCCGGCCCTCCTCTTCGTGAGTGCGTTCCCGCTGGCGGCACACGCGGGGAGCCTCGATCTTCGAGTCGGCGGCTTTTTCCCACGAGCTGAGAGCATCCTCTTCGTAGACGATGCCGTGCTCTATCAGGAGGCGGACGGGGATCCGCTGACGCGCAGCAGCTGGGACGGCTGGACGGGCGGCATCCAATTCAACCAGCCGATCCACGACCTCGTGGAGCTCGGCTTCTCGGTCGACTACTACGGTCGCACGCGCGACACCGCGTACCGCGAATTCGTGACCTCGAGCGGGCGCGACATCTTCCAGACGTTGAAGTACGACATCGTGCCGGTCGGCATCCAGCTCCGGATAGGTCCGACGCGGCGCGGACAGCTGTCGCCCTACATCGCGGGCGGCGTGGACCTGTTCTTCTGGCAGTACGAGGAGTTCGGCGACTTCGTCGACTTCGACGACCCGACGAACCCGATCATCCCGGACTCCTTCATCTCCGACGGCGTCGCGACCGGCTTCCACGTCGCAGGCGGCGTGCGCATTCCGGTCGGGGACGACTTCTCGATCACCGCCGAGGGCCGCTACCAGTGGGCCGAGGACGACATGGGCGAGGACTTTGCGGGCAACCGCATCGACCTGACGGGGGCCAGCGCCACCTTGGGCTTGAACCTGCGGTTTTGATTCCGGGATGCGGGCGACTGCGCTACTTGGCGAGCGTGATGTAGCGCGGTAGCATCACCCGTTTTCGCGTTTCGCGAACGAAGCCTCATGGCGCGCCAACCTCAGCGTTCGCTTCCGATCGACCTCGGCCTGGCCGGAACGGCGGCGCTGCTGCTGCTCGTCGTCGTCGTCGGCAGCGCGCACCTGAGGCCCTACGACGCGCCGGAGCTGGACCCGAGCCTCTGGCTCGTTCCGATCTACATCCTGCGCTCCCTGGCCCGCCTCTCGGTCGCCTATCTCTTCGCGGTGCTGCTCGCCTTGGCGACGGGCCACCTCGCATCGCGCTCGGCCTTCGCGCGACGCATCATCCTGCCCACGCTGGACGTCCTTCAGTCCGTGCCGATCCTGGGGTTCTTTCCCGCGGCCGTCACGGTGTTCATCGGCGTCTTCGGCGGCTCCGCGCTCGGCGTCGAGGCGGCGGCCATCTTCCTGATCTTCACGTCGATGTTCTGGAACCTGGCCTTCGGGGTCTACGAAAGCCTCATCACGCTCCCGGAGGACGTGAAGCTCGCGGCGTCGCAGTTCGGGATCCGGGGGCCGCTGCGCTGGACGCGGTTGATCCTGCCCGCGGTCATGCCGCGCCTCGTGTACGGGTCGGTGCTGTCCTGGACCAACGGCTGGTACTTCCTGCTGGCCAGCGAGATCATCGCGGTCGGCCCAGCGCGGTACACGCTCCCGGGACTCGGAAGCTACCTGGGCGAGGCGATCAGCTCGGGGCGCACCGACCAGCTCGCCGTCGGCCTGCTCGCTCTCGTCCTGGTCGTCGTGTCACTCCACCTCGTGGTCTGGGGCCCGATGGAGACCTGGGCCGATCGCTTCCGGCTCGAGGAGAGCGGCGATCGTCCGCGGACGCCTCGCATCGCACGCTGGCTCGGCCGCAGTCGCATCGTTCGCGAACTGGGACGGCGGGTGGTCTTTCCTGCCGCACAGGCCGGCCTGCTGCTGGCGGGCCGACTGCTCGCGCTCCCCGGCCGTTTCGCGCCGGTCTTCGCGGTCTCGGTGGGTCTCTCCGTCTTCGGCGGCCTGGGCTGGGCCATCCTCGAAGGCTACCGGCTGTTCACCCAGCGGCCTCTGGCGGACGAGGTGCGGGACATTCCAGTGCGCCTGTTGCTGAGCTGTGGGCGCGTCGGTCTTGGTGTGGCGCTCGCGGTGGCTCTGGCGGTCCCGATGGCCTACCTGAGCTTCCGACGGCTCAGGGCACGCCGGGCGGTCCTGTCGGTCTTCGAGGTGCTGGGGGCGATCCCTGCGACCGCGTTCTTCCCGGCCATCGCGCTGGTCATGGTTCGCCTCGACCTGGGCATGAACGTGGGCTCGATCCTTCTGGTGCTGACGGGGACGTTCATCTACGTGATGTTCAACGTGCTCTCGGGTGCGGCGGCCATTCCCAAGGAGCTGAGCGAGGCGGCCGACGTCCTGGGATTGAGCGGGCCGCGCTACATGGCCCGGGTGTTCGTTCCTGCGATCCTGCCGAGCCTCGTGACCGGCTGCGTGACCGCGTGGGGCGGCGGCTGGAACGCGGTGATCTTCTCGGAGTACGTCGTGGCCGGCGGGAGGCTGCACTCCGTGCGCGGGATCGGCGCGACGCTGGATCAGGCGACCTACGTGACTGGAGACGGCCAAGTCATCGCTGCCAGCTTGGTCTCGATGGTCGCCCTCGTGGTGCTGGTGAATCGGCTGTTCTGGGACCCTCTCTATCGGCACGTGGCCGCACGCTATAAAATGGACGCTTGACCCTCGCCGATGGAGAGTCCGCCGTGATGCTCGCTCCCGCGGCGTCGCTCTCGCCCCCGGCGCTCGTGCGGCTGGAGGCGGTGGAGCAGTTCTTCGACCGAAGGATCCGCATTTTGGGGCCGCTCGACCTCGACGTGCGCGCGGGGGAGTTCCTCACGCTCGTGGGCCCGTCGGGCTGCGGCAAGAGCACCGTGCTCCGGCTGGTCTGCGGGGTGCTGCATCCGACGCGCGGGACGATCCGCGTCGGAGAGCGTGCGCTCCTGGGCGTCAATCGTCAGGCCGCGATGGTGTTCCAGTCCTTTGCCCTGTTCCCATGGCTCAGCGTCGTCGACAACGTGGCCATCGGGCTCGAGGCGCGCGGGCTCTCGCTTCGCGAGCGGGTCAAGCGGGCGGAGAAGCACCTCGACCTCGTCGGCCTCACGGGATACGAGCGGGCCTTCCCCAAGGAGCTGTCCCGCGGCATGAAGCAGCTCGTCGGCCTGGCGCGCGCTCTCGCCGTGGAGCCCGAGCTGCTCTGCATGGACGAGCCGTTCTCGGCCCTCGACGTGCTGAGCGCGCGGAACATGCGCGATCTGGTCCTCGACCTCTGGGCGTCTCCAGAGATCAAGACGAAGACGATCCTGCTCGTCACCCATAGCATCGAGGAGGCGGCGGCGATGTCCGACCGGGTAGTCGTGCTGAAGGCCAACCCAGGACGCATCGCCGACACCCTGGACCTGCGGGAGCTGCCGCGGCCGCGCGGGGCCGACGCGTCGCCCGTGCGCGAGGCGGTCGACCGCATGTACACGCTGCTGGCCTGACCGCCATGTCCTCCACCCACGAGCCGCTGCCCCACGCGCCGATCGGAATGGTCCTGGGCTTGCTCGACCACCTGCGGGAGCGCCCCGGCGGCCGCGAAGATCTCTACAAGCTCGGCGGGCCGCTGGGCTACGAGATCGACGAGCTGCTGCCGGCGACCGAGGCGGCCAAGCGGCTGGGCTTCGTGCGCATCGCTGCAGGCGACATCGAGCTGACCGACGAGGGGCGAGCCTTGGCCGCCGCCGAGGAGAAGGAGCGCAAGCTTCGGATCCGGACGCGGGTCCTGGACCTGCCGCTCGTCGCCGAGATCCACGCCGCGGCGCTCCGGCTGGGCGGCCGCGTCGGGCGCAAGGCCTTCGTCGAGAGCCTGCTCGAGCACTTCTCGCCGCAGGAGACCGACCGTCAGCTCCACACCGCCCTGAGCTGGGCGCGCTACGGCGGGATCTTCGACTTCGATCCCGATGCGGAGGAGTTCACGCTCCCGGCCCTGGACCTGGAGCCGTCCTAGCCAGTGCATCGCGTCGTGCTCTGGATTCAGCAGGTGGCCGTGCCCTTCCTCGGCCCGGGCGGCGTGTTCCTGGCGGCGTTCCTGGATTCGTCGTTCCTGAGCCTGCCGGAGATCAACGACCTGCTCGTGGTCATGGCGGCGTCCCGCGCGCCCGAGACGGCCTGGTTGTACGTGGTCATGGCGACGCTCGGATCGCTGGCCGGCTGCAGCGCGCTCTGGCTGCTCGCGAAGCGCGGCGGAGAGGCGCTGATGGAACGGCGATTCGGCGCCGAGCGCGTCTCGCGCGCGCGTGCGGCCTTTCGCCGCTACGACGTCCTCGCCCTGGCGGTGCCCGCCGTCCTTCCGCCGCCGATGCCGTTCAAGCTCTTCGTCCTTGGTGCGGGCGTGTTCGGGATCCCCTACCAGCGTTTCGCGCTGACGCTGGTCGTGGCCCGCGGCCTGCGCTACGTCGCCTGGTCGTTCGTCGGCATCCGCTACGGCGACGCGGCGATGGCGCTGCTGCGCGGCTTCGACCTCTGGTTCGCCGAGCGGCTGCCGTGGATCGTCGCGCTCGTCGCCGGCGCGACGGCGCTCTGGCTCCTGACGCGCGCCCACCGACGGCGCGGGGAGCCGGCGTAGGTTCGTCGGCCGAGTCTGCTATCATCCGGCAGAGATGCGGATCTCGCGGTTCGGCACGCTATGCCTGGCGCTGCTCGCGGCGTCCACGGTCGCCGGGGGCTTGTTCGGCGACCGGGTGCTGGCTGGCACTTCGCGGCTCTCGGATCACCTGCGCCTTTACACGTCGATCCTGTCCACGATCGAGGAGCAGTACCCGGAGGAAGTCCCGTCGGACCGGCTAGTGACCGCCTCGATCCGCGAGATGCTCCGGACCCTCGATCCCCACTCGAATTTCCTGGAGACGAAGGACTACAGCGTGCTCCAGGAGCGGCAGAAGGGCTCCTACTTCGGCCTGGGCATCACGGTGCAGGCGGTGGACGGCCGCATCACGGTCGTCTCCCCGTTTGAGGGGACGCCGGCGCACCGCCTGGGTATTCGAGCCGGCGACGTGATCAGCCAGATCAACGACGAAGACGCGCGGGGGATGAGCATCGACGACGCGGTGAAGCGGCTGCGCGGGCCCAAGGGCACCTCGGTACGCATCTCCATCGTGCGCCAGGGCTACGAGGCTCCCCTCGAGTTCACGGTGATCCGCGACGAGATCCCGCTCCACTCGGTGCCATACGCCTTCATGATCGCGCCTGATGTCGGCTACATCCGCCTGACCGACTTCAACGAGACGACCGCCTGCCGGCCGAACGACGCCAAGGACTGCGAGCGCGACCTGGAGAGGGCCCTCGGCAAGCTCAAGCAGGAAGGCGCCACGGCCTATGTCCTCGACATCCGGGACAACCCCGGCGGCCTCCTCGACCAGGCCTTCGCCGTCTCGAACCTCTTCCTGCGCAAGGGACAGCTCGTGGTCTTCACCCGGGGCCGCAACAAGCGCGACGAGTCGAACTACATCACCGAGAAGGAGAGCCCCTACTCCGGGATGCCCCTCGTGGTGCTCGTGTCGCGGCACAGCGCGAGCGCCTCGGAGATCGTGGCGGGGGCGATCCAGGACCACGACCGCGGGCTCACGGTGGGCGAGACGACCTTCGGAAAGGGCCTCGTGCAGACGATCATGCCGCTGCGGAACAGCCGCGGCTATGCCCTGGCGCTGACGACCGGCCGCTACTACACGCCCTCGGGACGCTTGATCCAGCGGGACTACGGCACGACGTCGCTCGACGACTACTTCCTGCCGCGGGATCGCCAGCCCTGCGAGCAGGGGACCAGCGACTCGAAGCTGACGGACGCTGGCCGCAAGGTCTTCGGAGGCGACGGCATCACGCCGGACTACTGTGTCGAGACCCCTCCGCCCTCGAAGTTCGTCGCGCACCTGATCGCTCGGCAGGCCTTCGTCGGGTTCTCGGGCCGCTTCGAGACCGCCAACGGCCAGGGAGGCGCACGGGTCACCGGCGCGGGGTCGCGGTCCGACGCGAAGTCGGCGAAGCTACGGGTGATCGACAGCGGCTTCCGCGTCGACGACGGCGTGAGGAGCGAGTTCCGCGCGTATCTCGAAGAGCGCAAGATCCGCTTCACGGACGAGGACCTCGCCAGCCATCGCGAAGAGATCGGCCGCGAGATCGAGGAGGAGGTCCTGCGCCAGCTCTTCGGCGAGGCCGCGGCCAGGCGGCGTACCGTCGCCTGGGACCCGCAGGTGCAGAAGGCCCTCGAGGTCATGCCGAAGGCCCAGATCCTGATCCAGGATCCCCAGCGGTTCATCGCCGAGCGGGAACACGAGACGCGCGTGGCGTCCCTGCAGCCCTCCCGCTAGGCTTCTCTCCCGGAGGCGAGCATGTTCGGTCGCATCGGACGGTTCTTCAAGGCGATCTTCAACGCGATCCTGGGCGAGGCGGAGGGCCAGATCCCCGTCTCGATGCTCGAGGAGTCGGTGCGCGAGATGCTGGAGAGCATGCGCTCGCTGCGCGAGGCCACGGCCACGACGATCGCCTTCGAGACGCGCGCCAAGCGCGACCTGGATGCACAGAACCAGCGCGTGCGCGGCCTCGAGAAACAGGCCGAGGAAGCCCTGAAGCAGGGCAACGAGAAGCTGGCGCGCCGCGCGCTCCAGCTGCAGCTCGAGGCCAAGGGCGTGCGGGAGCGGGCGGAGGCCGTCCACAAGAACGCCAAGCTGCGCGCCGACAACGCGCGCGCCAAGCTCAAGGTCGAGGAGGAGCGCGTCCAGAGCAAGATCCGCAAGCTGGGCGAGTTGAAGGCCATCAACGCGATGAACCAGGCCCAGAAGCGGATGCAGGACATCACCGACGAGTACAACATCGACGGGGCGCTCAGCACGTTCGACAAGACCGCCGGCAAGATCGAAGAGGCGGCCGACCACTTGACGGCCATGGACCAGATCGCCGTCTCGGAGGGCGAGGAACTCGACCGCCAGCTCGCGGCGATCAGCCAGAAGAGCGAAGTCGACTCCGCGCTCGACGCGTTGAAGGCCAAGCTCTCGGGCGTCGCCGAGGTTCCGTCGGCGCCGCCGAAGGAGAAAGAGAAGAAGATCTCCTCGGCTTTCGACGAGAAGTAGCCTCGCTACCCCGGCCCGGGAACACAGAGGACCGAGAGAGGGCCAGGTCGGTCGGAGCATCGGGAGAACGGATGGATCAAGGACCGCGAGGCAGCAGGCTCGAGGCCTAGGTCGCTTCGGTTGGGGCTCTCTCGCTCCGTTTCTCTCCCCTCCCGTTCCTCTGTGTCATCGGGCCGTTGTAGGACCGCCTCGCGATCCGCGCTAAAATGAGCGATTCATGTCCGCCACGATCTCCGCGCGGGGAGTCCGTGTCCACAACCTGAAGAACGTCGACCTCGACATTCCCGTCGGCAAGCTCGTCGTGGTCACCGGGGTCTCGGGCTCCGGAAAGTCCAGCCTGGCCTTCGACACCCTCTACGCCGAGGGCCAACGCCGCTACGTCGAGAGCCTGTCCGTCTACGCCCGCCAGTTCCTGGAGCGGATGGAACGGCCGGACGTCCAGTCGCTGGAAGGCCTGTGCCCGACCATCGCCTTGCGCCAGCGAACCTCCGCACGCAGCCCGCGCTCGACCGTCGCGACGGCGACCGAGGTGCACGACCACCTCCGCGTGCTGTTCGCCCGCGTCGGACGGACCCTGTGCGGCGAATGCGGGGAAGAGGTCGTGCGGGACACCCCGCAGTCGGCTGCCGACCGGCTGCTGGGGCTCCCGGTGGGCACGACGCTGCTCGTCGGCTTCCGGGCGGCGCGTGGCGGCACGCCGCTGGCGGACCTCTTCGACAGCTTCCTCAAGCGAGGGTATGGACGCCTGCTCGTGGGACAGGATGCGGTTCGCTTCGAGGACGTCGCGGTGGATACGGTCCCGGAGGGCGACGTGGTCGTCCTGGTCGACCGCCTCGCGGTGCGCCCGGACGCTCGCGCCCGCCTCGTGGATTCGATCGAGGCCGCCTTCAAGGAGGGCGGCGGATTCGCGAGCGCCCAGGCGGTGGACGGCCCCCAGCTCCAGTTCTCGGAGCGCTTCGAATGCGCCCGCTGCGGGCGCGCGGCGCAAGAGCCCGAGCCCCGGCTGTTCTCGTTCAACAATCCGTGGGGGGCGTGCCCGCGCTGCCACGGCTTCGGGAACCTGATCGAGATCGACCATGCGCTGGTCGTCCCCGACGCGTCGAAGACGCTGGCCGAGGGTGCGATCGAGCCGTGGACGAAGGCCCACTACCGGTCGTTCTTCTCGGAGCTGAAGCGCTTCGCGAAGCGCCGCGGCGTGCCCACGAACGTGCCCTGGAGCGAACTGGACGAGGCGCATCGGCGCGGCGTGTTCGAGGGGGACGAGGAGTTCCCGGGCGTCCTTGGGTTCTTCCGTTGGCTCGAGGCCAAGAAGTACAAGGTGCAGATCCGGGTGCTGCTCTCGCGCTATCGGGGCTTCGAGACCTGCCCAGAGTGTCGCGGAGCCCGGCTTCGACCGGAGGCGTTGCTGGTCAAGCTCGGTGGGCGCAGCATCGATGAGCTCAGCCACATGACCGTGGCCGAGGCGAACGGGTTCTTGGACGCGCTTCGCCTGTCCGAGGCGGAGGATCGCGTCGCAGCGCGCGTGCTGCCGGAGATCCGCCGCCGGCTGGGCTTCCTGGCGGACGTCGGACTGGGCTATCTGACGCTCGACCGGCCGATGGGCTCGCTCTCGGGCGGCGAGTCGCAGCGCATCGGTCTCGCCACCTCGCTGGGCACCGGACTCGTGGGAACGCTCTACATCCTGGACGAGCCGTCGGTCGGATTGCACCCGCGGGACACGGAGCGCCTGGTTCGAATCCTGAAGAGTCTCCGCGACCAGGGCAACACCGTCCTGGTCGTGGAGCACGAGCCGCCGATCATCCGGTCCGCCGACCACGTCATCGACCTGGGCCCGGGGGCGGGCGAGCAGGGGGGGCGCGTGCTCTTCCAGGGTGGCCTCAGGGAACTGCTCGAAGACGGCCGCGGGCTGACCGGCAAGTTCCTGCGCGGAGAGCTGGGGATCCCGGTTCCCGCGCGGCGGCGGCGGGGCAACGGCCTCGAGCTTGTGATCCGCGGCGCCCGCGCCCACAACCTCAAGGACCTGACCGTGCGCATTCCGCTCGGGGCGCTCACCTGCGTCACGGGCGTGTCGGGGTCCGGGAAGTCGACGCTCGTGCACGACGTGCTGTGCGGCAACCTGCTCGGCCGCGAGAACGGGTACGACGGACAGCCCGGCGAGTGCGATGGCATCGACGGCGCCTCCTTCCTCGAGGACGTCGTGCTCGTCGACCAGGCGCCGATCGGCCGCTCTCCGCGCTCGAACCCCGTCACCTACATCAAGGCCTTCGACCTCATCCGCGACGTCTTCGCCGCGACGAAGGAGGCGCAGGCCCGGGGCCTGACGGCGAGCCATTTCTCCTTCAACGTTGCCGGGGGGCGCTGCGAGGCCTGCGGAGGAGACGGGCAGGTGCGCGTCGACATGCAGTTCCTGGCGGACGTATTCCTCACTTGCGAGGAATGCGCGGGACGGCGCTTCCGGCCGGAGGTGCTCGAGATCCGTTATCGAGGCAAGAGCATCCACGAGGTGCTCGAGATGAGCGTCCACGAGGCGCTGCAGTTCTTCTCGAGCCAGGCGCGCCTGAAGCACCGCTTGAAGGCCCTCGACCAGATCGGTCTCGGCTACGTGCGCCTGGGACAACCCGCGCCGACGCTCTCGGGGGGCGAGGCGCAGCGCGTGAAGCTCGCGTCTCACCTGCTGCGCCGGCCTGGCGAGCGTGTGATCTACGTCCTCGACGAGCCCACCACGGGGCTGCACATGGCCGACGTCAGCGAATTGCTCGGCTGTTTCCACCGCCTGCTCGACGCCGGGGCGACGCTGCTGGTTATCGAGCACAACATGGACGTCGTGAAGCAGGCGGACTGGGTCATCGACCTCGGGCCGGAGGGCGGGCGGGAGGGTGGAGAGCTCGTCTTTCAGGGCACGCCCGAGGCGCTGGTGGCGCAGGAGCGCGGCTTCACCGCACGGCCGCTGCGGATGGCGCTCAGCGGAGCGCGCGCGCCGGCCTTCGCCGAGGCTTGAAGGGCGAAGACCATCTGCTATCATCGCGGCTCGAGCGAAACGGCCGCGGGAAGCGGCAGAAAACGCAAAGGAGGTGGGATGACACTGGCCCGCGCGGCCATCGGGGTGATCCTGTTCACGGCGTCCGCGGACGCATCCGGGGCCGGCCGCGCCAGCTTCGAGGACCTCGTGGCCAACCTCAAGAGCCCCACCGTCAAGACACGTCTGGAGGCCGCTCAGGAGTTGGGCAAGTCGCGGCGGCGGGAGGCCGTGACGCCGCTGGCCGCGGCGCTGCGCGCCGAGCCGGAGGCGAAGGTGCGGCTCGAGGTGGTGCGGGCGCTCCGCGAGCTGCGCAATCTGGACGCGGTCCCGGCACTGGTGGCGGCCATGTCCGACCCCGAGGCGGAGGTCCGCGAGGAGGCCCTCGGCTCCATCGTCGAGGTCTACAGCGAGCGCGAGCGCAGCGGGGCCGTCGGGCGTTTCCTGGAATTGTTTTCCGACGAGTACGAGAAACCGACGCCGCCCCTGTTCACGACCGTGGACCCGTCCGTGTTCCGCGCCCTCGCCCAGCTCCTGCGGGACGAGCGCAAGGAGCTTCGACAGGGCGCGGCCTACGCCGCCGGGATCCTCGACGGCCGTAGCATCGCCGGGGATCTGGTGGCCGTGCTGCCGGACGTGGAGCCGGGCGTGCGCGGCGCCGCGGCCACGGCGATCGGGAAGGTCGGCACCAGCGCCGACGGCCAGAAGCTGATCCCGCTGCTCTCGGACGAGAGCGCGTCCGTCCGCAACCGCGCCCTCGCGGCGATCGGCGCCCTGCGCGTGCGCGAGGCTGGCCCGGCGCTGCGCGAGATGTACGAGGCGAACCGGCGCAAGGAACAGGGCGTGAAAGTCCTGGAGAGCCTGAGTCGCGTGGCCGACCCCGCCCAGGCCGATTTGTTCCGCGAAGTGGTCCGAGAGTCCGACCCCGAGCGCAAGCGGATCGCAGTCGAGGGCCTGGCCCGCGTCTCGGATGCGTCGATGCTTCCGGCCTTCAAGAAGGACTTCCAGCGCGAGCGCGGCGACGATCTGCGCCTCGCCTACGCCTTCGCGATCGCGCGCCTCGGCGATCGTGATTTCCTCGACACGCTGGTGCTCGGGCTGCCCTCGTCGAGCGCCGGGAAGCGCGTGCAGGGATATCTGCTCGAGCTCGGCCCGGGGATCCTGACCGACCTGTATCCGTACCTCAACGACCAGGACGCGGAGATCCGAGCGCAGCTCTGCGACATCATCGCCGCGATGGGGAACGCCTCGTCGCTGAGCGTTCTCGAGCCGCTCGTCAACGACCCGAGCCCGAAGGTCGTCGATCGCGCCAACCGCGCGATCGAACGCCTGCGGAAGCCTCGATCTTGAACCGCCGGGTGGTCGCCGCGCTCGCGGCCCTCGCGCTGCATGCGGGGTGCGAGAAGGGGGCCGCTCGGACGGTGCCGCCCGCACCCGCGAGCAGCGAGGCGACGCCGGCCCCGGCCCCCGCCTCCTTCGTCCTGAGCGGGGCCGCGAGCCAGGCCATGGGCCTGCTTCAGTCGGGCCAGCCCGACCAGGCACTGGCGCAGCTCGACGCCTCCACGGGGGACGCGGACCAGCTCGCGGTTCTCGGCGCGGTCTGGGCGAAGAAGGCGGAGGCGGCGCCGCTCCCGCCACCGCCGCCGCTGAGCTCACCGGCGCCGAAGCGGGCGACACCGCCGCCGGCGCCCGAGTTCAAGCCTGAGGAGCTGACGGCGCTGGGCTTTCTGGAGCGCGCGCTTCAATCGCGGTCCGGCCACCCCGTGGCGTCGCTGGCCCTCGCCCAGGTGCTCGCGCCGCATGCGGTACGGCGCTTCGAGCTGGAGAAAGCTGCGAAGGAGAGGAAGGGCCGGGCCAAGCCATTGCCGCCGCTGGCCAGCGACACCGATTTCCGGCCGGAGCGGGTCGTCGAGGCGTTGCGAGCGGCCGTGACCGGGATGCCGGCGTCACGGGAGCCGATCGAGACGATGATCGAGTTCGCGGCACGCGTCGAGCGTTACGACGACGCTGAGTGGGCCCTCGACGAGCTGGTGAAGCTGGACAAGGAGAAGCCGGAGCCGCTCGTGCGCTACGGCGACTTCCTCCGCGATCGGCGGAGGGAGCCCCACCAGGCGATCGAGCGCTATCGACAAGCGCTGATGTGGAAGCCCGACGACGAGAGCGTGCTGAGCCGGATCGCCGATATCTACATCGCGCAAGGCATCGAGGCCTTCGACCGTCAGCAGTGGGCCGTCAGCCAGTCGCGCCTGCAAGAGGCCCAGAAGTACGTCAGGAACCCGAACTCGCCGCAGGGTCTGCGGATTCGGGACTACCAGTCGCGGCTGGCCACCATCCGCACCGCGCGTTAGGGCTTCAGGTCAGGGCGGGTTGTGGCCCTGGCCGATGGAGTCCACGAAGACCACAGCGGCTTCGTTGTGGGAGCCCGGTCGGCGGATGACCGTCAGCGGCTCGCTCCCTACGCTCAGCCGACGGCCGGTGTAGCGGAGGATCGAGGATTCCTGCAGGTGCGGGTCGTAGACCCGCACCTCGTAGGGATCGCCGTGGGGCGGGTAGTTCACCGGGACATCGGGGATCCGTGCCGTCCAGAAGCGCCTCGAGGCGTCGGGCGTCAGGAAGATCTCGCCTCCCGGCGCCATCCAGCTCCCGAGAAAGATCACGAGGTCCTGGCAGTTGACCGTGGTGCTGATGCAGCCCGCGGGCTGCTCGTACTCCACCGTGACCGTTGCGCGCTCGGGAATCGGCAGCGGAGTCGGGTCCTCGGGGCCTTCGAGATGAAGGTCGGGACAGCCGCCGAACGCCAGCGCGGCCACGATGACCACAAAGAGAGAGGGCTTGCCCATCGAGTGACGCGCTTCCGATCGCGATGATAGCATGTCGACCGAGGTGCAATGGTCCCGCGCGACGGCGAGCTGATCCTCGTCATCGAAGACGACGAAAGCGTCCGGAAGACGACGGTCGGGCTCCTCCAGGGGCGGGGCATGAAGAGCCTCGCCGCCGACTCGGTTGGCGAGGGGCTGCGCCTCTTCAGCCAGCGGCGACCCTCCCTTGTCCTGCTGGATCTGCGCCTGCCAGACGGTACCGGGATCGACGTGCTTCGCGAGCTGCAGCGGCTGGCCCCGGCCACACCCGTGGTGGTCGTCTCGGGTTTCGGGGACGTTGGGCAGGCCGTCGAGGCGATGCGGATGGGCGCGGCGGACTTCATCGAAAAGCCGGTCGCCCGGGACCGTCTGTTCCAGGTCCTGGACCGCGTCCTGCGCCCCCGCCTGCCGGGCGGCGAGGCCGACCTCGAGCACGCCGCCGAAGGCTCCCGCTTCGGGATGGCGGGACGCTCGGAGGCCATGCGGCGCATCTACCAGCTCATCGAGATGGCCGCGCCAACGAAGTGCCGCGTCCTGGTCGCGGGGGAGAGCGGCACGGGCAAGGAGCTGATCGCCCGCGCCATTCATGCGCTCTCGCCGCGGCGCGAGCGTCCCTTCGTGGAGCTGAACTGCGCCGCGATCCCTTCGGAGCTGATCGAAAGCGAGATGTTCGGTCACGTGAAGGGCGCGTTCACGGGAGCCCATCAGGAGCGCAAAGGGGTCTTCGAGGCCGCCAGCGCCGGCACGCTCTTCCTCGACGAAGTGGGGGACATGAGCCCGCTGACCCAGACCAAGCTGCTTCGCGTGCTGCAGGAGGGCGTGGTCACGCCGGTTGGGAGCCGCGAGAGCCGGGCGGTGGACGTCCGGATCATCTCGGCGACGAGCAAGTACTTGCCCGACGAGATCGCGCGGGGCAGCTTCCGTGAGGACCTGTATCACCGCATCAACGTATTGACCATCGCTGTCCCGCCGCTCAGGGCGCGCCGCGAGGACATCCCCGAGCTCGCGGAGCACTTCCTGCGCCTGGCCTGCGTCGAGAACGGCTTCCGGCCGAAGCGGCTGTCCCCGCGTGCCATCGATTTCCTGGTGCAGCTTCCCTGGAACGGCAACGTGCGCGAGCTGCGGAACCTGATGGAACGGCTCGTCGTCTTGGTCCCGAGCGAGGTCGTGACGCACCAGGACGCAATGGACGCCTTCCAGATCGCCGGCGTCGGCGGCGGTCCCGAGGACGGCCCGGCCCTCCCGCTCCGCGAGGCGCGCGCACGCTTCGAGCGGCAGTACATCCTCTACCGCTTGACCGCCAACTCAGGGAGCCTGGCTCGAACGGCGCGCGATCTCGGCATCGAGCGCACGAACCTCTATCGCAAGATGAAACAGCTTGGGATTCGCGTGCCGCGAGGGGTTGGCGCTCCCTGACGATGTTGCGTTTTCGATAGCGCGGCGTTGCGGGTGGGCCCCAGATGAGAGTCGACGCGGATTGGGGCATCGGCTGTAATCCTCAGTAGTTAAAGAGTTTAAACAAGATGCACTCCTGGGCATAGGAGTTGCTATATGGGTAAAGCAAGAGGGAATCGCACAGCCCAGCGAGATTCGGGCGACTGCGGTGCCTCCCGTCGGACGCCGCCGGGGTTTGGAGGGAGCCACGGCGGATGGACGCCGGGAACGTGGAGCCAAGCGGCTTCACGAGTGCATCCGCAGCGCAAGCTCGGGGGGCCTAGCGGTTCCCTTTCTTTTTCCCTGACCCTTTAGTGTAAAGTCGCGGCTTTGCGCGGACTCGTCCGGCGCGACGAGGAGGCTGCTTGGCATCGAGGAAGGCCTTCATCACCGGCATCACGGGTCAGGACGGCAGCTACTTGGCTGAGTTGCTGCTGGCCAAGGGTTACGACGTCCACGGTCTGGTTCGCCGCAGCAGTTCCTTCAACACTTGGCGCATCGATCACGTGCGCGATCAGCTTCACCTCCATTACGGAGACCTCGTCGACCAGAACAGCCTGGTGCGGACCCTGGAGAGCGTGGGGCCCGACGAGATCTACAACCTAGCCGCCCAGAGCCACGTCAAGGTCAGCTTCGAGATGCCCGAGTACACGGGCAACGTCACGGCCCTCGGCGTCCTCCGCATCTTGGATGCCGTGCGCGAGCTGGAGCTGCCCGCGCGCGTCTACCAGGCGGGCAGCTCCGAGATGTTCGGCCTCGTCGGCGAGACCCCCCAGCGCGAGACGACGCCGTTCCATCCGCGCTCGCCCTACGGCGCCGCCAAGGTCTTCGGCCATTGGATCGCGGTCAACTACCGGGAAGGCTACGGGATGCACGTCTCGAACGGCATCCTCTTCAACCACGAGTCTCCACGCCGCGGCGAGAACTTCGTCACCCGCAAGATCACCATGGGCGTGGCCGCCATCAAGAAGGGCCACTCCGGCGAGCTGCGTCTGGGCAACCTAGATGCCAAGCGCGACTGGGGCTTCGCGGGCGACTACGTCGAGGCGATGTGGCGCATGCTGCAGCAGGATGAGGCGGACGACTACGTCATCGCGACCGGCAGCACGCACTCGGTTCGTGAATTCTGCGAGGAGGCCTTCGGCCACGCCGGTCTCGACTGGCGGAAGCACGTCGTGGTGGACCCGAAGTACTTCCGCCCGGCGGAGGTGGACCTGCTGCTGGGCGACGCGACGCGCGCCCGAAGCGTTCTCGGCTGGGCGCCGAAGGTCGACTTCCAGGGCCTCGTGCGGCTCATGGTCGAAGCGGATCTGGCGGGGCAGGGACGATAGCCACGGGCTAGCTGCTGATGGTTGCTGCTCTCGCCGCGATCAGCTCGTCCAAGGCGGTCTTCAGCTTCGGCAGGATCTCGTCGTAGGTGAACGCCCCAACGGTCTCCGTCCTCCGTTTGAGGTTGACGTGCGTCGGGCCGCACCAGAGCCCGAGGTCGGCATCGTCGGTCTCCCCCGGACCGTTCACTCGGCAGCCCATCACCGCGATGGTCAGTGCATGGGGCTCGGCGTAGCGCGTCATCTCCTTGACGGCCTCGGCCAGCTCCACGAAGCGCTCGTTCTCGACGCGTGAGCAGGAGGGGCAGGAGATGATGTTCAGCTTGTCGTCGTCGAAGACCGGGACGGAGCGGAACCGCCCGGCCGCGATGTCGAGCAGGATCTGCCGACCGACGGCGATCTCCTCGTGCTTTCTCGGGTTCGGCAGCGTGAGGCTGACGCGAATCGTGTCGCCGACGCCGCGGGACAGCAGCTGTTCGAAGGCGACCCGCGTCTTGATGACTCCCTCTGGGGGGATGCCCGCCTCGGTCACCCCGAGGTGCAGCGGCACGTCGGGCCTCGCCGCCGCGAAGCGCTGATTGCCGTCGATCACCTTGCGGGGGTGCGAGTCCTTGAGGCTCACGACGTAGCGCTCGAACCTGAGCTCGTCCATGTAACGGCAGTGCTCGAGGGCGGACTGGATCATGGCCCCCACGTCGTCGTCCGGGAAGCGCTCCTTCATCTCGGGATCGACGGACCCGCAGTTCACTCCGATGCGGATCGCGAGGTCGTGCTCACGGGCGACATCGACCAGGAAACGCACCTTCGCGAGGACAGGCTTGTCCTTCTCGTGATGCCACAGGTGTCCGGGGTTGTAGCGGATCTTGTCGACGTGGGGGGCGACCCTCGCTGCCAGGCGGTAGTTCTCCTGGAGATCGACCGCGAGGTTCGCCGTCGTCTGGCGGCGGACCTCGGCGAGCGCCTCGACGTCCTTCGTGCTGTCGACGGCCACCCGCACGAGATGGCCGCCGGCAGCCCGGATCGCCTCGGCCTGCTCGACCGTGGCATCGATGTCCTGAGTGCGCGTCGCGCACATGCTCTGGACGACGACGGGATGGCCGCCGCCGATGGTGATGGAGCCGGCGCGCACTGGGCGCGTGGGGTTGCGCTTCATCAAAGAGGCATCGTATCACTCGTCCATCCGCCTACAGCGCCGGCAGGACCGAGGACGGAAGGCGCCAGGCGTCGTGACGCAGGTCGCCGCGCCAGAGGCCGAGGAGCCGACTGAATGGCTTGAGCGGCGACGTGACCACCCGCACGCGATGGTCCCGGATCGCGGCGAACACTGCCTCGATGCTCTTCGTCTCGGCGTCGACCAGGCTGTAGGTCGTGCCGAGCTGCCACAGCCGATGACAGTCGGAGGTCCCCACCAGGGGCAGATCGTGGGCGCTGGCGTAGGCGACGGCCTTGCGGTTGAAGTCTACGGTCTGTGTGTAGAAGTGGGAGAACTCGATGGCGTCGAACAGGTCGAGGTTCTCGCGCAGCTTTCCGTTCAGGCACTTCGGGGCCGGGAAGAAGGGGTGCGGCGCGATCACGAGGCCGCCATCGCGCTTGCGCTCGCGGACGTGCTCGAAGGTCCGGACGCGGAAGCGGCTGTAGGGCATGTCGAGGAGCAGCGTGTGCTTGCCCCGGATGGCGGCCTCGACGCCCGGGATCAGGAGGATGCCTAGGTCCTGCGCGCGGCGGGCGAGCTCGTCGGTGTGGATCCTCTTGTTGTGGCAGGTGAGTGCGATGACCTCGAAGCCCTGCCGAGCCGCGGCCTCGAGCAGCTCGACGGTGGTGTGGCGGATGAAATCGTGGGGGTCCTCCCGGGTGTGGATGTGGAAGTCCGCCTTCAACAGCATCGCTAACCCAACGCCTCGAGGGCTCGGATCCCACGCCGCATTGGCCGCCAGAAAGTCGCGCCGCTCAGCAGCACGGCGAGGGTGTAGGGCCCAGCCATCTGGGCGTAGTGTCGGGCCTGCAACGGCAGCTCGTGGAATTGGTGCCAGAGGTAGATCGACGAAGGCCAGGCCAGCAAGCCGATCTCGACCAGGATGAACAGCACCGCGAGGATCATGTACGCGATCCCGCCGTACGAGCCGGCGACCTGGGTCAGGTTCTCGGCCTCGAAGCGCGGATGCTGTGCGCCCATCCCAGCTGCGAGGCCCACGAGCGCGAAGGTCATGAACAGCACGGCGACCGCCGACTGCCACTTGAGGAAGGCATCCACCCCCAGGAACTCGTTGGAGACGACCGTCAGGGTCTCGGCCAGCAACAGCACTGGAACGAGCCCGATCCAGAACTTCGACCAGAGGAACGCCGCCATGCTCACCGGCGCGCTGCGCACGATCCAGAACGCCGAGCCCTCCGCCGAGACCGCCGGGAACACGAAGCGCACCGCGACCGCCGACAGCACGAAGGCCGCCATCGCCAGGTTCACGAACGCGTAGACGTTCTTGACGAAGCCGCTCATGAACGGCAGGCGGTCGAGATCCAGCACTCGGAAGTTGTAAAGGTAGACGAGGACGAGGGCCATGAGCAAGAGGAGTTGTGACCACTGGGTCGTGTCGCGCAGGAAGACCTTCAGGTCCTTGACCAGGATGACGCGGCTGCTGGGCCGTACGGGCAGGATCCGCGCGAGGCCCTCGACCGACCGCAGCCGGGTGAAGCGGGCCTTGCGCGCCTCCTGGGCCTTGCTCCAACCGGCGAAGTAGAGGCGTCCGAAGAGGGCGCGGGCCCCGATCACGAAAGCGAGGGCCGAGGTCCAGAGCGCTCCGAGGTGGAGCGTGTCGACGCGGCCTTGTAGGGAGGCGAACAGGGCCTCTCCAGCCCAGAAGGACGGCAGGAGCGGCGTGACGGGGGACTGCAATGTCGCGAAGAAGGCGGTGACGTCGGGGAGGGACTCCACCGAGAGCAGGCGTTCTGGGCGTACGAAGCGCAGCAGCAGCACGAGCGCGACCGCGAACAGGAGGCCCATCAGCATGAGGATGTCGCGCGCCCGGCGCGCGGGGAAGATGTTGACGAGGAGCAGCGTGACACAGACCCCGAACGCGCAAGGGATGATCGCGAAGGGCAGTACGGCGAGCGGGATGCTCAGGTAGTAGCCCCAGCCGGCGCAGCGGACGTTGCCCACGGCGAGCAGCACGGGGAGCACGAATACGACGACCATCCAGGAGGCCTGGGCGACCGTGCGTGCGAAGCGCGAGTGGAAGAGGCGGTGTCCAGGGATGGGAGCCGCGATGACGAGGCGCAGATCCTCCGATAGGAAGAACGTCGAGAGCGACGTGACGATCGCGCTGAACGCGACGAACGAGAGGAACGTCAGGAACAGCCACGAGAAGCCCAGGCGCACCAGGTACTCGCCCAGCTCCTCGTAGTCGAGGAGCTGCCACGTGAGCCAGAAGACGCCCCCGTAGATGGAGAGAACCACTAGCGCGCCGATGGCGCCGAAGACGGCCCCCCGCAGCGCATCGCCTTTCTCGCGACGCCGCGCGCGGTTGCGAGCCGACCAGAAGATCGGCAGCAGGAGATAGGGGTACGCCTCCTTCACAGCTCCTCCGGTATCTCCTGGAGACCGGAGCCGCCGGTCAGCTTCAGGAACACCTGGGTGAGATGCTCGTCGCGGCTCCCCGCCAGCCCCCGCAGCTCCTCGACGGTGCCGCGGGCGATGATCCTTCCGCTCATGATGATGCTGATGCGGTCGCACATCTCCTGGGCCACCTCCAGGGTATGGGTGCTCATCAGGATCGCGACGCCCCTCCGTGCCATCTGCCGGAACACGTCCTTGATGAGCCGCGCGCCGCGCGGGTCGAGGCCGACCATGGGCTCGTCGACGAGGACGCCCTGGGGCTTGTGCAGGAAGGCGGCGCACATGACGAGCCTCTGGCGCATGCCGTGGGAGAAGCTCTCGACGAGCTCGCCCTCCCAGCGCGAGAGCTCGAACAGCTCGAGCAGCTCGCCGATGCGCGTCGGCACGCCGTCGCCGTCCTGGCCGTAGAGGCCGGCGTGAAAGCGTAGAAACTCACCGGCCGTGAGCTTCTCGTAGATGTAGGGGCGGTCGGGGATGAAGCCCAGCGCTCCCTTCGCCTTCACTGGTTCGCGTGCCATGTCGTGGCCTGCGACGAGGACGCGACCTGCCGTGGGTTTCAGCAGGCCCGCGACGATGCGGATCGTCGTCGTCTTGCCCGCGCCGTTCGGGCCGAGGAAGCCGTGGATCTCGCCCGCCGGAACCTCGAGGGACACGTCGTCCACGGCGGTGAACTTCCCATAGCGCTTGACGAGGCTCTCGGCCTGGATCACCGATGGCTCCGGCTACTCGGGCGGGCGGCTCCAGCACGCCATGCCGCTGCCCCGCTTCGGCAGCGGGATGTCGAGCGGGCGTACGTCGCGCTCCACGCGTCCCACGAGCACGTTGCTGACGCCGACGCGGCGGGTCATCGACAGGACCTCGATCTGCGCCCGGCCCATGGCGGGCAGGATCGCAGCCTGGCGGTCGAGACCGCCGCGTGCGAGCACGATGTGGGTGGGGTCGGCCGGGAACTGGTTCAGCGTGGGATCCACCGCCAGCCAGTACCCGCGGCCGGGGTTGGACTCGACGAAGACTTCGGGCCAGGCGTGGTAGTAGAACGCGTTGTGGACGTGGACGACGCCAACCGCCACTCGGGCGGCCAGGCCGGCGGCGCGCGCCATCGCCACGTACAGCACGGTGTGCTCGTTGCAGTCGCCCACGCGCGTGCGGAGCACCTCGAGGGCGGAGGGCAGGCTGACCGTGGGTTTCTTTTCGAGGAGGGCGGCCACGTAGCGGGTCAGCCTCTCGGCCCGCGCCTTCGGCTCCGTGCTATCCCCGATTGCCTTGCGCGCTTCCGCGGCGATCTCGGGCGCGTCGCTCTCGATCAGGGGCTCGGGCTTCTTCGCTCGCTCCACTTCGGCCCCGGCCGGCGCGGGCTTCTGCGTGGCACTGTCCACGACCTGGACCACGTCGCCGTCCAGGCTCTGTCCGGCGCCGCTCGTCTCGGCCGCGTCCAGGGCGAAGCCGGTGACGCGCGCGCGTAGCGATTCGAGCTGCGTTCCGTCCACGATACGCGCTCCCGATGCCGGGATCGCTGCGGCCCGCAGCATGTCGACCTGGACGCTGCCCGGAACCGCGAGAGCCGTCGCCCGATCGCGCGTCTCGCGCAGGACGATGAGGCCCATCGGGCTCTCCTCACGCACGACCTCGCCGACGTCGGTGATCCACGAGGTCGAGACGAGGCCCTGGAAGGTGGCCTTGACGCGGAACGCGGGGACCGGCTTGTTCGCCGCCCAGATCACCTCCCGGCCCTCCACTCTCAGCTCCATCGGGGCGTTGCGCAGCGTGGCCGGATCGAAGGCTGAGAGCGTCCGTTTCATGCCCGGCTCGAGGCCCGCGGCTGCCAGTTGCCGGGGCAGGTTCAGGGCCAGGCTGGGCGGTTCGGCCAGCTCCCGCGTCTCGCTCCGCGTGCCGCCCGTCGGCGTCTTCACCCGGAGGCCGAGCTTCCGTCCTTCCAGGGTTCCCGAGATCTCAATAGGGCCGGTGCCGGGATCGAGGCTGAAGGCGAAGGATCGCAGGTTGAAGGCGCGGTCCACGCGGGCCGACGTGTGGATGCGGGCGGCTGTCGTCGCGCCGAGCAGCATCATCTGCAAGCGTCCGTCCTCGGTCAGCTCGTAGCCGTCCTCCGTCGCCTGCGATTGGCCGACCATGAAGCCGATCTTCTCGCCGCGGTAGTACACGCCCTTCCACTGTGCGCCGGAGCCGTATCGGGACAGATCGGCTGCGAGGGCCGGGCTCTCCAGGTAGGCCGCACGCACGAGAGTGGCCATCTGCACCACCCAGGCCAGCACGACCAGGACCGACACGGGGCGTGTGACGGTGCGCGGAAGCGGACGGAAGACCCGCGTCAGTGTCACCCCGCGGCATTATAGTCAGTCCGTGGACGTCGCGATCGTGCTCGTCCGGCCAGCGCGCGCCGCGAACGTCGCTGCGGCGTGCCGCGCGATGAAGAACATGGGGCTGGCCGCGCTGCGCCTGGTCGGGTCGCACGCGCGGCTCCGCGACCCGACCGAGCGGGCCCTCGCCTATGGTGCCTTCGACGTGCTCGATGGCGCGCGGGAGTTCCCCAGCTTGCGAGAGGCCGTGGCCGACGCGACGTTCGTGGTGGCCACGTCGGGCCGGCTCGATCTCCCGGCGTTGGCGCCCCGGGAGCTGGCGCAGCGGGCGCAGGGAAAGGGCAGCGGCGGGCGGATGGCCGTGGTCTTCGGCCCGGAGGCGAGCGGGCTGACGAGCGACGAGCTGCGCCTTTGCCATGCGACGGTGCGGATCCCGACGGACGCCGCGCACTCGTCGTTGAACCTCGCCCAGGCCGTGCTCGTCGTCGCGTACGAGCTCTTCCTCGTGGACCTGGGCGCGCAGCCTTCGGAGGAGGCCTTCGGCGCTACGGCCGGCGACCTCGAGGACGCGCTCGCCGACCTGCGGGGCGCACTGCTCGCCATCGGCTATCTTCCGGAGGCCAATCCGGAGCCCATCCTGGGGGAGCTTCGCGCGCTGCTGGCGCGTGCGTCACCCACGCTGCGCGAGGTGAGCTTGCTGCGAGGCGTCGCCCGCCAGGTGGCCTGGGCCGGCCGCCGGATTGCGAGCGCGCGCGGTCGGGACGCATAATTCCCGCCTTCCGCCCCGAGAGGTTTGCGATGAATGAGCTACGAGTCCCGACCGTCGAGCGGAGCGTCGAAGTGGAGTGTGCGGATGGACGCCGATTCGGGGGACGCATCTTCATCCCGGTCGCGTCGCCGGTCCACGAGGGGCCCACTCGGACCGAGGAGTGGATGAACGACGGGCCGTCGTTCTTCGCCTTCGTGCCTGAGGGCGGCAGCCCCTTTCTCCTGAACAAGCGCGAGGTGCTGGTGTTGAGCGTCGAGGAGCCGCCGGCCGACCGGCCCGAGGAGATCGCGGAGAGCCCCACGCGACGCGTCCGGGTCGAGGCGGAGAGCCGTCGCCTGGAGGGCCAGCTGCTCCTGGACATGCCCGAGCATCGCCTGCGCGTCCTCGACTACCTCAATCGGGGCGAACCCTTCCTCGCCCTGCGCGAGGACTCGATCCTCCACCTGATTCAGAAGGAGCGCATCACGCGGGTCATCGAAGTCCGCGAGGAGTGACGCGAGTGCAAGCGAGCTGTCCGCAGTGCGCCCATGTCGTGGCGATCGACGACGCGAAGGTGCCGGACCGGCCCTTCGGGGTGAAGTGCCCGAAATGCCAGAACGTCATCCGCCTCCCCGGCC